>DWYS01000115.1 GCA_019118585.1 Candidatus Enterocloster faecavium | reverse complement strand
CCGCATTTTACGTCCGCATCATATCCATACCTGGTAATGATCCGAACAAAATCAACGATCTGATCAGCTTCATCAAACTTTACAAATGCGTGTTTCATAACTTAATTTCCTCCAGTCATCTTTGGTATTTTAGGATTTTATGTGGTTTCGCTCTATTCTCGCCTTTCAATTCATGTCCGTCCTAAAGTCCTTGTTTCGTTCGTTGTATTTATCTTATCATTCCGTTTTGCAGGATTCTATGGTAAAATCTTTTTAAATGATGGAAAATTTTTTTACTTACAGAAAAAATGGGAGGGAAATACCCTATGAAGCTTTTAATCGCAGACGATGAACAACTGACCAGAAAGGGCATTGAGGAGAGTCTGGACCTAAAAGCTCTGTCTGTGGACCAGGTAATTCTGGCGGACGATGGCCTTCACGGCCTGGAGGAAGCCCGGAAAAATCCACCGGATCTGGTCCTCACCGATGTGCGGATGCCCCGGATGACCGGCGTGGAAATGGCAGAACAGATCTTAAAAGATGACCCGGACGTATCGATCGTTTTTATGAGCGCCTATTCCGATAAAGAGTACCTGAAAGCCGCTATCAAGCTGAAGGCAGTCAGTTATGTGGAAAAGCCTCTGGATCTGGAGGAGCTTCAGGCTTCTCTGAAGGAAGCGGCAGAGAACAGGCTGGCCCGACTGCACAGCCGTTCCATCGCCCAAAGCCATGAGAAGCATCTGATGGCCAAGCTGGCCCTGGGGCTGACTGAAAAGGAGAGCTCCCAGAGCATGGAAATCCGGCAGCTGATCCAGAGCCTGAAACTTCCATTTTCATCCTCCACCAGCTTTTCGACCATTGTCGTTCGTTTTCTGTCCCCCATCTCAGACATGCCCTCCGGGATTTCCCGGGAATTAAACCAGCGTTTTGAGAACAACCTGAATGCGCATGGCATTCAGCGCATCTATGCCTTCCACGCGGACCACGATATGGTCATCCATCTTTACAGCGAACGGAGGCTGGAGGAAGAAAAGCTGAAATCCATCACCCGAAGACTGACAGAGGATTTAAAGAATACCTGCCACTTTTTTGTTGCCAGAGGCCCCATTGTTTCCGGCGCGGAGCGTATTTTCCACTCTTATGAACAGGCGGTAAAAATGCTGGAGCTTGGCTTTTTCTTTGAACTGGACAGCGAACTGCCGGAACAGGTTCCCGGCAGCTCTGCAGTTCCCTTTGCTGATCTGATGCCCGATTTTCTCCTTGCCATGACAAACGAACAGGAGAGCCAGGCTTTAAAGGTAGCGGAACGGCTGTACGCTTCCATCTCTCCCGCCCTCCTGACGGCCAATCAGGCAAGGGACCTTTACTACAAATATCTTGGGAAGCTGGACGAATACGCCACCGCAAAACATATTTCTCTGTGGAACAGGCCGGATGGAGTCCAGGAATCAATCTGGGACAACGCTTCCGTCTGCATCACGCTGTCACAGTTAAACCAGCTGTTTACCGAAAAGCTGAAGCAGTTCTTTTCAATCCTGAAGAATGGCCAAGGGGAGAATCCTGTCGTCTTTCAGATTAAAGAATTCATCCATCAGAATTATCCCCTGCCAACCTTGTCCGTTCCGGATATCAGCGAACATGTCAATTTGTCCTCCAGCTATGTCTGTACGCTTTTTAAGACAGAGACCGGACAGACCCTTAATCAGTACCTGAACGAGTACCGAATCCGCATGTCCAAGCAGCTCCTTGCGGACCAGCGTTTTAAAATCACCGACATTTCCTCCAAGGTAGGCTACAGCGACGGCAATTATTACAGCAAAGCCTTCAAAAAAATGGTGGGATTGTCGCCATCCGAATACCGGGAGAAAATGCTTTCGTGAAAAACTTAATCAAAAAACTGCTGTACCAATATACCTACAATTTAAAACTGACCAGCAAGCTGCTTATTTCCCATGGGATTCTCCTGCTGCTGCCCACTGCTGTTGTCACCGGCTTCTTCTATGCCCGGCTGTACAATGTCATCATCAGCAACTCGATCGCCTCGGAACAGGCGATGGCCTTCCAGGCCATGAATTCCATTGAAAATCTGATGGATACTGCGGTCCATACAACAGATACCGTCAACGGAACCGGTTTGGTGTGGGACCTTCTCAATCCGGCTCTGGAGGAAATCCTGAACGATCCCATGGCTTACGAAAAGCGGTTTGACCGTCTCTATAATCTGACCAGCAGCCTGAAGGACGGCAATTTTATTACAGACATACGCATCTACTGCGATGACCAGCTTTACAGCCAGCTTTCTTCTTTAAACCGTGAAAGCCGCCCTCTGCTGATTCCGCTGTCTCTGGCCGGTTCCTGGAAGGACAGTCTTCCCGCAACCAGAGAACATATGCTCTTTTCCGATTTCCTTCTTTCCGAAGCAGAACGGGAACTGGGAGATCTGGCTGTTGTCAATCAAATTGGATCCGATGAGACGGATACTTCTTTGGAAGCACCAAAAACCAGCGCTTTTGTCGCCGTTTACCTATCCCGGGAACTGCTGGAGGAAAGTCTCTCTGGAAGTCTCCCAATTCCGGAGGCCATTACTTATCTGGTCAACGAGCAGGACCAGCTGGTAGCCGCCTCCGCCGGATTTTCATTTACCTATTTTATCCCGCACAGCCAGCTGGGCGGACAGATTGGGAAGGAAGGGATTTTTTCCCTGGTCTCTTTTCCGGACGGCCCGGCCTACAGCGCATATTTTCCCATTCAGTACACGGACTGGTATATGGTTTCCATCCTTCCATCGGCCCACATAACCGCCGGAGGAATCCGCCTGCTGCTGGAATTTGTCATGATCTACCTTCTTTTTACCGCACTGGCAGTGTGGATCGCTCTGATTCTGTCCCGCTCCATTGCCAAACGAATCATCGGCGTTGCCCTCCAGATGGAGCACTCGGTCCGGTCCGGAAAACCGCATCCCATCACTGGGCGTCCTTCCGGCCAGGATGAGATCGGAATCCTCTCCGACACCTACAACTATATGGCTCTGGAGCTGGACCGCCTGATGGAGCAGGAGAAAAAATCCTCGGAGGAACTGCGCAAAGCAGAGTTTCTGGCGCTCCAGGCCCAGATCAACCCGCATTTTCTCTACAATACACTGGATATGATCAACTGGCTTTCCAAAACCGGACGGACTCAGGATGTCACCTCTGCCATCCAGGCTTTGTCCCGTTTCTACAAATTAACTCTGAGCAAGGGCAGCCTGGTCAACACGATCCGGGCAGAGCTGGAACACGTATCCCTTTACGTTCAGCTTCAAAATATGCGCTACGACAACTGCGCCCACCTGACCGTAGATGTTCCGGAAGAGCTGTACAGCTATACCATCCCCAAACTGACGTTCCAGCCCATCGTGGAAAATGCGCTCCTGCACGGCATCCGCATGGCCGAGGAAAAGCAGGGGACCATTCTGATCATCGGATGGTTTGAGAAAGGGGACATGGTCTTCATTATTTCCGATGACGGAGCCGGAATGACAGGGGAACAGTTAAAGACTTTGCAGGATGAGCTGGATACGGAACCTTCCCCTTCCTCTGACTCCAGAACCAGAGGCCATTGGCAGCAAACGGGCAGCCAGAAACGGGACGCTGGCCCTGACAGCCATATCGGTATATACAATACCAATCTGCGTCTGAAAAGTCTCTATGGAGTCCAGTACGGGCTCTCCTATGAGAGTTCCCCCGGGCGCGGAACAGAGGTGACCATACGGCTTCCTGCCAAACGAGAAGAATAAACATTGATGAATAAGGAGTTTTTATGGCGAATATCATTCACATTACCGATTTTCAGGATCCCAGGCTGGACATCTATGCCCGGCTGACGGAAAATCAGCTGATCAACCGGCACGAACCGGAAAAAGGACTGTTCATCGCGGAGAGTCCCAAAGTGGTGGAACGGGCTCTGGATGCAGGCTGCCAGCCTGTTTCCATGCTGCTGGAGGAAAAGCATATAGAGGGGCAGGCCAGCCATGTCATCCGGCGCTGCGGCGATATTCCTGTCTTCACCGCGGATTTTCAGGTGCTGACTCAACTAACCGGGTTTCATCTGACAAGAGGTGTTCTCTGCGCTATGAGGCGTCCTCCCCTGCCCTCCCCTGCAGATATCTGCTCCGGCAAATCCCGCATTGCAGTTCTGGAACATATTATGAATCCCACCAATGTGGGAGCCATCTTCCGCTCTGCCGCTGCCCTGGGCATGGAGGCGCTGCTCCTTACAGGTGACTGCAGCAATCCCCTCTACCGGCGCTCCATCCGCGTCAGCATGGGGGCCGTCTTTCAGATTCCCTGGACGTTTCTGGAAGATTCCCAGCCAGACCATGGAATCCAGGCGCTCCGCTCCATGGGCTTTAAAACTGCGGCCATGGCTTTAAGAGAGGACTCCCGCTCCATCGATGACCCTCGGGTCATGGCCGAACCCAGGCTGGCCATCCTTCTGGGCTCCGAGGGAGACGGACTGTCAGCAAAAACCATCGAAGGATGCGATTACACGCTCCGCATCCCCATGTCCCACCAGGTGGACTCCCTCAATGTGGCTGCTGCCAGCGCCGTGGCATTCTGGCAGCTGAGGCCCATCCATTCCGATCGAGAACGGCTTTGCTGACCGGAACCGGACCTTCTTTTAAATTTTCCCTAAAATTAGGTTGAGCCGGTAAGGCTGACTTGCTGTCAACCCCACCGGCTTTGCAATGTAGACCGCATCGGTTCAAGATATCCCGAACCTTGCGGAAATCAATGAAAAAGCTCTGACTGCTTTACTTTTCATTTGATGATATCAGTATACTGGGCAAATGTGGAGAAAATTTGACCGGATACTAAAATAATTATTAAATACGTTATTAAAAACTTAAAAATCCACTTATCGATCGTAAGAAAATCTTCGGCCCTTAATATTTCTTCTCCAGCCTCCGGTAGAGGACCCAGCCCAAAATCAATTCCGCGAAGAACAGGATCCCCAGGAAGATCACCATCCATCTGGTGCCTTCAAGAACGCCGTAATTTCCGAGTATCTGAATTGCGCTGGAGGTCAGGCCCAGAACGATCAGGGTAAAGAGATACATATACCACCCGGTCCGGAAGCGCAGTCCTTCCTTCCGCTCGTCCTCCATGATGATCTTCATATTGTTCATCTTTTCCTGATACCGCCCGCGCCGTTCCGGCTTGGACCAGTAAAAATACTTGATCGTCTGGGCGATCCCTGCCCCCAGCCCTGCCCCCGCAAGACCGCAGAACAGACTTTGAATACGTGCATTTAAAAAAGCTATGGCCAAGCAGAGCAGGCCTGCTCCGATCATTGCAATTCCTGAAGCCAAATGTTTTTTATCCATCGTTAATTCCTCCTGTCATATATGAAAATTTCCTCGATCGTCCTCTGAAAAAAATCCGCAATGGCAAAAGCCAATTCCAGGGAAGGGTTATATTTGCCCGTCTCAATGGAACTGACCGTCTGTCTGGAAACCCGGATAGCCCTTGCAAATTCTTCCTGGCTTAGCCCTCTTTCCTTTCTCAATTCTTCCACCCTGTTTTTCACATCCGCTCTCTCCCCTTTTGCCAAGGTTCCTTTACATCCTCAATATAGCACTTTCAGGCCGTAGTGTCAAGTTTCCTTTACATCTTATCAGTTAGCTGCATGCTATCGCAAAAATACTCTTGACTTAAAGTGCACTTGAAGTATTATGCTTTTATCATGGAACTGATATTTTACCTGACATAAGGCAGCCAGAAAGGAGAAGCAACATGAGCAGTCAAAAACCAGTACCCGGAACCGGGGGAAACCATTATATCCCATACAGCGAGCGCACCGGCGATGAATCCGTGGTGTATTTTACCAGAGATCTATCCGCAGAGGGCCTTCGCAGAATTTACGAACGCATCGGAAAGGCTATGATCCACACCACTCCCGGCTCCGCCGACATGTGGGACATTGCCCGCGAGGAATTTATGGAGCGGATGATGGAATCTGCCAAGGCGGTAGTAGACCATTTCGGAAGCCACATTGCCTTTGTCAATGTCCTCCGCAATATGTCCGTTTCCTGCGACTGCGAGGGTACCGCGGCCATGCCGGTGGTCACTCCCAACATCGGGATCCTGGCGTCCCTGGATATCCTGGCCATCGACCAGGCATCTGTAGACCTGGTTTACGCCCTGAAGGATGAGGACCACAAAGACCTGGTAGAACGGATGGAAAGCCGGCACGGACTGCGCCAGCTGTCCTACATGAAGGAGCTTCACATGGGCAATGACCGGTATCACCTGATTGACATTGACCATGAGGGCCGGGAAATCCTGCCCCGGGATGCGGTAGCTGATGTGGTTCCCTTCCAGGCAGAGTAGAAACGGCCAAATTTCGTGAAATAAAGCGCCCGGGCGGTATTGTCAGCCGTCCGGGCGCTTTCTGCCATCTCCTATTTTGACCAGTCCCAGTAATAATTTAACAAAGTCTGGGTTCCCAAATCTCCCTGCCCCTGTTGCTCCAGGCTCTCCGCTTCCTTCAGTACCTGCCTCAGTACATCCAGGCTCAGGCCGCAGCTGTTAGAAGATTCCCGGGACAATTTCATATCTTTAATAAAATGCTTCAGCATAAAGCCGGGAGCCCAGTCCCCGCCTGCTCCCTTGGCCGCCACATTGGAAAGCTGGAAGCTCCCTGCCGCCCCGGAGGAAATCGCCTCCAGAACCTGATCTACCTCCAGGCCGCAGGCCCTGGCATAGGTTAAAGCCTCGCAGGCTCCGCTTAAAGCTCCTGCAATAGCAATCTGGTTGCACAGCTTGGTCTTCTGTCCCGCTCCGGCAGGTCCCATGTAGCGGATGTTCTTTCCCATGGCCTGAAACACCGGAAGAACCGCATCGAAATCTTCTTTCCTCCCTCCTGCCAGAATTGTCAAAGTTCCCGCCTTTGCCCCGGTGTCTCCTCCGGTTACCGGTGCATCCATGCTGTGAAAGCCCAGCTTCTCAGCCTCCTTAAAAATACGCTCTGCCAGTGCCGGGGAAGATGTAGTCATATCGATAAGATATGCTCCTTTTTTAGCACCCTTTAAAATCCCCTGGCTTCCCAGATAGACTTCCTCCACATCCCTAGGATATCCCACAATGGAAATCACCACATCCTGGTCTTCTGCACATTTTTGAGGATCTTCGCACCACTTTGCGCCCTTTTCCACCAGACGGTCCGCCTTTGCCTTCGTCCGGTTGTACACAGACACTTCATATCCTGCCTCCATCAGATGAGCGGCCATCGCCTCCCCCATAATTCCCGTTCCAATAAATCCGATCCGTTTTAATTCCATAGCTGTCCTTCCTTTCCTGCTCTTCCCCTGTTCAACAGTCCATTTTATTCTAACACACTGGGGCAGCATCGTCCAGCCGGCAGCATAAAAAGAGAGGCAGAACGCTCTCTTTCCAAGCCTTCTGCCTCTCTTCTCTTACTTTACACCTTCCGGTTTAATCTCATCCTTCAATGGCGATATATTTCTTATCTTCCACTGCAGGCTTCTCTTCCTTCTTCGGGATCATCATCGTCAGGGTACCGTTTTCAAACTTTGCCTTGATGTCAGCTTCCGTTACCTGGTCGCCTACATAGAAGCTTCTGCTGCAGGAACCGGTGTAACGCTCCCTGCGGATATATTTGCCATTGTCATCCTTCTCATCCTTGCTGTTATTAGAAGAAGCGCTGATCGTCAGATATCCGTCCTTCAGCTCTGCCTTTACATCCTCCTTCTTTACTCCGGGCAGATTCATGGTTACTTCATAGCCCTGGTCTGTATCTTTTACATCAGTTCTCATCAGCTGAGACTGTACGCTTCTGTAACTGTTTCCAAACGGGAAATCAAAAAAGTCATCTAATAAGTTTTCTCCAAAAATACTAGGCATTAACATAAGTCATCTCTCCTTTTCTATCTATCGCTATGCTGTTTACCTTGTTTCTTGGAACCGGATTTAAGAGATTCAAAGGATTTATATCTTTTTCCTTCTTTTTATCTCTCTTCCTTTGTTCTACATGTAATATAACACTTATTATTAGCACTGTCAAGGGTTGAGTGCTAATTATTTTGTGAAAAAATTGTGAAGTCCCGATCTCCCTTGATTTTACGGGCTTCACGCCGGTTTTTCTTTTTGTAATTCCCTTGTTTTTCGGTCTACTACTCTCCCGACGTCCGGGCAAAAAAGAGCAGGGAACCTGTTTCAAGATTTCCTGCTCGGTGGTGCCTCCGGTGGGCGGCTGGTATTTAAGTGTTTATTGCTTGTTAGAAATGGATAAAATCAAAAGCGAAAACGAAAATCTTCTTTGAAGCTACGGCGTCCGGGATTTCCCTCACTTCGATAGATTTTATGCTGTTTTAGGTCATAAATAACTGACCATACCGTATCTTTTCCGGTGCTCCTGTCATATTGGCAGAGAAAACCATATTCGCCAGATAGAAGTTTTTGGGCAAATATCAGATTGAAGTTTTTGTTATCTTGAAGGGCAGAAAGTAAAGTTTGAAACCTTTTCTCTGCAAACCAATCATCAATACCAATTCTGTTATATTCTGTCATTTTCGTAAGATGAAAAGTATTTGTGTCGCAAACAAAAGAATGAGTATTGCTTAATGATGTTGTGACTTCTATACACTCCGAATTACACTCAACAAGTGCTATTTCTCCTGATGTATCTGCTAATGTCAAGGTTTGAGCAGAAGCGATTGGTAATTGATGTAAACAAGAAATAGCTTCCGATACATTTTTGCATTTTTCTAATAGGTATCTGAGAAGCAAGCCAGCATTAAATCCCGGCTTGCGTTGAACGGGGTAAACAGAGGTCAATCCGGCAGCCAGACCTTGTTCGTTGACACCATCTTCAACCTCTACAAAAGCTGTTGTATTCCCGTTAAAGGAATATGCCCCATCGGTTAGCCTATAAATCACATTCATATTTAACTTTTCGATTTCTGTTAGAAAGTCACTGTTCCGCCCCAGAAGAATTTCCTGTCCGGTCGTGAACGCAAAACAAGAACAGTTGCAAGCTGGTGGCATAGAGTACATGTTAAACAATACTGCCTGTAAGATACGAACATCGCAGTTTTGTCCATCCGCAAGTCCCTGAATTTCTTCTGTGATTTCAGGATAAAACCTTTCATAGATGGGGAGACAGGACAACGCATAGTCGATTCGTTCCTGTGTAATTTCAAATGGTATATTTTCTAAAATTATATTTTGGTGTTTCAACAGTAAGGAACCCCACCGAAAACCAGTTTCGTAGTGTGTTCCCCTAAAATGTGCATGATACATTTTTACACGCTCCGTATTGATTAGATAAAGAGCTACCGGTAACTCTTATCTAAGGGTAACTGAATAAAAATTTTAAGTCAAGCCCTATCTCATTTGCTGGACGGGAACAGCTTGCAGCGCAAGGTGTTTCCGGGCGGCAAATCCACAAAGGGGCAGTCCACGGGCTGCGGCTCTGGAAGCGATTATGACCGTTCCCGGTCTGGCTCTTTTCTCTTGGGATGTGGCTTTTCCGTCCTCGCCTGTGCCTTGGCTTCGGCAAGCCTGCGCCGGATAGAATTGTCCCGCTTCTGGATAAACCGCTGCTTCGTTTCAGCGATAAAGCGGCGGCACTCCGGCTCCGGGATGGCGTCCAGCTTTCGGATGGTACTCTCCACAATCTCCCTTGTCTGCCGGTCACGGATAACCGGCACGATTTCTTTCAGCCCCGCAAGGGTGTCCTCCTTCGTACCGGCGGCGTACTGATAGACCATAGCCAGCTCATCCTTTGAAAAATCTATCTTCATTCTGCGCCCTCCTTCTCTGTGCCGTTTCCGGCAAATACTTTTTCCATAAGCTGACGGGTGCTGTCCTTGTGGAACAGCAGCTTCAAGAACAAACTGACCTGTTCATCCGTGATGGCTTCCGGGTGGGGAAGG
>DWYS01000114.1 GCA_019118585.1 Candidatus Enterocloster faecavium | reverse complement strand
CGGCGGCATGGCTTACACCTTCGCCAAGGCACAGGGACAGGAAATCGGAAACTCCATGTGCGAGGAGGACAAACTGGACTATGCTCTGGATATGATCAAGAAGGCGCAGGAGAAGGGCGTAAAGCTGCTGCTTCCGGTTGACCATGTGGAGGGCAAGGAGTTCTCTAATGATACTGAGCACAAGGTAGTGGATACCATCGATGCAGGCTGGGCTGGATATGATATCGGACCCAAGACCATTGCTCTGTACAAGGAGGCCCTGCAGGGCGCCAAGACCTTTGTTTGGAACGGACCTATGGGCGTATTCGAGTTCTCCAACTTCGCAGAGGGCACTCTGGAAATCTGCCGTGCGGTAGCATCTCTGGAGGGTGCGACCACCGTGATCGGCGGCGGTGATTCCGTAAACGCAGTAAAGAGACTGGGCTTTGCAGATAAGATGACCCACATTTCCACCGGCGGCGGTGCTTCCCTTGAGTTCCTGGAAGGCAAGGAACTGCCCGGCGTAGCTGCTGCGGATAATGCTTAAACAAGATTGACATTTTGGCGGGGCTCTCCTGAGAATGGGAGGGCCCTACAAAAATAGCGGATAAAAAGGAGATTTTTTCGTTATGGCAAGAAAGAAAATTATTGCAGGAAACTGGAAAATGAATATGACCCCAACCGAGGCAGTTGCCCTGGTGAATCAGTTAAAGCCCCTGGTAGTAAATGACGAGGTGGATGTGGTGTTCTGCGTTCCGGCTATTGACATCATCCCCGCAATGGAGGCTGCTAAGGGTACCAATATCCAGATCGGTGCCGAGAACATGTATTTTGAGGAGAAGGGCGCTTACACCGGAGAGATTTCCCCTAATATGCTGGTAGATGCCGGTGTCAAATATGTCATTATCGGACATTCTGAGCGCCGTGAATATTTTGCAGAGACCGATGAGACGGTGAATAAGAAGGTTCTGAAGGCATTTGAGCACGGGATCACTCCCATTATCTGCTGCGGCGAGTCCCTGACTCAGAGAGAGCAGGGCATCACCATCGACTGGATTCGCCAGCAGGTGAAGATCGCGTTCCTGAATGTAACGGCAGACCAGGCCAAGACGGCTGTGATCGCCTACGAACCCATCTGGGCGATCGGCACCGGCAAGGTTGCCACCACGGAGCAGGCTCAGGAGGTTTGCGCAGCGATTCGCGCCTGCATCGGTGAAATTTACGATGAGGCGACTGCTGAAGCCATCCGCATCCAGTACGGCGGTTCCGTATCCGCTACTTCCGCTCCGGAGCTGTTCGCTCAGCCGGATATCGACGGCGGCCTGGTAGGCGGCGCTTCCTTAAAGCCGGACTTTGGAGCTATTGTCAATTACAACAAGTAAAGGAGCAATTAAGTTATGAGCAAGAGACCGACCGTTTTAATGATCCTGGACGGTTATGGACTGAATAAAAACTGCGAGCACAATGCGGTCTGCGAGGGAAAGACTCCCATCATGGACCAGCTTATGAGCCAGTGTCCTTTTGTGGAGGGGCAGGCCAGCGGTATGTATGTAGGGCTGCCCGACGGACAGATGGGAAACTCTGAGGTAGGCCACATGAACATGGGCGCAGGCCGGGTGGTTTATCAGGAGCTGACCAGAATTACCAAGTCCATCCAGGACGGAGACTTTTTCCAGATCCCAGAGTTTTTAACTGCTGTGGAGAACTGCAAAAAGCATGATTCCGCCCTGCATCTGTTCGGACTGGTATCCGATGGGGGCGTCCACAGCCATCTGACCCATATTTTCGGACTGCTGGAGCTGGCCAGGAGAAATGGACTGAAGAAGGTGTACGTTCACTGCTTTTTGGACGGCCGTGACACTCCTCCGGAATCCGGAAAGGGATATGTGGAGCAGCTTGAGGCGAAGATGAAGGAGCTTGGCGTAGGAGAGGTGGCTTCTGTTATGGGCCGTTACTATGCCATGGACCGGGATAAGCGCTGGGACCGTGTGGAGAAGGCTTACAATGCGCTCACCAAGGGTGAGGGCAAGGAAGCAGAGAGCGCCGCAGCCGGCATTCAGGCCTCCTATGATGACGGAAAGGCTGATGAATTTGTAATTCCCTTTGTGGTGAAGAAGGATGGAAAGCCGGTAGCGGTGATCTCCGACCACGATTCCGTGATCTTCTTCAACTTCCGCCCGGACCGCGCAAGAGAAATCACCCACGCTTTCCTGGACGATACCTTTGAGGGATTCCCCAGAGAAAAGAAGCTGGATCTGGTTTATGTATGCTTTACGGATTACGATGAAACCATTGAGCACAAGCTGGTGGCTTTCAAGAAGGAGACCATTACCAATACCTTCGGTGAATATCTGGCGGCTCACGGAAAGAAGCAGCTGCGCCTGGCCGAGACGGAGAAATACGCCCATGTGACATTTTTCTTCAACGGCGGCGTGGAGGAGCCCAACGAGGGCGAGGACCGGATTCTGGTTCCCTCTCCCAAGGATGTTGCCACCTACGACTTAAAGCCGGAGATGAGCGCTCCCATGGTTTGCGACAAGCTGGTGGAGGCCATCAAGTCCGGAAAGTACGATGTGATCATCGTGAATTTCGCTAACCCCGATATGGTGGGACACACTGGCGTGGAGAGCGCTGCCATTAAGGCCATCGAGACCGTGGATGCCTGTGTTGGCCGTGCGGTGGACGCCATCAAGGAAGTGGACGGCGTGATGTTTATCTGCGCTGACCACGGAAATGCAGAGCAGCTGGTGGATTATAAGACCGGTGAGCCCTACACCGCCCACACCACCAACCCCGTTCCCTTCATTCTGGTAAACGCTGACCCCTCCCAGGGCCTGAGAGAAGGCGGAGCACTGTGCGACATTGTCCCGACTTTGATCGACCTGATGGGTATGGAGCAGCCCAAAGAGATGACTGGGAAGTCTTTGCTGGTGAGGAAATAAGAGCAGCGAAATAAAGTTCAGATCAGGCAAAAGGCCGCAGCCGGGAGCAGAAAACCTCTGGCTGCGGCCTTTTTGGCAGGATGGAACAGAGTGCTGTATATTTCGCTTTCATTTTTGGTCAAAATAGGGTAGAATAAGCTCAAACAATGTTTGGGAAAGGCGGAGAAAGGACATCATCAATGGGGATCACCATATCATTCACCATGGAACCAAAGAAAACCCTTCTGGGCGCCAGGGCCTGGGACCAGGAGAAGACGGCGGAATTTGCCAAAGGCCTGGGAAAGGAACTGGGCTATCACTGCGATCTCATTTCCGGCTATATCATTTATCAGCTTTGTCCGGAAGGGTTTTTGTGGATGACCTGGAAGGGGAAACAGTTAGTTGGGGATTCCCAGACGAATATTGTGGGGCCGGGCTTTCATGGAGCGGTGATCCATTTTTTAGAGCTGTTTGCGGCCAGAGGAGATCTGAAGCTGAATGTAAAGGACCCTACGGGCTACTATGCGGACCGGAACTTTGAACGGATGACCAGGGAGTATTTTTATCCCTGGTTTAAGGGACTTTTGTCCAGCATTGTGACCAGTCAGCGGATCCGGGAGGGAGAGCCGGTATGCTGGCCTTCGGATTATTTTGTGCCGGAAAGTCAGCCCGGGATGGTGATGACCCATATACGGAGCTTTTCTCTGCGGGAGCTTTCCGGGATCCTTCGCTCCGGACTTTCTGCGCCCTTTGCAAAGGAGTTTTTCATCTGGAATGAGGAGGAGAAGGACGCATGGTATTTCAGAAACTGTGCTCTGGTACTGCTCAATCAGCAGTGCTATTTTAAACCTTCTTCCAGAAGCCAGGAGGACAGACTGGTGAATCAGGAAGTGATCCGCCTGCTGGAGAAAGCCCTGGAGATGGAGCCCTCGATTCCGTTTCCAAAAGAAGAGTATCTGGAAGTGTGCGGACTGGACGAACACCAGCCGCTGGATCTGTCCGGAGTGGAAGAGATGATCAGGGAAGGACGAATCGGCTGCCGGCGCGGTCTCCTGTACCGTACCATTGGCCTGATGCGCTTTGCAGTGCCGGGCAGCTTTCTCTATGACATGCGGGCCGGAGGGAATTCCGAGCGTTATTACGATGGAGAGAAAACAGGCTGGCATGAGTATTATATCTGCGGGGTCCGGACCGGGGGGCAGAAGGCGGTAATCCGCCAGGAGCCTTTTGGAAAGGAGACAGTGGTTCGGACTGAAGAATTTTCCAGAGGGGAAATGGAAGTGAAGATAGCCTATTACCGGCCTTCCAGGGGAAACGGAGTAGGAGCGCCCAAAGTGGAGCGCACGGTGCTGGTAGGCGAGCAGGTGGCCTGCGAGCCAGCGGAGCCGGAGACTGGCCAGGGAGAAAAAAGGCAGGAGGACTGGGTGTACACCATTGCTGCTCAGATTGCCTATCGGGACCAGCTGACAATTGTTAGTGTGAGCTTCGCCGGGGCAGCCGATGAAGACTGGGCCAGAGAATTGATCTTGAAGGTGGAGCCGGCCAAATAGGAGGAGATAGCGGATGAGAACGGCAATCGTTACAGACAGCAACAGCGGTATTACCCAGAGTCAGGGAGCGGAGCTGGGAATTTCAGTTCTGCCCATGCCTTTTATGATCAACGGGCAGACCTTCTTTGAGGATATCGATTTAAGCCAGGAGGCGTTTTATCAAAGGCTGGAGGAAGGAGCTGATATTTCTACTTCACAGCCATCTCCTGCCGCGGTGACGGAACTGTGGGACCGGCTTCTGAAGGAATATGAGGAGATCGTACACATCCCAATGTCCAGCGGACTCAGCGGCTCCTGCCAGACTGCCCGGCTTCTGGCAGAGGATTATGAGGGCAGAGTCCATGTAGTGGACAACCACCGGATTTCCGTAACCCAGCGGCAGTCTGCACTGGACGCACGCAAGCTGGCGGCCAGAGGAATGAGCGGAGGCAGGATCCGGGAGATACTGGAAGAAACGGCCAGGGATTCCATGATTTACATTACGGTAGATACCCTGAAATACCTGAAAAAGGGAGGAAGGATCACGCCGGCGGCGGCCGCGCTGGGGACCATTCTCAGAATTAAACCGATCCTGGCCATTGACGGAGGAAAGCTGGACGCATTTTCCAAGGCAAGGACAATGAATCAGGCCAGGGCGTCCATGATCAAAGCGGTGGAAAAAGACCTGGGAGAGCGGATGGGAGATCCAAAAGCTGATGCCACTTATCTGGAAATCGCCCATACCAACAATGAGGAGATGGCGAGAGCGTTTGAGGAACAGATTCGCAGCCTTTATCCGGAGGCGGAGATCTATACGGACCGTCTGTCATTAAGCATCGCCTGCCATATTGGCCCAGGTTCTCTGGCCTTCGCCTGTACAAAGAAGCTGAAGGAGTTGGAGTAAGTGAAAGGGTTTAAATGGATGGGGCGGCTTCGCTCCTATGGGATCAGTATGAAGGTGGTGCTGGTGATCTCGCTCGTCCTGTTCGGCGCGGTTCCGCTGCTGGTTCAGAGCCAGGTTTTGACAGGATCTTTCCGCCAGGCCCAGCTGGAGTCCAGGAGTATTGAGCTGCAGAATCAGTGCATGATCCTGAGCAATAAGATGACCCGGGCCGGATATATGGATGCGGAGTTCGCAGGCGCAGCGACAATCGATACGGAGATGCAGACCATAGCGGACACCTACAATGGACGGATTGTTCTGGTGAGCCAGAGCTACCGGGTTGTGAAGGACACCTTTAATCTTTCTGTAGGCCGGTTTTATCCCTCTGAGGAGGTGATCCGGTGCTTTCGCGGGGAAAACAGCAGCAACTACAACCGGAAGCAGCAGTATTTTTCCCAGACCATCCCGGTGTACAACCGGAACCAGGAGACGGTGATCGACGGAGTGATGGTAGTGACTGCATCGGCGGAAAATATTATGACGCTGATGGACGGCGTGGAGGGAAAGGCAGAATTTTTCCTGATGGTGGCAATCGTGGTGCTGGCAGTGGCAGCCATGGGAGCGGCGTCTGTATTTATGGGCCCCATCCGGCGGCTTCAGAGTTCCCTGAACCAGGTAGCCCAGGGAGATCTGGAGGCAGATATCATGGAAGACAGCTTCCGGGAGACCAGCCAGCTGTCTGCAGCAGTGAATAAGTCGCTGAGCAAGCTGCGTGCGGTGGATCAGTCCCGCCAGGAATTCGTTTCCAATGTTTCTCATGAGCTGAAAACGCCTATTACTTCTATCCGGGTGCTGGCGGACTCCCTGATGGGAATGGAGGATGCGCCGGTAGAACTGTACCGGGAATTTATGTCCGATATTTCCGATGAAATTGACCGGGAGACCAAGATCATCGATGACTTGCTGACCCTGGTAAAAATGGATAAGTCCGCGGCTGACCAGATGAATATTTCCCAGGTGAATATGAATGCCCAGCTGGAGATGATCCTAAAGAGGCTGCGGCCTATCGCCAAGAAGGGAAATGTGGAGCTTATCCTGGAGAGCATGCGGGAGGTGACCGCGGATGTGGACGAGATGAAGATGTCTCTGGCCATCACCAATCTGGTGGAAAATGCCATTAAGTACAACGTGGATTCCGGATGGGTCCGGGTAACGCTGGATGCGGATCACAAGTATTTTTATCTGAAGGTGGCGGATTCCGGCATCGGCATTCCGGAGGAGGATGTAGACCATATTTTTGACCGCTTTTTCCGGGTGGATAAGGCGCGTTCCAGAGAGGTCGGCGGAACCGGCCTTGGGCTGGCTATTACCAGAAGCGTGGTGCAGATGCACGGCGGTGTGATCGATGTGGAGAGCGTTCTGGGTGAGGGGACAACCTTTGCCATGCGTATTCCGCTGAACTATATTCCCAGACAGGAGGCGAGAGCATGATGGAAAGAAGAGAGCCCGGATCCTGGGAAAGAGCCTTGAAATGGCTGGCTCTGGGAGCATTCCTGATTTTGGCAGTCTGCTGGACGGCAGGCTGCAGTATAGGGCAGGAGGAGCATCCTAAGCTGGAGGCCGGAGAATATTGGGTTTATTACCTCAATTCCGCCGCTACCAGACTGGTACCCTATGCCTACTGTCCTCAGTCAGCGGACCCGGATGATCTGATTGACGAGCTGATGGAGCAGATCCGGACAGTTCCGGCGGATTTGGACTGCCAGCCGCCATTATCTGACCGGGTGGTTTATCAGAACTGCCGGTGGGAGGACCAGGTACTGTACCTGTATTTTGACGCGAATTATACTTCTATGAAGGCCGACCAGGAGATTCTCTGCCGGGCGGCCCTGACTCTTATGCTGACACAGATTAACGGTGTGGATTATATTAATATCTACTGCGGCGACCAGCCCCTGATGGACCGAAATCAGAATCCGGTGGGGATGCTGACGGCCAGTGATTTTATTATGGGGACCAGCAATGTGAACTCCTATGAGAAAGTGGAGCTGACCTTGTATTTTACCGATGAGAGCGGCAGCCGGCTTGTGCCGGAGCAGCGTGAGGTGATTCACGATATGAATACCTCTTCCATGGAGCAGCTGGTGGTGGAGCAGCTGATTGCGGGTCCTGCTCAGGAAGGACATTACCGGGTTCTTCCGGAGGGGCTGAAGGTGCTGAATCTGAGCGTCAATGACAGTGTCTGCTATATTAATTTCGATGCCACGTTCCTGGAAGGAGTGACGGACGTCAGCGAGTATGTCCCCATTTATGCCATTGTCAATTCACTGACGGAGCTGACTACGGTAACGCGGGTGCGGATTCTGGTCAATGGTTCCCAGGATGTAATGTTCCGGGATGTGGTATCCCTGAATACAGCTTTTGAGCGTGATACGGAGTATATGGAGGAGGAGTAGAAAAAAAGCCGGCAAATAATCCGGCAGGAAAGGAGAATATTTGATTAAGCGGCCCATTTTTGTAATTGCAGGGAGCTTCGTACTTGGAGAGGTATTGGCTCTGCTGAATGTGGCTGTGTCGGTTTGGATCCCGGCGGCTGTCTGCGCGGTCTTTGTTTGCGGTGCGCTGTCTGTCGGAATATGGCGGAGCAGGAACGTTGATTCGTTTCTGCTCTTTTTGCGAAAGGGATTCAAAAGATTGTGCCTGCTTCTGTGTCTGGCAGCGGCTTTTGGCGCGGGATATGGGAGAGGAAGAGCGGAGATGCTCCGTTTTCGCAGAGAGGCAGAGGCAGTCCGGAGCTTCGGGAATGTCCGGCCTCTTATCATGGGAAGGGTGGTGAAAATCCAGGAAAAAGAAAATGGGACCAGCCTGATCCTGGAGGATGTGACCGCCCGTGCAGGGCGGACTGAGGGAAAATTCCGGCAGATATCGATATTTGCGGAGGAGACCGGTTATCTGGAAATCGGCTGGCATATCAGCCTGCGGGGAGAACTCCGGGAAACGGAGCGGGCCGGGAATCCGGGAGAGTTTGATTTTGGACTTTACAGCCGGTCTGCCGGATACTGCTGCCAGGTTTTTGGGGAGGGGATCCAGGCGGTGAGAACGGAAACAATTCCCTATCTGGAGGCGATCCGCCGGTTCAAGAGCTGGTGCGGTGAAATTTTGGAGCGGGTATGCCGGCAGGAGGATCTGGGGGTATTTCAGGCTGTTGTGCTGGGAGACCAGTCCCGGATGGAACCGGAAATGAAAGAAATGTACCAGAGACATGGGATTTCCCATATTCTGGCGGTCAGCGGCCAGCATTTGACGGTTGTAGGCGGCGGGATTTATCTGATCCTGCGCAGGATGGGGCTCAGACAGACGGGGGCCGGGATTGCCGGAGGAATTCTGGTGGTGGCTTACGGGATTTTGACCGGAAGCTCCGGTTCTGCTATGCGGGCGGTTGTTATGATCCTGTGCCTCTGGCTGGCAGCCATTGCTGGCAGAAGCTATGACAGCCTTTCCGCCATGGGGCTGGCTGCGGTCATTTTATTGTGGCAGAAGCCCTATCTTCTGTTTCAAAGCGGATTCCAGCTCTCGTTTGCGGCGGTTTGGGCTATTGCTGGGCTGGGCCCCTGTTTGGGAGAATGGCTGGGAGCGCAGAGCGGGAGGCAGAAAACCTGGCTCATCAGCCTCAGTGTTCAGATGGTTTTGACACCCATCGTGGTATGGCACTATTTCCGTCATCCGGTTTACGGAATTTTTCTGAATTTGCTGGTGCTGCCCTTTGCTGCCGGTCTGATTTACTCGGCTTTGGGGGCAATTGCTTTGGGGGCATTTTCGGCTGGACTTGGAAAAATGGCAGCTGGAACAGGACACTGGATTCTGGTTATTTATGAGGAAATCTGCGGAATATTTGAAAAATTCCCAGGGTACAGCCTGCTTTTAGGGAGACCGGGAATCCGCAGGATAGCGGCTTACGGAATATTTCTGGCGGTTCTGGTATCGATCCCGATGTGGGCGGAGGCCGGAAAGAAGCGGATATGGGGGGCCGGCAGAGGCATTCCGAAACGAAATGGCGGGAAAAAGGAGAAGAAATTCCGGTGGAAATGGCTGCTCTGGTGTCTGGGCGCTTACTTTTCCTGCATATTTCTTTTAAAACCGGAGCCTGTCCGAGGACTTTGCATAACCTGTCTGGATGTAGGGCAGGGGGATGGGATCGCAGCGGAGTGGAAAGAGGGAGTGATCCTTGTTGACGGGGGCAGCAGCAGCCGGAGCGGCCTGGGAGAAGAATGCCTGGAGCCTTTTTTGGAAAGCCGTGGAATTGATGAGATCCGCTGCGCCCTGGTGAGCCATGGGGACAGTGACCATATCAGCGGCCTGACTTACCTTCTGGGACCGGAGTCCAGCGTTAAAATCCGAAATCTGGTGCTTCCCAGGTCGGGTAAGGGGCAGGAAGTGTATGAAGAACTGGAACACCTGGCTTCGGACAGGGGAACACAGGTTATTTATGTCGGAACAGGGGACCGGATCTCTCTGGGGGAGGTGGAGTTGTTTTGCCTGTATGGCGGCGATGAGGCAGGAGGAAGGTTGGACCGGAACAAGCAGTCGCCGGCCATGGATTTAAGCTTCGGAGGGATTCATATGCTTCTGACCGGGGACATGGATCAGGACTGTGAGAGGCAGCTGATGGAAACGGTATCCAAAGAGGAGCTGTCACGCATCCAGCTGCTGAAGGTAGCGCATCACGGCTCCGATACCTCCAGCTGTGCCGAATTTTTGGAGGCGGTATCCCCGCAGGCGGCTTTTATTTCGTATGGGAAGGGGAATTCTTATGGACATCCATCTCCTCAGGTTCTGGAGCGCCTGAAAGAGACCGGGGCTCAGATATGGGAGACGGGGAGGTCCGGAGCTATAAGGATTGAGATAGATGAGGGAAAAGTTCGGATAAAAGGATATCGGCAGGAAGAATGAGGGCTTGGAGAGAATGGGTTTTTCTGTTATAATTCAGAAGACAGGCGTCAAAAGATTACGAGGCTGTTTTTGCAGAAAAGACAGCCTTCAGTATTCAGAAAAGATATCAGGAGAGAAGCAGATGAAAAAAGGCGATATATTTGAAGGGATCGTAAGAAAAATAGAATTTCCAAACAAGGGAATTGTTGAGATAGAAGGCCAGAAGATTGTGGTCAAAAACAGCCTGCCCGGGCAGAAGATTCAGGGTGTAGTGACAAAGAAACGTAATGGAAAATGCGAGGGCAGGCTCTTGAAGGTGCTGGAGCATTCAGAGAAGGAGAAGCCCGGTGAAGCCTGTGTTCACAGTGGTCTCTGCGGAGGCTGCCTTTACCAGGGGCTTCCCTATGAGGAGCAGCTGAAAATCAAGGAAGAGCAGGTGAAGGAGCTTCTGGCCCAGGTAACGGAGCCGGGAACTTATGACTTTGAGGAAATTGAAGGCAGCCCCATCAGCCGGGGGTACCGGAATAAAATGGAGTTTTCTTTTGGAGATGAGACAAAAGGAGGTCCTCTGGCATTGGGCATGCATAAAAGAGGAAGCTTTTATGATATTGTGACAACGCCGGAGTGCCAGATCGTTCACCGGGATTTCTGCCGGATCCTGGAAGCAACACGGGAATTTTTTGAGGAGATGGGAACGCCCTTTTACCGGAAGCTGCAGCATGTGGGCTATCTGCGCCACCTGCTGGTGCGCCGCGCAGTTAAAACCGGGGAGATTCTGGCGGTACTGGTGACAACGACTCAGACAGACTGCTTCGGCGGAGCGGAAGGGGAAAAACGGGCTCTGGAGAGCTGGAAGGAGCGGATCCTGCAGCTCCCCCTTGAGGGAAAGACAGCGGGGATTCTCCATACCTGCAATGATTCTCTGGCGGATGTGGTTCAAAGCGACCGGACGGAGATCCTGTATGGCAGTGATTATTTTTATGAAGAGCTGCTGGGACTGCGTTTTAAAATTTCTCCATTTTCCTTTTTCCAGACCAATTCCCTGGGGGCGGAGGTCCTTTATGAGAAGGTGAGAAGCTACATCGGAGATACAAAGGATAAGGTGGTCTTTGACCTTTACAGCGGCACCGGAACCATCGCTCAGATTTTGGCGCCTGTGGCAAAGCAGGTGGTGGGTGTAGAGATTGTGGAGGAAGCGGTGGAGGCCGCAAGAGAAAATGCCAGGTTAAATGGCCTGGACAATTGTCAGTTCCTGGCCGGAGATGTTCTGAAGGTAGTGGACGAGCTGAAAGAAAAACCGGATTTAATCGTTCTGGACCCGCCCAGAGACGGCATTCATCCTAAGGCACTGGGGAAAATCATCGATTTCGGCGTGGAGCGGATGGTCTATGTCTCCTGCAAGCCTACCAGCCTGACGAGGGATCTGGTGGTGCTGCAGGAGAGAGGATACCGGGTGGAGAAGGTGTGCTGTGTGGATATGTTTCCGGCGACGGGGAATTGTGAAGTTGTAGCGCTTTTGACCCGCTGGGGAGGCGAAGAGGAAAACACAGAGGAGTAATCTGCAGGAGATAAAAGTAATCCGCAGGAAACAAAATTTTTTAAGGGAAATTTCAGGGAAAAACCGAGGCGAAAACGGTGCGAAAGGCGGCCGTTTTTGACCTCGGTTTTTTTGCTTGAAAGATACCGCGAAGGTTTGGGATAGATAAGAGAACAGAAATTTGCCACGGGCAGACTGTGAGGATTGATAAAATGCTCTCTGGAAGGTGAAAATAATTGAACCGTGCTGCAGTATTATATTGGGGAGGAGCATGGAGCGGTGATTCCCAATGAGCTTGTTCTATCGGGTATTGGGTATTGGGTATTGGGTATTGGGCAATTAAATTTTAAATGTACCTTGAAACAAAAATGTGCCTGTGATAAGATTTAGTTATGATAGGGGTATTATATGTTTTTATCAGAACAGGCAAGAAGGAGTGCAGATATGAACAAAAAATGGAATGACAAATATAATCAGCGGGATCTGCAGCGACTTCGCGGATTACGCCTGATGGATGATGATTTTATGTCAAAGTGCTTTGAAAATAATATTGAATGCACGGAATTGGTGCTGCATATTGTGCTGGGACGAGATGATCTAAAAGTAGAAAAAGTAGAGACTCAGCACCTTATAAAGAACCTTCAGGGAAGATCGATCATCCTTGATATTTACGCTACTGATCATACCGGAAAGCGATATAATATAGAGATACAAAGAGCGGACCGCGGGGCCGGAGCGAAAAGAGCAAGGTATCACAGCAGTCTGATTGATGCCAATATCACGGAACCCGGAGACAGGCTGGAGAATCTGTCCGAGACTTATGTCATTTTTATTACAGAGCGGGACGTAATGGGTGATGCGCTTCCCATTTACCATATTAACCGAATTGTAGAAGAGACAGGAAAGAAATTTCAGGATGAAGCACATATTATATATGTGAACGGAGCATACCGGGACAAATCACCGTTAGGGATCCTGATGCATGATTTTTCCTGTACAGACCCAAATGATATCACATATGAAGTTCTTGCAGAGCGGGTGAGATATTTTAAGGAAGACGAGGAAGGAGTGGCTGCTATGTGTAAGGCTATGGAAGATATGAGAAATGAGGCTGCATTAGAAAAAGCAAAAAAGACAGCCCTCAATATGCTTATGCTGGGAAAATTATCTTATGAAGAAATTGCACAGTGTACGGAATTATCGTTGGATGAAGTGAAAGCGTTGGATGAGAAAAAAGAAGCATGAATTTGTAATCTATAATATTTAGAGAATAGAAAAGGGGTGCCGAATATTGGGGTGCCCTTTTTCTGTACTATAACAGAGGGTGAATAACTGATAGAAGATGGAATATACGGATTTCGAGAATGAGATTATAGGGTTGATAGATTGTAAGACGGAAGGGAATTATTGGGATTTTAAGAGGGAATGGCATAGTAATAATGCAGATTTATTGCATGATATTATTTGTATGGCCAATAGCCTAGCTAATCGGGATGGTTATATCATCATTGGTGTTGAGGATAAGACATTTACTGTTTGTGGAGTAGATCAAACAGTAAACCGAAAGAATCAACAGAATGTGATTGATTTACTGCGTCAAAAGCCTAAATGGGCTGGGGGATACATTCCGGAGGTATATGTTAAAACCATTGTAATCTATGAAAAAGAACTTGATGTTATTGTTGTTAAGCAGAGTGACAATACACCATTTTATTTGCTGGAAGATTATAAGAATGAAGGCGGTCCATTATTTAAGGGAGCAATTTATATCCGAAAGGGTGATAGTAATACTCCGAAAACAAGTACTGCTGACATTTATGACACAGAAATGCTGTGGAAGAGACGATTTGGGTTATTATATAATCCATCACAGAGAGCTAAGCATTACTTGAAAGATTGTGATAATTGGGAAATGGTAGACGGAGATGCAGATAAAGAAGGTGTTAATCGCTTTTTCTTTTATTATAAACCGGATCCAGATTATACGATTCATATTGTAGATAGTGGTATAGAAGAACTGGAGATTGCTCGAAAAGTTATTGATATAAATGATAATTCAATAGGAAGTTTTTCATATTATTTATTTGCATTTTGTAATGTGAGTTATCATACGGATTACTCGGACACGAGAGAAGTCCGATTGTTTTATAAAGATATACCATTATTTTCAAGTTATTTAGAATGCATTGATGAAGGAAGGACTCAAATAATTCCACCCGAATTACCAGAAGTGGATGCATATTATATTGAGGACAGTTTTCGATATTTGATATTTCAGTTTGTCTTTTCCCACATATGTAGGAATTATTCTAAAGAGGCTCAAGAAATGATTTATAGAGTAGTACCCGTATACTATAATCAAAGAGAACATGACGAATTTTTAGAATATGTAAAAGCCAGAGGATATGGTATACATAAAATATTAGGAGAAAAGATTAAGGGAGAGGCATTAGAACGATTACAGAAAATTGAGATCGGACGGTATGAAGGATTTAATGTACCCACAGCTGCAAAAATTGTAACTAATGAATTAAATGGAAATTCAAATTTAGTAATTAATTTTGCACGGCCTGAGAATGTGGAGTATGGACTTATTACAGAGCGATTAAAGAGAGGGAAGATGTTTGTTGATTGGTTGAAGGAATGGCGAAACATAGAAGAAAAAGTTGTGAAAGAGTGAAAGGTATAAAAATGTGCAAGAGTTTTATAAGATATTAAAATTTCTGAAACGGGACTATTTTAGGTAAGGGGTGCCGAAAAGTGGCAAAATTAATTAAATAGTATAGATATATGAATTGTAGTAGAGCTATTTATAAAATATATAACTTAGTTTATGATTAAAAAGTTGATTTGGGAGGAACTGAGCAAATGATTCTATCTGATAATGAATCAAAAGCAGACTTACTTAATAACGAAGCCATAGCGAAGACGGTAGTATCTCTTATTAAGGATAGCAAAGACCAACCAATTTCTATTGGTATTCATGGAGATTGGGGTGCTGGAAAGTCCAGTATTCTTGAAATGGTAGAAAATGAAGTTAAAAGGACGCCTTCTGAAGATGGAAAGAAATATTCATGTATCCGTTTTAACGGCTGGCGTCACCAGGGGTTTGAAGATTCCAAAGTTGCTTTGATGAGTTCTATTGTTTCTGAACTTCAGAAAAAGGAAACACTTGGTGCAAAAGCGGAAGAAACATTGAAAAAATTGTGGAAAAATATTAACTGGATGAGTGTTGCTAAAACTACAGGAAGGACAGCTTTAGGAATTGCAACAGGTACGGCACCTATTACATTATTATCTTCAGCGATGGATATTTTAAAGTCTACGGTAACAACTGAAGAAGGAATTACTGGCGCAATTGAGTCTATTGGGGGATATTTGAAAGACGCAAAAATTACAGAGGATACATCAAGTAATAAAGAATTTTCGGAGTTTCAAGAAAATTTTGCTAAATTGCTGGAAGATGCTGCAATAAAAAAACTTGTTGTTTTAATTGACGATCTTGACAGATGTTTGCCAGATGTGGCGATTGATACATTAGAGGCAGTACGATTGTTTATGTTTTCTGAAAAAACAGCTTTTGTAATTGCAGCAGATGAAAGTATGATTCGTTATGCGGTCAAAAAACATTTTCCAGACGCAATTAGTGAGAATAAAATTAATGCGGCCGATAATTTTGCAAATAAATATTTAGAAAAACTAATTCAAGTGCCATTTAGAATTCCAGCATTAGGTGAAGTAGAGGCCTGTATATACATAATGCTTCTTATGGTTGGGTCTGTTTTGTCAGACGAAAATGTAAATTATAAAAAGTTACGTGAAGAAGGTTTGACAAGGCTAAAAAAGCCTTGGAATGTTCAGATTTTCACTGTTAATGATGTAAAAGGGATTCTTGGAGATGATTATAAGAAATGTTCAAATGAAGTATTAATTGCAACACAGATATGTCATTTGTTGGCGCAGCATACAGAAGGAAATCCAAGAAAAATAAAACGTTTTATTAATATGCTGTTATTGCGTTATGAAATTGCTAAGAACCGTGGTTTCGGAGATGAGTTGGAACGAGACAAAAAGGCTGGCATATCTGAAAGCGGAGCAGGCCAAAGGCCAGGATACAAAGAGCGGAAGGCGTTCTCTGGCATTCAGGATCGTGAAACATGAGAACCGCATTGCAGCACTGAATGCAGGAATTACAGTCCGGAACAACAAGCCAACGGAAGAGGAGAGGAAGGAAGTAGAATCCCGGGAGATTGAGAAATATTTTAAAGCCACAGGGACAGATCGGACAGCTGAAGGTATGCTGTCCGCGCTGAAAGAGGGAAAATTTCAGAATGATCAGCTGAAGGAAACAGGAAAGAGGGAGTATGCGGCATATCTGAACCGGCAGAATGCCGGTCTGCAGTACCTATACGGCTCGAAAACCGATGCCGCGGCCTCCAGCGCGGAGTTGGTGAACTATTACTTCAAGTATTTCGGGGAAGATCAAGACAAAGAGGATTTGAACCGCTTTCTTGAACGTATGCGTCAAAACCAGGACGAAAAGCAGCAAAAGGAGAACCTGAGGCGTTACCAAGAGGTGCAGTTGACGGAACAGACCAGAGCGGAAGGTATGGAGTATTCCCATTGGGGAAATCCTGGAGAGACTGAAAAAAATGCCTAAAAATACGCTTGGTGAGATAAAAGCGGTCGTATCTGCCTATATTTCCATGGGTGGAGGAAAGGAATACGTTGAGTCGGAATTCTTTGAAGTTACGCCCAGAGCTCTTCTGGAATATGGAAAGACCAATGACCATGGGAAAGACTGGCTGAAGCATAATGAGCGGTTTTACAGGATCCGCAGTTTGGAATCTAAAGGGTGGGATGCGGTGATAAATGAGTATGAGAGCATAATAGACAATTCCAGCAAAACGATTTTGGGAGCGAACTTTTATAATAAAGACACGCTGAAGAAGCTGTTCATCGAACGCCTGACGCCGGCTTATATCAGTAAACGGGAAGGAGATTTCCTGAAACATACAGCGGCAAATATAGACAGCCGGCTGAATGCCATTGCCATAGGAACAGACAAGAAAACACCGGCTGAGGAGAGGGAGAAAGCTTTCCAGAAATATATAAAATCCGGAACCCGGTTCGGTAAAAAAAAGTGGGACTGGATGGGAGTAAACTCTATGGTCGGAGACAAGGTTAAAGAGCTGTCGGAGGATGAGAATTATACGAATACGGATGCCTTGCTCAGATATGAGAATGAGAAAATAGAGGATTATCGACAAAGGGTAGAACAACTCGACAAGCCAGTTAAAATCCTGAATGAGGCCATCAATGAACTGACGGGGATGATCAAAGAGAGCCAGGAGGCCATTGAAGAGTTGGAAAAAATCCAGGAAGATCCCAAAAAGTTCTTTACAACCGGGGATTTGACAAACAATGTCTTGACAGATGTGGGAAAGCAGTACGACACAATGGAGGAGGCGGTCAATACCCAGAAGCCGCTGAAGAGAGACGTACAGGAGGAGGCTAAGAGGGTGATCGTAGAGACGAATATTATCCCGGATATCGATATAAGTGATCTGCTGGCGCTTTAGAGAAACGCGCTATTCCATACATCAATGAAAAAAGGGTTTGTCGGGTCCTATACAGGGGCCAGTGTGATTTATTCGAATCACACCGGCCCCTGAAGTTTTTTCGCCAAAAAGAAATTTTCAGGTCTTCCATAATCTATCAAATCAGGTGAGATATTTCAAGGAACTGGCAAAAACAGAGATATTGTAAACGCAAAATAGCGAGTACCTTTTCAAAACCATCAGATATGAGATAATAGACTCATCACTATGAAGTCAAAAAAGTTTAGTACTCAACTTTTTTGACCAGACTACAGGAGGTGAGTCATGAACTCTC
>DWYS01000113.1 GCA_019118585.1 Candidatus Enterocloster faecavium | reverse complement strand
ATTCCATATATAATAAACTCCGCAGCGGACAAAGGTTCCGGGCAAATGAATTTAATGGGCTATAGCCAAACGGTAAGGCAGCGGACTCTGACTCCGTCATTGTGAAGGTTCGAATCCTTCTAGCCCAGCTGGTTGAATCCCGCAGATAGAAAGTTCTGCGGGATTTTTTGTTACATGTACGCAGCGCCTTATCTTCAGGCGCTTATGTGCGACACATGCAGAACGCTTGGGAGGGACTATGTATTCATTTGACAGCAGGGTCCGATACAGCGAAACGGACGAAACAGGAAACTTGACGGTTTTGGGGATCATCAACTATATGCAGGACTGCAGTACCTTCCATTCGGAAGAAGCGGGAGTGGGGGTTCAGGTGCTGGAGAGCAGGCGCAGGGCCTGGATGCTGTCCTCCTGGCAGATCCTGATCGACCGCTATCCCAGTCTGGGTGAGGAGATCCGCATCTCCACCTGGCACAACGAGAGCCGGGGAATCTATGGTTACCGGAACTTTGTGATCAGCGGCTGTCAGGGGGAAAGCCTGGTGAGAGCCGGCTCCGTCTGGTTCCTTTACGACTTGGACAAGGGGACGCCGACCCGGGTGCTGCCGGAGGACATCGGACCTTACGGGAAGCCGGAGCCAAAGCTGGAGCTTCCGCCGATGCCCCGCAGGATCGTTCTTCCGGAGGAATACCAGGAGGGAAAGCCGATCCCGGTCCTCCGCCACCATCTGGATTCCAACCATCATGTGAACAACGCCCAGTATGTGGAGATGGCCCGGGAGCTGATACCGGAGCAGTTGACGGTGAGGGAAATCCGGGCGGAGTACCGGAAGGCAGCAGTGCTGGGGGATGTGCTTTATCCCAGATTGGGAAAGGAAAAAGATGGGATCTGGGTGATCGCCCTGTGCAAAGCTGAGGGAGAGGTCTGTGCCTGCGTATGGCTGAAAACAGAGCCGGAAGGCTGAAACATTGGAAAAGGAAAAAGAGAATATGATTGAATTAGGAAAGGTTCAGGAGCTGGAAATCCTGAGAGAAAAGGAATTTGGCGTATATGTAGGAGAAAAGGCGGGGGCCCAGGAATCGGTGCTTCTTCCCAGAAAACAGGTGCCGGAGGGTGCGAAAATCGGTGACAAGGTGACGGTGTTCATCTACAAGGATTCTTCCGACCGACTGATCGCCACCACCAGAACGCCTAGGCTTCAGGTGGGAGAGACGGCTCTGCTTCAGGTAACGGACGTATCCAGAATCGGTGCATTTCTGGATATGGGGGTAGAAAAGGACCTGCTGCTGCCCTTTAAGGAGCAGACACGCCCGGTGAGAAAAGGGGAGAACTGCCTGGTGACCTTATATGTAGATAAGAGTCAGCGTCTGGCCGCCACGATGCGGGTTTACTCTCACATGAGCAGCGATTCCCCCTATAAGGAAGGCGACTGGGTGGACGGTGTTCTGTATGAGATGAATGAGCGGCTGGGTGCCTTTGTAGCGGTGGACTGCCGCTATTACGGACTGATCTCAAAACGGGAGCTTTTTGGAAATCTCCGCGAGGGAGATACGGTCCACGCCAGGGTCATGCGGGTCCGGGAGGACGGAAAGCTGGATCTGTCTCTTCGGGATAAGGCATATCTTCAGATGGAGCCGGATGCACAGGCGGTAATGAAGGCTCTTGAGGAATTTGACGGTGTGCTTCCCTTTAATGACAAGGCCAGCCCCCAGGTGATCTTAAGAGAATTCGGCATGAGCAAAAATGCCTTTAAGAGGGCAGTGGGCCATCTGCTGAAGGAGGGAAAGATTGAAATTACGGATTCTTCCATCCGCATTCTTCCTCAAAAAAAGGAAAAGAAGGCAGACAGACCGCAATTTGTGAAAAAAATGCACAAGCAGAAGGGCTCCAAATAGGACAAAACCCCGAAATTTTCCTGTTTTTTTGGTGTCCGGCGTATTTTACAAGGAAAAATGGGGCCAAAATCGGGTGAAAATAAAAAAAGTTACAAAGTTTGGGGATTATTTTTCTTCTAAATTTGGAATATCCAGCAGATTTTTCCTGAAATATACAAATTAGCTAAATCCTAAATTTGGATTTTGTGGATTGTAAGTATGGCATTCCGGACCGGTTTCGGATATGATAAGGATAGTCGCGGAGGCGGCCGGCGCACAGAAGATGACCGGCGGAGAGCTGACCCGCGCACATGAAAAGGGAACCATGTAATCCATGTATTTTAGGAGGAAAAAAGAGAATGGCTAGTTTATCATTAAAGAATGTAACCAAAAAGTATCCCAATGGTTTTGTGGCTGTTAAGGATTTCAACCTGGAAATCGCTGATAAGGAGTTCATCATTTTCGTAGGACCTTCCGGCTGCGGTAAGTCCACCACCCTGCGTATGATCGCCGGTCTGGAGGATATTTCTTCCGGAGAACTGTATATCGACGGCAAGCTGGTAAATGATGTAGAGCCCAAGGACCGGGATATTGCAATGGTATTCCAGAACTACGCCCTGTATCCTCATATGTCCGTATATGACAATATGGCGTTCGGTCTGAAGCTGAGAAAGACCCCCAAGGATGAGATTGACAAAAAGGTACACGACGCTGCCAAGATCCTGGATCTGGAGCATCTGTTGGACCGGAAGCCCAAGGCTCTGTCCGGCGGCCAGAGACAGCGTGTGGCCATGGGACGTGCGATTGTTCGTAAACCCAAGGTATTCCTGATGGACGAGCCCCTGTCCAACTTGGATGCAAAACTGAGAGGCCAGATGCGTGTGGAAATCTCCAAGCTTCATCAGAGACTGGAAACCACCATCATCTATGTAACGCATGACCAGACGGAGGCTATGACGCTGGGAACCAGAATCGTCGTTATGAAGGACGGCGTGGTTCAGCAGGTAGATACTCCTCAGAACCTGTATGATAATCCCTGCAACAAGTTCGTTGCCGGATTCATCGGAGCACCTCAGATGAATATGATTGATGCTGCAGTTGCAAAGAGCGGCAGCCAGGTAACATTAAGCTTCGGCGGACATACCATCGCTCTTCCTGAGAGCAAGGGCAAGAAGCTGGAGGAGGCCGGATATGTTGGCAAGACCGTTACCCTGGGAATCCGTCCGGAGGACCTGCATGACGAGGAATCCTTCCTGTCCATGTCTCCCAACAGCATAATCGAAGCGACCATCCGTGTATACGAGATGCTGGGCTCCGAGGTCCTGCTCTACTTCGATATTGACGATGCCAACTTTACCGCAAAGGTAAATCCCCGCACCACCGCAAGACCTGGCGACCATGTGAAACTGGCTCTGGATATGGAGAAGGTTCACATCTTCGACAAGGATACGGAGAACGTAATCCTGAACTAAGGACTACATAAACCATCACATATGACATAAACTATCAGCATGTCTTCCCGATCCAGGAGGACATGCTGATTTTTTGTTACGAGCACTTAGCGCCTGTCTCTTAGGGATACATGCAGAGCACTTAGCATCCGCTGCAGAACGGAAAAATTTTGTGTTGCATAAAATAAGGGAAACATGTAAAATGGTGGAAGGTTTTGCGAAAGAAGAAGGAGGAACGAGGCTATGCCGGGAAAGAAAGGAAAGGCTCAGAATAACTTCCTGGTTCAGGGAACCATACTGGCGGCGGCAGGAATTATCGTCCGTCTGATCGGACTGTTTTACAAGATCCCGATGACCCGGATCTTGGGGGATGAGGGAATCGGATATTACAATACGGCTTATGAAATTTACAATATCGGACTGATCCTGTCTTCCTACAGCCTTCCTCTGGCAGTGTCTAAGCTGATTGCCCAGAAGCGCGAGGAGAGGCAGAGCGGGGATGCACAGCGCGTCTTCCACTGCGGCATTGCCCTCGGAGCCTTTATGGGCGGAGTGATGACGGTTATTCTGCTTTTCGGTTCCGATTTCATCGCCTCCAACATTTTTAAAAGTCCGGGCAGTGCGCTTCCTCTGCGGGTAATGGCGCCTACCATTTTTGTGTTTGCGGTAATGGGCGTGTTCCGGGGGTTTTTCCAGGGCAGAGGAAACATGATTCCCACCTCCGTATCCCAGGTGATCGAGCAGCTGGTTCATGCGGGGGTCAGTATCTGGGCCTCCTACGATTTCCTGAACCGGTTTGCAGACCGGGACAATCCGCTTTCCTACGGGGCGGCCGGGGGAACATTGGGAACCCTGGTGGGGGCGCTGGCCTCCTTCCTGTTCCTGGGAGCTATGATGCTTTTGTACCGGAGCGGAAGAGGAAAAAAGAGAAACAAGCCCTGCACCATGGATTACTGCCAGGTGATGGTGCTGCTCATATGCACCTTTACCCCTATTATCCTGAGTCAGTTTGTGTATCAGCTCAGCGGCTCTGTGGACAACTCCATGTTCGGACTGATCATGGACGGAAAGGGATTTTCTGAGAAGGAGCGGCTGTCCCTTCTGGGAATCTACGGGGGAAAATACCGTCTTCTGACCAATGTTCCGGTGGCCATCGCCTCCTCTCTTGGAGCTTCCATGATCCCCAGCATCGTGGTATCACGGGTGGCGGGACGGCAAAAAGAGGTGCGCCACAAAATTTACATTACCATAAAATTCAACATGCTGATTGCCATCCCCTGCGCGGTGGCCATGTTTGCGCTGGCATCTCCGGTGATGCAGCTGGTATTTGGGGATGGAAGGGAGATGACCAGAAACCTGCTGATGCTGGGGGCATCGGCCGTGGTATTTTTCTCCCTGTCCACGGTGACCAATGCAGTGCTCCAGGGCATCGACCTGATGCGCAAATCCGTTACCCATTCTGCGATTTCTCTGGGAATCCACATTGTACTGGTGTGGCTTATGCTGGCTCAGCTGAATCTTGGGGTTTATGGTCTGATAATCGGCAACGTGACCTTTGCACTGGTGGTATGCGCCCTGAACTGGGTGGCCATCGGTAAGGCGCTCCACTACCATCAGGAGGTTCGGACCACCTTTGCAGGCCCCTTCCTCTGCTCTCTGGTTATGGGGCTGGCTGCCCTGGCGGTATACCACGGGGTACATGCCCTGATCCCCTCCAATACCATTGGACTGTGCGCGGCCGCTCTGGTGGGATGCGGCGTCTATGCGGCCCTTCTGCTGAGGCTGCGGATTGTCTCCAGGCGGGAGCTCAGGGAAATGCCCATGGGCGGGCTTCTGCTTCGGTTCGGGCGGGTGTGCCATTTGATTTAGGCAGGCGTAACGCTTGCCTCTTCCCTTGTTTTCCCGTTGCCCTGAAGGGGGGCAAGCTATTGTCATATTGACAGATATTCCCTTGCTTTTTTTGTTTTTTTGCATTAAAATAGAAAAATAGGAACATAAATTACTCCGAATATTTGGAAAAAAAGAAGGAGCGTGCAGCATGATTTCAAATCAGATTTTACAGACCACACTGGATGGTTTAAAGGGAATTACGCGGATCGATCTTTGCATCTGCGATACAGAAGGCAAGGTACTTGCCTCTACATTTAACGACGCGGAGGAGTCAGAAAGCTCGATTCTGGCCTTTGTGGATTCCCCGGCGGACAGCCAGGTGATCCAGGGATTCCAGTTTTTTAAAGTATTTGACGAGCATCAGCTGGAGTATATCCTGCTGGCCAGAGGCGCCAGCGATGACGTATATATGGTAGGAAAGCTGGCAGCCTTCCAGATCCAGAACCTGCTGGTGGCCTACAAAGAGCGTTTCGATAAGGACAACTTTATCAAGAATCTGCTTTTGGATAATCTGCTGCTGGTCGATATTTACAACCGTGCAAAGAAGCTTCATATCGATACGGATGTGAAGCGGGTGGTATTCATCATTGAAACGCACAACGAAAAGGATACCAACGCCCTGGAGACCGTCCGCAGCCTGTTTGCGGCCAAGACCAAGGACTTTATCACTGCGGTAGATGAGAAGAACATCATCCTGGTGAAGGAAGTGAAGCAGGGCGAGACCTACGAGGATCTGGAGAAGACAGCCAATACGATTCTGGATATGCTGAATACGGAGGCCATGACCAAGGTGCGTGTGGCATACGGAACCATTATCAACGACATCAAGGAAGTTTCCCGTTCCTATAAGGAAGCGAAGATGGCGCTGGATGTGGGCAAGATCTTCTACAGCAATAAGAATGTGATCGCCTACAACAACCTGGGAATCGGCCGCCTGATCTACCAGCTTCCAATTCCGCTGTGCAAGATGTTTATCCGTGAAGTATTTGACGGAAAGTCTCCGGATGATTTCGATGAAGAGACCCTGACGACCATCAACAAATTCTTTGAGAACAGCCTGAATGTATCCGAGACCTCCAGACAGCTTTACATCCACCGGAACACCCTGGTGTACCGTCTGGATAAGCTTCAGAAGAGCACGGGTCTGGACCTTCGTGTGTTTGAGGATGCCATTACCTTTAAGATTGCCCTGATGGTGGCAAAATATATGCGGTATATGGAAAGCCTGGATTATTAAGGCTGTGTTCGGAGCATTGCATGATTGAGATGGAGCGGGTCAGCAAGACCTATGAAACCGGCTGTAAGGCAGTTAAGGATGTCAGCTTTACGGTGCAGGATGGAGAATTTGTTTTTATTGTAGGAAAAAGCGGTTCCGGCAAAAGTACGCTGTTAAAGCTTCTGCTGAAGGAGCTGGAGCCGACAAAGGGACGTATCGTGGTAAACGATATGGACTTAAAAAAGATGCCCAGGCGGTACGTCCCGAAATACCGAAGGGGATTGGGTGTGGTCTTTCAGGATTTCAGACTCCTGAAAGACCTTACTGTCTTTGAGAATGTGGCATTTGCCCAGCGGGTCATCGGAGTTCCGGGCAGGACCATCCGGGAATCGGTGCCCCATATGCTTCAGATGGTGGGACTGTCCGCCAAGTACAAGGCCTATCCCAGTCAGCTTTCCGGCGGCGAGCAGCAGAGGGTGGCCATTGCCAGGGCCTTGATCAACCGGCCCAGGGTTCTGCTGGCAGATGAGCCGACGGGGAATCTGGACCATGACACGGCCAGGGAGATTATGGGGCTTTTGGATGAGATTAACCGGGGCGGAACCACCGTTCTGGTGATCACCCACAGCCAGGAACTGGTGAAGGAGATGGGAAAGCGCGTCATTACCATGGACCGGGGCTCCATGATTGGGGATACGTCCCTGCAGTGGTCGGCTCTTCGTCGGAGAGAAAGGCGGCGCAGGAATGAGGATTAGCACATTTGTCTATTGTGTGAAACAGGGAATCGTGAATATATGCAGAAATATCTTGTTTTCGCTGGCTTCTATGGCGACGATTTCTGCATGTATTTTTTTGTTCTGCCTGTTTTTTGCCATTGCGGCTAATGTGAGAAATGCGGCTCTGACTGCCCAGAACACGCTGGGAATCACTGTATTTTTCGATGAGAGCCTGGACGATGAGCAGATTGAAGCCCTGGGGGAACAGATCGCTTCCTGGGGAGAGGTGCGGGAGATGGACTTCACCTCGGCCAAGGAAGCATGGGAGTCCTTTAAGGAGGTCTATTTCCAGGGAGATGAGGAGCTGGCTTCCAGTTTCGAGGAGGATAATCCGCTGGCCGGCTCTGCTTCCTATACCATTTATCTGAATGACATTGAGGATCAGAGCCAGGTGGTGGCCAGGCTGAGCGCCATGGACGGGGTGCGGAAGGTAAATTCTTCCGACACGGCAGCCATGGGACTTTCCACGGCGGGAAAAATCGTGGGAATCCTGTCCTTTGTGATGATCGCGGTGCTGCTGGCAGTGGCGGTGTTTTTGATCAGCAATACCATTTCGACAGCAGCGGCTTTCAGACGCAGGGAAAATGAGATCATGCGTCTCATCGGGGCTACGAATTTTATGATTCGGGCGCCTTTTGTGGTGGAAGGGGTGCTGCTGGGGCTTTTCGGAGCGCTGATTCCTCTGGGGGGCATGTATGTTCTCTACGGCAGGGCCGTTTCCTACATGACATCCCATTTTCAGATCGTAACCGATGTATTTGAGCCGCTGCCCATGGGAATTCTGTTTCCCTATATGTCGGGGGTGGCCATGTGTCTGGGCGTGGGGATTGGATTCTTCGTCAGCTTTTTTACCATACGAAGACACCTGCGGGTATAGTGACAGGGAAGGACAGCCATGAGAGAAGCGGGAATATACCAGGATATACGGAAAAAGAGAAGCAGGAAGGGCAGAAAGACCAGATGGCGCGAGATGGCGGCTGCGCTTGCGGTCTGCCTGGGAGCGGGAAGCTTCCTTGCCTACGGAGAAGTGGGCAGCCAGGAGATGGAGGAGGCCCAGGGAAAGGTCAGCGTGCTGGAGGAGGAGATGGCCAAAACGGAGGAAACCTTAAAGGAGCTGGAAGCCCTGAAGGCGGATACCGCAGCTTATGTCCGTTCTCTGGATGCCAATCTCAATGAACTGAACGGCCAGCTGACGGCCCTCTCAGAGGACATTGACGCCAAGGAGGAGGAAATCCGGCAGGCGGGACTGGAGCTGGAGGCGGCAAAGGAAAAGGAGAGCAGCCAGTATGAATCCATGAAGCTCCGCATTAAATACATGTACGAGGCGGGGGATACGGCCTTTCTGGATCTGATCTTGCAGTCGGAGAGCGTGGAGCAGCTCCTAAACCGGACGGAATATGTCAATCAGATTACGAAATACGACCGGGATATGCTGGAGCAGTACCGCCAGATAAAGGGGCAGGTGGCGGCTCAGGAGCAGGCTCTGGAGGAGGAACACGGGGAGCTTTTAAGTCTTCAGGAGGAGACGGAGGCAAAGCAGAATTCCGTGGAGCAGCTGATGGCGGATAAGCAGGCGGAGCTGGCCTCCTACAACAGCCAGATTGCCTCAGCTCAGGCGGATCTGGAGGAATACCAGGCCGACCTGGAGGCTCAGG
>DWYS01000112.1 GCA_019118585.1 Candidatus Enterocloster faecavium | reverse complement strand
AAGAATACCCAAACAGTTGTATTATGCACAATTACACAACTGGAGGGAGGTTAGGTGTGAGCGATGTCAAACGTAATTGTTAAAGATAACGAGAGTCTGGACAGCGCATTGCGCAGATTCAAAAGAAACTGTGCAAAGGCTGGCATTCAGCAGGAAATTCGTAAAAGAGAGCATTACGAGAAGCCCAGCGTCAGACGTAAGAAAAAGTCTGAAGCCGCTCGTAAGCGCAAGTACAACTAATCCATAGGGTTTAGTTTCAGGCGGAACAAATTATTAAAAGGATCGGCAGATCATCTCATTGGAAGATAAATCTGCTGGTCCTTTTTGTTTTTGCAGCAGGCGCCATGGCAGGCGCTATGCGCCTGCTGTCAGGAATCCGCCTGCTTCAGCCCGCAGCCCGGAATGGCCATGAGCGAGTAATTGGAATGATAGATGACAAAACCCGGAGCGGCTCCTGCCACCTTCTTGATGAATTTTCTCTGAATGTAATCCACTTCCACTTTCTCGTTTTCCCGTCCCTTGGAGTAGTAGGCCGCCAGGGCGCCTGCTTCCTCAAAAGCCCGGTCGGGAATATCCGTCTGCCCCCCTGTTTTTAATATGACATGGGAGCCGGGGATCCCCTTGGCGTGGAACCACCAGTCGTTTCCGTTTGCCACCTTAAAGGTCAGTTCCTCGTTCTGGTAATTGTTTTTTCCCACATAGATCTGAAAACCATCGGAGGAAATATAATGGAACGGCTTGCTGGTAATTTTGGGCTTCTTGTCCCCGGATTTGCGCTTCTTAGCATATCCGTATTCCATCAGTTCTTCTTTGATCTGAACCAGATCGTTTTCGCTTTCCGCAATATCCAGGGCCGCGCTGATGGATTCCAGGTGGTCGATCTCGTTCTTTGTCTGTCCGGTCAGCTCAGACAGGGCCTCAAACGTGCGTTTTAGTTTTCCGTACCGGTCGAAATATTTCTTTGCGTTTTCCTGGGCGGTGAGCGTTTCGTCCAGGGGAATGGTGATCTCCTCCCCTGTATAATAATTCGTGCAGCGCAGCTGCTTCTCGCCTCCGGTCAGCTCGTAGCCGTAGGTATTTAACAGTTCTCCATAAACGCGGTACTTGTCCCGTTTCTCTGTGTCCTTCAGCTGTTTTAGCTGCAGGTCATATTTCTTATAGTTGCGCTCCAGGGCATTGGAGACAATCCGCCGCAGGTCCGAAGATTTTTGGCGGATCCGTGTGATCGATTCCCTGGAAGAGTAGTAAGTCTCCAGAAGGCTGCTCATGGAATCAAAGGACCTGGAAGTAAAAATACCGTCCGGACCCGATTCGTAGCAGGTCAGGGGAAGGGCGGAAAATTCCACCGGCTCCTGCCCGCGGTAGATAATATTGGGAGAAAAGCGCCCTTCTTTCACATCCTCCATCACCAGAGAAATGGTGTGGTAAAGATGGGTCATCTCCGCAGGGCTCAAATCGCTGCCGGTCCGGTCTCCGTCGATGGAGGCCAGATGGCAGAACTCCTCCGCCATGATGGGACTGATTCCTGTAAGACGGTTGTAGAGGGCCTTCTGAAGCTTCATGGGCGCCTCCCGCACCAGTCGTTCAAATTCCTCCTGAGTTACGGTCAGAGGGTCCCCTTTTTCCATTGTATGGGGAATAAAATAAGTTCTTCCCGGAAGAACCTCACGGACCGAGCTGACCTGGGTGGAAACCCGCTTGATGCTGTCGATGATGGTTCCGTCCTCCTGGCAGAAGATAATGTTGCTGTGCTTTCCCATCAGCTCCACGATCAGCCGTTTGCGGCAGACGTCCCCCATCTCGTCCAGATGTTCCAAAACCAGTTCTATAATCCGCTCCAGCCCCGGCTGGCGGACTTCCAGGATCTTGGCGCTGCCGATGTGTTTGCGCAGCAGCATGCAGAAGCTGGGGGCGGTCAGAGGGCTGGGTTTGTTCTGGCTGGCTTCATAAATCAGCGGAAGGCTGGCGCTGGCAGAAATCTGCAGCCGAATCGTTCTCCGGTTTCCCTTGATGGTCAGAATCAGCTCGTCCTTCTCCGGCTGGGCGATTTTCTGGATACGCCCGCCTTCCAGGGACTGCGCAAATTCCCAGGCCAGATTTGCCATTGTAATTCCGTCAAATGCCATAATAAAATTGAACTCCTGTCTTATTTCATAGTAATCAATTCATACTTGCGGCTTCCCAGGCCAATTTTTTCTGCATGCTCCAGACAGCTTCTCCACTCGGATTCCGGTGTGGAATTGCGGAAATGGTCGTGATGGTCCACAAATCCGGGAGCGGCCATATTCCGGGCCAGCTGGCTTCCGGGAATGGGAGCAGCGGCAAGACATGCATCTACGCAGGCCTGGTCCAGGGCCAGGGGGTCGAAGGAAGCAAACATGCCGATATTGGGCAGAATGGGAACATCGTTCTCACCGTGGCAGTCGCAGTTGGGAGATACGTCCACTACCAGGGAAATATGGAAGTTTGGCCGTCCGTCCACCACGGCCTTGGTGTACTCTGCCATGCGGCAGTTCAAAAGCTCGTTGGCGGCATCGTTGTCAAACGCAATGGCATCGAAGTTGCAGGCTCCCAGACAGCGGCCGCAGCCTACGCAGTTCTCCTGGTCCACATGCATCTTCTTTGCAGCCTCATCAAATACCAGACCGTTGTTTGCGCATTCCTTCTGACATTTTCTGCATCCGCGGCACTGTTCCTGAATGATATGGGGCTTTCCGCTGCTGTGCTGGTCCGTCTTTCCTGCCCTGGAGCCGCATCCCATACCGATATTTTTGATGGTTCCGCCGAATCCGGTCATTTCATGTCCCTTAAAATGGGTCAAGCTGATAAATACATCCGCATCCATGATGGCCCGGCCGATTTTGGCCTCCTTTACATATTCGCCGCCATTGACCGGAACCGCCACATCATCGGTGCCCTTTAATCCGTCTCCGATCAGGATGGGACATCCTACGGTGAGAGGGGTGAAGCCGTTCTGCCAGGCACATTCCAGATGCTCCAGCGCGTTTTTGCGGCTTCCGGGATACATGGTATTGCAGTCTGTAAGGAAAGGCTTGCCGCCCAGCTCCTTTACCACATCCACCACCGCTCTGGCGTAATTGGGACGCAGGAAGCTGATGTTTCCCAGTTCTCCAAAATGCATCTTGATGGCCACAAATTTGCCGTCCATATCAATATCTCCGATCCCGGCTTTGCGGATCAGCTTCTGAAGCTTGGTGGGAAGGCCGTCGCCGAAGGCAATGGTGTGAAAATCGGTAAAATAAACTTTTGAAGTTTCCATTCTCATTTTCCTTTCTCTTTCAAAATTAATACCTGTTTATTATATAGCAAAAATATATGGTTGGCAAATAGTTCCTTGACTTGCCCCCCGGTATGAACTATAATATTTACTGACTATGGATTAAGGGCAGAAAGAGAGAATTCGACTATGTTAAAGAGCATGACAGGGTTCGGCCGCTGTGAGCGGGTGACCAGTGAATACAAGATATCCGTGGAAATCAAAGCCGTCAACCACCGATATCTGGACCTGGGACTTCGGATGCCGAAGAAGTTTAATTATTTTGAGGCGGCCATCCGGACTCTGTTAAAGACCTACATACAGCGGGGCAAAGTGGATGTCTACATCAATTATGAGGACTACACGGAAGGGAACCTTTGTCTGAAGTACAACCCCTCCATGGCTGCGGAGTATATGGATTACTGCCGGAAGATGGCCCAGGAGTTCGGGATTCCCAATGATATTACGGTTTCCCGTCTGGCACAGTTTCCGGAGGTCCTGACCATGGAGCAGGTTCCGGATGACGAGGAGCACCTGTGGGAGCTGCTGTCCGATGCCTTAAAAGAAGCGGCCGGCAGCTTTGTTCAGTCCCGGGAGCTGGAGGGAGAGCAGCTGAAGGCTGACCTTCTGGGCAAACTGGATTATATGAGCACCCTGGTAGACTTCATTGAGGAGCGCTCTCCGGAGATTTTGAAGGAATACCGGAGCCGGCTGGAAGATAAGGTCAAAGAGCTGCTTGCAACAGCCGCTATTGATGACAACCGGATTGCCGCTGAGGTCATCATCTATGCAGATAAGATTTGTGTAGATGAGGAGATGGTCCGGCTGAGAAGCCACATCAATGCAACCAGAGCGGAGCTCATGAAGGGTGAAAGCGTAGGACGGAAACTGGATTTCATTGCCCAGGAGATGAACCGTGAGGCCAATACCATTCTTTCCAAGTCCACGGACGTAGCCATCGCTGACACGGCGATCGCCCTGAAGACGGAGATTGAGAAGGTCCGGGAGCAGATCCAGAATCTTGAGTAAAATTGATAGAACATTGATAACAGATGGGAGAGGAACCATGAGCCAACATGGAATATTAGTAGTTGTATCCGGATTTTCAGGCGCCGGAAAAGGAACGTTGATGAAGGAGCTGTTAAGCCGGTATGACAATTATTCCCTGTCGATTTCAGCAACCACCCGTTCCCCAAGGGAAGGTGAGCAGCACGGAAGAGAATACTTTTTTGTATCCAGGGAACACTTTCAGCAGATGATTTCCGATAACCAGCTGATTGAATACGCTCAGTATGTCAATCACTACTACGGTACACCCAAGGATTACGTAGAGCAGCAGCTGGAGAAGGGAAAAGATGTGATCCTGGAAATTGAAATTCAGGGAGCACTGAAGGTGAAAAAGCGTTTCCCGGATGCCCTGCTTCTTTTTGTGACGCCGCCCAGTGCGCAGGAATTAAAGCGCAGACTGGTAGGGCGCGGAACGGAAACCCTGGAGGTGATCAATGCCCGGCTCCACCGTGCGGCGGAGGAAGCCAATGGCATGGAGGCTTACGATTATCTTCTGGTCAACGATGAGATCGACCGGTGTGTGCAGCAGATGCACAGTCTGATCCAGCTTCAGCACCTGAGAACAGGCTATCACCTGGATTTCTTAAATCAGATCCGGGATGAGCTCTACCATTTGGATGACTGAACGTAACCGTTCGGATGAAACTTAACTGAATTGCAGCCGTTCTGAACGGTTGCTCTCAATATAAGAAAGGGGAATGTAAATGTTACATCCATCATACACAGATTTGATTAATGTAGTGAACAGCGATGTGGAAGCCGGAGAGCATCCGGTCGTTCAGAGCCGTTATTCCATCGTGATCGCGGCTTCCAAGAGAGCAAGACAGCTGATTGACGGAGCGGAGCCTCTGGTCTCCGGAGCTGCCGGCAAAAAGCCTCTGTCCATTGCCATTGACGAGCTGTATCAGCAGAAGGTGAAAATCCTTCCGGAAGAGGAGACAGCCGAGGAAGAAGAGAAGTAATAGGATTTTCAATCATTCATAAGCCGTCTGTTATGGACGGCTTATCTATATATAGGAGTGTTTTATGTCGAATATTCAAATATTCTGTGCTTCCCTGGGCTGTGATAAGAACCTGGTGGACACGGAAAAGATGCTGGGACTTCTGGAACAGGAGGGCTACCGTTTTACAGATGATGAAAGCCAGGCGGATGTGATCTTAGTCAACACCTGCTGCTTTATCGGAGATGCCAAAGAGGAGAGCGTCAATACCATTCTGGAGATGGCACGCTTCAAGGAAACAGGCTCTGCCAAGGCCCTGATCGTAACCGGATGTCTGGCCCAGCGGTATCAGAAAGAAATTTTAGAGGAGATCCCTGAGGTGGACGCCGTTTTGGGAACTACCTCCTGGGAGGAAATTGTTCCGGTGGTAAAGGAACTGCTGGAAGAAAAGAAGGAAACCCATGTAACCTGCTTTCACAGTCTGGATGAGCTGTCCGGTACCGGGAAGCCGCGGATCCTCACCACAGGCGGCCACTACGCCTATCTGAAAATTGCCGAGGGCTGCGATAAGCGATGTACTTATTGTATTATTCCCTATCTGAGGGGACCGTACCGCAGCGTTCCTATGGAAGACCTGGTTCGGGAAGCAGAGGAGCTGGCCCGTCAGGGGGTGAAGGAGCTGATCTTAGTGGCCCAGGAGACCACCCTTTACGGGGTGGATCTGTATGGGAAGAAATCCCTGCCTCAGCTTCTGGAACGGCTGGCCCAGATTCCGGAAATTTACTGGATCCGGATTCAATACTGCTACCCGGAGGAGATCACCGATGAGCTGATCGAGACCATCCGCAGTCAGGAGAAGGTCTGCCATTACCTGGATATTCCCATCCAGCATGCCAGCGATTCCATCCTAAAGCGCATGGGACGCCGGACCAACCAGGAGCAGCTGCGTCGGATGGTGGAAAAACTGCGAGAGCGGATTCCGGATATCGTCCTTAGGACCACCCTGATCTCCGGTTTTCCGGGTGAAACGGAAGAGGACTATGAAACCCTGATGGAATTTGTGGATCAGATGGAATTTGACCGTCTGGGTGTGTTCCCCTACTCAGCGGAGGAGGATACGCCCGCCTTTTCCTTCCCGGACCAGATCCCCCAGGAAATCAAGGAAAAGCGGCGGGATGAGATCATGGAGCTTCAGCAGGAGATCGCCTTTGAGAAATCTGAAGCCATGGTTGGAAGAGTGCTGACCGTTCTGATTGAGGGTAAGGTGGTGGACGAGCCCGCCTATGTGGGCCGCACCTATATGGATGCCCCCGGGGTGGACGGATTGATTTTCGTCAATACCGGGGAGGAGCTGATGAGCGGTGACTTTGTCCGTGTTAAGGTGACGGGAGCCGCCGACTATGATCTGATAGGAGAGATTTACGATGAATCTGCCCAATAAGCTGACAATTTTGCGCGTAT
>DWYS01000111.1 GCA_019118585.1 Candidatus Enterocloster faecavium | reverse complement strand
TTGAGACGGTAAACCGGGTCATCTATGAGGAACTGTGCAGAGGGATTATTTCCGATGAGTCCCGGAAACAGTATGTAAAAATCATTGAAAAACTGAAGGAAAAAGGAGCCCAGGGAGTCATCCTTGGCTGTACGGAAATCGGACTGCTGGTAAAGCAGGAGGATTCCCCGCTGCCGGTATTTGATACCACCGCAATTCATGGATACCGGGCGGCCATGGAGGCACTGAAGGACTGATCGTGGAAGGAGGAAGAACTGTGCTGAAGATCGTTTTGGGAGATATTACAAAAGTGAAGGCCGATGCCATTGTCAATGCGGCCAATACCAGCCTTCTGGGCGGCGGGGGAGTGGACGGAGCCATTCACCGGGCGGCAGGGCCTGAGCTGTTAAATGAGTGCCGGATGCTCCACGGCTGCCGTACCGGGGAGGCAAAGATTACCGGGGGCTACCGCCTGCCGGCCAGATCTGTGATTCACACCCCCGGCCCTGTGTGGAACGGGGGCACAAAAAATGAGGAGCAGCTTTTGAAAAACTGCTACCGGAACAGTCTGAAACTGGCCCTGGAAAACGGGTGCAGGAGCGTGGCGTTCCCATCCATCAGCACCGGGATCTACCGCTTTCCCCTGGAGAAGGCATCCAGGATCGCGGTAGAAACCATACTGGAATTTTTGAAAGAGCATCCTCAGATGGAAGTGCAGATGGTCTGCTTTGACGAAAAGACAATGGAATATTACCAGAGGGCTCTCAGGGGGGCTCAGGATAAGCAGACTGAAACGGAATCTTAACTGTAGCCGTGGCACCGAGCCGCTGCCGCGCAGCCTGCGGGGGTTACGGCGCAGCCGCCCCTGGCTGTTTCCCTCAGTTCCGGGGCCAGGCGCCGGCCTACCTGGTACATGGCGGCCAGCATCTCATCGAAGGGGATCAGCTGCTTTATGCCGCTTAAAGCCAGTTCCGCTGCGGTGATGGCCCCTGCGACTCCTATGGCGTTCCGGTTCTGGCAGGGATATTCCACCAGGCCGCCCACCGGGTCGCAGACCAGGCCCAGGAGATTCATCAGGGCGGCAGAGGCGGCGTCCAGGCACTGGGCGGGGGTGCCGCCCATAAGCTCCACTGCGGCGGAGGCGGCCATGGCGGAGGCTACGCCTACCTCAGCCTGGCAGCCTCCCACGGCTCCCGCCACCGTGGCGTTGCGCATGGCCAGGTAGCCCACTGCGCTGGCATTGTAGAGGGCGGGCAGAAGAGCGGCATCTTCCAGATCATACTCCTCCTTTAAAGCCAGAAGGACTCCGGGAACCACTCCGGAGGAGCCGGCGGTGGGGGCGGCTACGATGAGGCCCATGGAGCTGTTGACCTCCAGAACGGCCATGGAATAGGCGATGGCTCTGGAGAGGAGGCTGCCGCAGATGGCGTTTCCCTCCCTGCGGTGCCGGTCCACCAGGGCAGCCTCTCCTCCGATGAGGCCGCCCATGGAGGCGCGGGGATGGCGGATGGGCTCCTTTGCTGCCTGGGTCATGATTTCCAGGACCCGGTTCATCTTCCGGTCCATTTCCGCTGTGGTGGTTTCCGCCAGATGGATTTCCCGCTCCTTCATTATTTCTGAAATGGGAAGTCCTTTTGTTTCACACAGGCTTAAAAGCTCGGCTCCATTTTTAAAATCCATCTTATGATCCCTCCTTCACATCAATGACCATCACATTTTCCACATCTTCTTTTTCTAGGATCTTCTGCCTGGTGTCTTCCGGAAGTTCCCCGTCAAACTCCACAATGCTGTAGGCAGTATCGCCCTTGGCCTCCCGAAAGAGCCGCATGAAAGCAATGTTGACGTTGCCCTGGCTTAAACAGCTGGTAATGTGAGCTGCCATGCCGACCCGGTCCTTGTGGACAACAATGAGGGTATTGTACTCCCCGGAGAAATCCACCTCGATGCCGTTGATGCGGGCGATGCGGATCTTCCCGCCTCCGATGGACTCACCGCGAAGCGATACCTTTTTTCCGGTTACCCCCAGAAGATGGATGTCCACGGTGTTGGGGTGAACCTCTGTTTCGATTTCATTGACAGAAAAATTCCATTTCAGATTCTGCTCCCGGGCCATCTCGTAAGCCCTGGGAATCCGCACATCATCGGTGGAGCAGCCCATGACGCCGGCTAAAAGGGCTCGGTCGGTGCCGTGTCCCTTGTAGGTTTTGGCAAAGGAGCCGTAGAGGATAAATCCCACTTCCCGGGCCGGCTCTCCTAACATTTTCCGGGCCAGGAGAGCGATGGAGCAGGCTCCCGCTGTGTGGGAGCTGGAAGGCCCTACCATGTTGGGGCCCAAAACATCGAAAATACTGATAAACGCCATAAAACATGACCTCTTTTCCTTTAAATAGTTCTATCTGAACAGTCACCTATCTTCATTGTAACCATCTCAGATAAATAAATCAATTTCATAGATTTTATGATATAATTGAAAAAAATTCATAATCACTCAGGACGGCGGGAAAATGCGGGCAAGAAGAGAAGCCGTCCGGAAACGACAACTACAATCAGGAGAAGGAGAGGAAAATCATGGAATTTCGTCAGCTGAAAACCTTCGTGACAGCGGCTCAGATGGAAAGCTTTTCCCGGGCGGCCCAGGAGATGGGCTATTCCCAGTCAGCGGTGACCGTTCAAATTCGCCTTCTGGAAGAAGAACTGGGAGTGAAGCTGTTTGACCGGCTGGGAAAGCGGATTTCCCTTACGGCCCAGGGAAGGCGGTTTTTAAAGCAGAGTCTGCAGATCTTAAAAGAGGTGAATCAGGCGAAGGAGACGGCTGCCCAGGAGGGGGAGATGGACAATCCTCTTCACATCGGTACCCTGGAATCTCTCTGCTCCGTTAAGCTTCCGGGAGTCCTTTCCTATTTCCGTACCCATCACCCAAAGGTGTCCATCAAGATTACGACGGCCACACCGGCAAGACTCTATGAGATGCTGGACCAGAACCTGCTGGATCTGATCTACCTTTTGGACCGGCCCAGGTTTAATCCGGAATGGGAGAAAGTAATGGAAAAGCGGGAGCCCATCGTATTTGTAACGCCGCCGGACTGGTGGGGGGAGCGGCCTGTGAAGGTGAAAATGGAAGAACTGACAGAGGAGCCTTTTTTTCTCACAGAGAAAAACGAGAATTACAGGAGGGAACTGGATGCCTTTCTGGAAGCCCGCAATCTGCAGCTGACGCCTGCAGTGGAAATCAGCAATACGGATTTTATCATCCGGCAGCTGAAGGAGAGTGGCGGAATCTCCTGTCTCCCGTTTTTTGCGGTGGAAGAGAGCCTTCGGAAGGGAGAATTGCTGGTTCTGGATGTGGAGGGAATGAAGATGGAGATGGTCCAGCAGATTTTTTATCATAAGAGCAAATGGAAAACCAGGGAGATGGGGGAATTGATCCGGCAGGTGCGGGGAAATATGGAAGAGAATCCGCGCAAAAGAGGATAAACATTTTGAACCTCATAAGGCTGCAGAAGAATATTTTCTCCTGTTTTTGGACAAAGTAAAAGCAGAAAATGCTTTTGGCAGGAACAGGAGGCAGAGTAGGTGAAAGAGAGAGGACAGATGGCGGGAAAGGCCAGCCTGCGTTTTTTTCATCCGCCGGTGATCGTCAGCGCCGCCTCGGTGGCAGGGCGCAAGGAGGGGGAAGGTCCCCTGGGAAGCCTGTTTGACCAGGTGGAGCAGGACGATATGTTCGGGACGGACAGTTGGGAGAAGGCAGAAAGCGCCCTGCAGAAACGGACGGCGGATTTGGCCATTGAGAAGGGCGGGATTCATAAGAAGGATTTGAGATATCTGTTTGCCGGCGACCTTTTGGGACAGCTGATCGCCACTTCCTTTGGGACAGTGGACTTAAAAATCCCTCTGTTTGGCCTGTACGGAGCCTGCTCCACCATGGGGGAGGCGCTGATGCTGGGAGCCATGGCAGTCAATGCCGGGTATGCGGACCAGGTGATGGCCATGGCCTCCAGCCATTTCGCCACAGCAGAAAAACAGTTCCGCTTTCCGCTGGGTTACGGCAACCAGCGCCCGCTTTCCGCTACATGGACGGTTACCGGCTGCGGGAGCGTGATCCTGGCGGGAGACCGAAAGAGCGGGATGGCCAAAATTACCGCAGTGACCACCGGCCAGATGGTGGATGCGGGGATCCGGGACTCCATGAATATGGGAGCGGCCATGGCTCCTGCGGCTTTTCACACCATTGAGCAGAACCTGGAGGATCTGCAGGTGGAGGAAAACTGGTATGACCGGATCATCACCGGGGACCTGGGGAAAGTCGGCAGCCGGATCCTGGTGGATTTGATGAAGGAGAAGGGAAGAAACATCAAAGAGATCCACATGGACTGCGGAATCGAGATCTACGACCCCAACAGGCAGGATACCCATGCGGGTGGAAGCGGCTGCGGCTGCAGCGCCGTGGTACTCTGCGCCAAAATCCTTCCCAAGCTTCTGGCGGGAGAGTGGAAGAGGGTACTGTTTGTTCCCACCGGAGCCCTTCTGTCCACGGTCAGCTTCAATGAGGGGCAGAGCATTCCGGGAATCGCCCACGGCGTTGTTCTGGAGTATATGGGAGCGGAGGGATAGACAATGGATTATGTGAAAGCATTTCTTGTAGGCGGCCTGATCTGTTCCCTGGTGCAGATCCTGATGGAGAAGACGAAGCTGATGCCGGGAAGGATCATGGTGCTGTTAGTGGTCAGCGGCACCGTTTTAGGATTCTTTGGCGTGTACGATCCCTTTATCGAATGGGCAGGAGACGGAGCAGCCGTCCCCCTTCTGGGATTTGGAAATACCTTATTTAAAGGTGTCAAAGAGGGACTGAAAGAAGATGGGCTTCTGGGCCTATTTAAAGGAGGATTCACTGCCAGTGCAGCCGGCATTAGCGGAGCCCTGATCTTTGGATATCTGGCCTCTCTGATTTTTAAGCCGAAAATGAAGTGATGGCTCAGAGGGCCGGCAAAAAAATGTTGAAACACGGAAAAGAGAATGGTATACTGAGACTCATGAAGATGAGAACCATTATTGTAGACAATGATCCGGAACTGCTGGAACAGTTAAAAACCATATTGAAGGAGGAGAAGGAGGCAGAGCTTGTGGCCGCCTTTTCTCATCCGGGGGACCTCCTCGCCTTTGCCAGGGAAAATCAGGTGGATCTGGTTTTCTCTGATGTGGTGATGCCGGAGATCAGCGGCATTACACTGGCGGGAGAGCTGGCAGGACTGGAACATCCGCCAAAGGTGATCCTGATGTCCGATATCCCCGGCCTGTCTTTAAAAACCTGGAAGATCAAGGCCCTGGCCTTTATGCCAAAGCCCTATACCAGAAAAACGGTGCGGGAGATGCTGGAACTGGCGCAAAAGAGCAGCTAGAGGATCACCATCCCGCGGTTGAATTCATTTTTCATAGAAGCTCCATACTTTGAACAGTAGACGGAATGCCACAGATGAGAGGCGTAGAAATCCGTCCGGAGGATCGAAAGCGCCGGACCGGACAGAAGCTTTTCACAGCCTGCAGTCCGCGTGATCAAAGGAATGGAGCTGTTTTTCTGCACGGCCTTTAAAAGAGGAGCCGCCTGCCGCTTAAAGCCAAGAATGCGTCCATAGAAGGCGTATCCGCCGTCCCGGTAGGCTTCCATATCTGCCGCGGTGATCTTCAGAAGAAGGTGGCAGAGGCAGCGGCTGATCCTGGTATAGGTCATCTGGCGGGTTTTCAGCTGCCGGATGCGTCCCTCCCAGTCCGTCCAGTCCAGCAGGACGCGTTCCATCCGCTGAGAAAGGTCCGCAGTGATGCCTTCATAGCAGCTGAAACTGCGCTCGTCCTGCAGGCAGGAAAGAAGGGCATAATTTAAAACCGCAGAAAAATCCTCCGGGAAAACCGGCTGCTGGCTTTGATAGAGCGGCAGCGCTTCCGGCGGAACCTGGCCCTCCAGGGGATGGGAGAGAGAAGAAACGCATTCCGGCGGACATTTCATCCGGGCTCTCAGACCAGTAGCAGAGGCCATCTCCCCCTGGGGGAAGGAATCAATTTCCTGGTCATGATAACCTTTCCCCCGGCGGAGGATGGTCACGGGCCGTATGGAACTGTTCTGGCGGAGCAGGGCCTTGCAGTATTCGATTCCTAAAATGTGGTTCGGCTGACTTAAAAGTTTGGCTTCCTCCTGCGTCAGGCAGCCCAGCCCGGTGAGGGCAGATATACGGGCCTGGGGCCAGGTAAGTCCATTTTTCAGCCCGGTGAGCAGCAGAGGACGGAACCCTTCCGGCTCCTGGACCAGCATGCGGGCAATGTTCATCAGGCGCGTTTCATCGCCCTGCTCGCTGCCAAAACAGAGATAGTCAACTGTGCCCAGGGCAGACAGGAGGGCGGAAGCGCCGGAAGCAAAATCTTCGGCGCTTCCGGAGGCAAAGGGGGAGGAAAGTTCCAGCACCAGGTCTGCTCCACATCGAAGGGCAGCCTCTGTACGGAGAAACTTCTCATAAATGGCAGGCTCCCCCCTCTGGACAAAATTTCCGCTGAGGACCACGATGCAGTAATCTGCCCCTGTCACTTCTTTCGCTCTGGCGATATGATACTGATGTCCTTTGTGAAACGGATTGTACTCGGCAATGATTCCAACAACGCGCATTGAGAGATCCCTCCAGATGTTATTGAGTTGATCATACCTGATTTTTGAAAAGGGGTCAATAGACCGACTGATTATGGATCTGCAAAAAAATTAAGAAAACACAATTTTTCCACTATCATTTCACAAATCCGCCACAATTGTTTTCTATATTAGGAACTGTCAAAAGGAAAGGACATCAGGAGTAAGGTTTAAGTAACTTGCTCAGATAATAAAGATAGAGTGAGAAAGGGGATTTTCATTATGTATGAAGAAGAGAAGAGAACGTATGATCATATGGATGACGATATGAACCAGAAGGAAAACCCGGAGCAGAGCCGCAGCGACAGCCGGGATGTGCAGAGCCATCAGGAACAGAGGAGTCAGGAACCCCGGATGCAGGATTACCGCACACCGGATCACCATACGCCGGATCACAGAGAGAAGAAGAGCGGCGGCGTGGCAAAGAAGGCCGCAGCAGTAACAGCGGCAGCTGTGCTGTTCGGAGTTGTGGCGGGCGGCGTTATGACCGGCGTGAATCTGGTAGGCAGCCGTCTTACCGGCCTCTACGGAAATGCCGTAACAGCAGAAGCCTCCGCCCAGGAGAGCAGTGAGAGCGCTCCCCAGACCACGGCGGCCGATACTACAGGCTCTGCGACTGCTGTTTCCAATACCACAAATATTGAGGATATCGTAGAACAGGCAATGCCTTCCGTAGTGGCCATCAACGATACCATGACAGTGGAGCAGAGAAACTTCTTCGGAATGCCGCAGACCTACGAGGCTACCAGCAGCGGTTCCGGAATTATCGTAGCACAGAGCGATACGGAACTTCTGATCGCGACCAATAACCATGTAGTGTCCGGTGCCACAGACCTGGAGGTCACCTTTGTGGATGATACGGCCGTGGCTGCAGCCATCAAGGGAACGGATTCCGAAGCGGACCTGGCGATCATCGCAGTGCAGCTGGCTGACATCCCGGATGACACCATGAGCAAGATCAAAGTGGCAACCATGGGAGATTCTGACCAGCTGAAGGTTGGGCAGCAGGTAATCGCCATCGGCAATGCCCTGGGTTACGGACAGTCCGTAACAGTAGGATATGTAAGTGCCCTGGACCGTCAGATTACGGATGAGAGCGGAATCCAGCATACCTATCTGCAGACCGATGCAGCCATCAACCCCGGAAACAGCGGCGGCGCTCTGCTGGATCTGAACGGCAATGTGATCGGGATCAATGCGGCCAAGAATGCTTCCACCGAAGTGGAAGGCATGGGATTTGCAATTCCGATCTCCAGCGCAAAGGATATTCTGGACAATCTGATGACCAAGCAGACCAGGATCGCTGTAGGTGAGGATGCACAGGGATACCTTGGAATCCGTGTCACCAATATCGATTCAGCCACCTCCAAGGCATACGGAATGCCCATCGGCGTATATGTATATCAGATCATGCCGGAAGGTGCTGCAGCCAACTCTGACTTGAAGGAAAAGGATATCATTACCAAATTTGACGGACAGTCCATCACAACGGCTGAAGAGCTGACGGATATGCTGACCTATTACGAGAAGGGTTCCCAGGTAACGCTGACCGTTCAGACCCTGACCAACGGCGCATATGTGGAGCATGATGTAACCGTAACCCTTGGCGATAAGCTGGAGGACAATACAAATTCATAAAGATGATACGGCATTCAGGACGGCGGCATGAAAACCGCCGTCCTGAATTGTTAAAAAAATTGGTGATTTTCTAATCTTTAGAGAAAATTAACCCCCATTTTTCTGAAAAGTGTGTTATAATGTTAAAGAAATAGCATTCTCTCAAGAAAAGGAGGCCGCCATATGAAGTTAATATACGCAATTGTGAGAAATGACAACGAGGACGATGTGGTCAGCCAGCTGACGAAGCACCATTACAGTATCACACGCCTTTCCACAACAGGAGGATTTCTGAAAAAAGGAAATACTACACTGATGATCGGCGCTGAGGACGATAAGGTTAAAGAGGTCATTGACATTATCAAGCAGGAGTGCGGACAGCACCAGAAAATTACGGTGAACATGCCCTACATTTCCGGCACGACCATGGTCAATTATTCCACTATGCCGATGACGGTCGAAGTAGGCGGAGCTACCATTTTTGTGGTCAATGTAGACCATTATGAGAAGATTTAAGACGACAGCAAGGACAAAGCACAAAGACAAGGTCCGGAGCTCATCCCCGAAGGGGGAAGGGCCCCGGCTTTTTTTTGTCCGCAGCCGGGAAACGGCAGGTGCAAGTATTGAAAAAAGTGCAAGATATTTGTCCATAGGGCTTGAAAAATCCAGAATAAACCAATACAATAAATACAGCATATGGTATTCGCGGCTGTGGCCGCGGACCGCCGCGATCAATCTATATTTACATGGATAAAGGAGAGAGTAAGTAATGAAATTCTTAGTAGAAACATCCGCCCGTCACGTACATCTGACTCAGGAGCATCTGGAAATCCTTTTTGGTGAGGGATACCAGCTGACCAAGAAGAAAGATCTGTCTCAGCCCGGACAGTTTGCCTGCCAGGAGAGAGTGACCATCGTAGGAAGCAAGAAGGAACTGCCGAATGTTTCCATTCTGGGACCGGTAAGAAAGGCGACTCAGGTTGAGCTGTCCTTAACCGATGCCCGTTCCATCGGCGTAACCGCTCCCGTAAGAGAGTCCGGTGATATCGCAGGAAGCGGTGCATGTAAGATCATTGGACCCAAGGGCGAGATTGAAATCTCCGAGGGCGTAATCGCTGCAAAGCGTCATATCCATGCTACTCCTGAGGATGCCAAGGCTCTGGGCGTAGAGAATGGTCAGATCGTTTCCGTTAAGCTGGATACCGAGGGCAGAAGCCTGATTTTCGGCGATGTGGTTGTCCGTGTAAGCGACAGCTATGCCCTGGCCATGCACATTGATACCGATGAGTCCAATGCAGCTGGCTGCGGAAGAGAAGTATACGGCGAGATCGTGAAATAATGTAACAGTTCAGGACAGCGCGAAAACAGGGGCAAAAACAGGCGTTAAGCTCGCTTATAAGCATGCTTTTGACCCTGTTTTCATATCGGATTTCCTCAACAACTGTTACGAAATAAGATTTGAAGGAGACATTAAGATTATGAAGATTTTAGTTATCAACTGCGGAAGCTCTTCCTTGAAGTACCAGCTGATCGATATGGAGAATGAAAGCGTACTGGCCAAGGGACTCTGCGAGAGGATCGGCATCGCCGGTTCCAAGCTGACCCACCAGGCAGCCGGCAAGGACAAGTATGTGGTAGAGAAGGATATGCCTACCCATAAGACCGCCATCGAACTGGTTATGGAAGCATTGATGGACCAGGAGCACGGCGTGATCAAGGATACCAGCGAGATTTCCGCTATTGGTCACCGCGTTCTGCACGGAGGTACCGTATACAGCGATTCCATCGTTGTAAACGATGATGTGAAGAGAGTTATCCGCGAGTGCTTCGAGTTAGGACCTCTGCACAATCCGGCGAACCTGATGGGAATCGAAGCCTGCGAGGAAGCTATGCCCGGCACCCCCAACGTAGCCGTATTCGATACTGCCTTCGGTATGTCCATGCCGGAGAAGGCTTATACTTATGCGATCCCTCACGAGTATTATGAGAAGTATGGCATCCGCCGCTACGGCTTCCACGGAACCAGCCACAAGTTCGTATCTGCCGAGGCGATCAAGTTCGGCGGACTGGACCCGGAGAAGGCGAAAGTGATCGTATGCCACCTGGGCAACGGCGCCAGCGTTTCCGCTTCCATCGGCGGCAAGTGTGTGGACACCAGCATGGGACTGACCCCACTTGAGGGCCTGATCATGGGAACCAGAAGCGGAGATGTGGACCCGGCTGTCCTGCAGTTCGTTATGAACAAAGAGGGCATGGACATCAACGAGATGCTCAACATTTTAAATAAAAAGTCCGGTATCTACGGAATGACCAACGGAATTTCCAGTGACTTCCGTGATATTGAGAAGGCCAAGGCAGAGGGCAACCATCTGGCAGAGGTGGCTCTGGATGCATTCTACTATCGGGTGGCCAAGTATATCGGCGCATACACCGCAGCCATGAACGGTGTGGATGCCATTGCGTTTACCGCCGGCGTTGGCGAGAATGACAAGGTAGCCAGAAAGACCATCTGCGGATACCTTGGATTTATGGGCGTAGCCATTGATGACGAGGCCAATGACATCCGCGGCGAGGAGCGTGTGATTTCCACCGCAGACTCCAAGGTAAAGGTTATGCTGATTCCTACCAATGAGGAGCTGGCCATTGCCAGAGAGACGAAGGCTCTGGTATAAAGGTGATACCTACCTGGGACGGTTATTGCAAAAAATCATTGACAAACCACTTGTGCCTATGTATAATAGTTGAGGTGCATATGGAGGATTTCCTATGCTGATTAATTTATCAGAACTGTTTTCCGTTGAGGGAAAGGCAAAAACCTATCAATGTGAGCTGGAGATGGACCGTTTTCACAGTCCCCAGGGGGATTATGAAATAGCAGAAAAAAGTCCTGTTGTACTCCAGATTACCAATGAGGGAAACCGGGTACTGCATCTGGAGGGAAAAGGAGCGGTGACGCTTTCCATACCCTGCAGCAGGTGTCTGGAGCCGGTAGCAGTCCCCATCTCTGTGGAAATCGATGAAAAGATCGATATGAAGCAGTCAGAGGAGGAGCGTGCCAGAGAACTGAACGAACAGTTCTACGTAAGTGGTTATAATCTGGATGTAGACCGGCTTGTGGGCAATGAACTGACTTTAAACCTGCCTATGAAGGTCCTTTGCAGGGAAGACTGCAAGGGAATCTGCAATAGATGTGGCACAAATCTCAACTATGGGACTTGTGACTGCGATACCAGGTCACTGGACCCGAGAATGTCAGTTATCCAGGATATTTTTAAACAGTTGAAGGAGGTGTAAACCATGTCTAT
>DWYS01000110.1 GCA_019118585.1 Candidatus Enterocloster faecavium | reverse complement strand
CATCGCCCTTTCACGGCGGTAACACGAGTTCGAATCTCGTTGGGGTCATTTATCCGCCGATGTGGCTCAATTGGCAGAGCAGCTGATTTGTAATCAGCAGGTTATCGGTTCGAGTCCGATCATCGGCTTTGGAATTCATTAATTTGGACCTTTAGCTCAGTTGGTTAGAGCAACCGGCTCATAACCGGTCGGTCCTGGGTTCGAGTCCCCGAAGGTCCACTAACCCTGAACTAATTGAATAGGTATTTATTTTGGCCCGGTGGCTCAGTTGGTTAGAGCGCCGCCCTGTCACGGCGGAGGTCGTGGGTTCGAGTCCCATCCGGGTCGTTTTTTATTGCCAATTTTGGGGTCTTAGCTCAGCTGGGAGAGCATCTGCCTTACAAGCAGAGGGTCACAGGTTCGAGCCCTGTAGGCCCCATTCATTTTTCTATCATATAACATGTACAGTTTGCCGGCATGGCGGAACTGGCAGACGCACAGGACTTAAAATCCTGCGGGACTTACCTCCCGTACCGGTTCGATTCCGGTTGCCGGCACTGAAAAACCCTTGAGAAATCAAGGGTTTTTTGTTGTTGTGTTGCATTTCGTGTTGCATAGTTCTGTAAAATGCCCATTGGCAATAGAGTCCATGGCAACCGTTTGATCACTCAGGGCGTGCCGGTAAATGATTTTGAGCGTAGAGTCAGAAGACCATCCGCCGCGCTGCATGATGTAGGCATCCGGAATTCCCAGGGCGTGCTGGATGGATGCTGAGTAGTGGCGCAGGTCGTGAAAACGAAAATGCGGGATGTCCAGGCGTTTCAGAAACCGGGCAAAGCGCGATGAAAGAGCATTAGGATTAAGCTGCGTAATCCTCCCGTTGATCCCGCGCCATTTTTCGGCCACAAAATCCGGATAATCTATATAGCGGTCGCCGGCGGTGGTTTTGGTGCTTTTCAGGATCCACTGATGGGATTCTGTGATCACCATGTTTGCACAGACATGTACCCGGTTTCCGGAGATGTCCTGGCTGTGCAAAGCACAGATTTCTCCGCGGCGCATGGGGCCGAAAGCGGCCAGCAGAATAGGCAGCTCCAGCTCAGTATCCTGTGCAGCTAACAAAAGTTTTCGGATGTCATCATCGTTAGGGATATAAAGGTTTGGCTTTGTTTTCTGCGGCAGGGATGTTGTAAGGCGCAATTCCGGCCGATACTGCGCCAGCACAGCGGATATCAGGCCGTGTGTGTTGCGAACGGTCTTTGGACTGTGCCGGATCGATTCCAGGTTAATGGCAATTTGGATATCTTCCCGTGTCAGGCGGTTCAGCCGGATCGGCAGGAGAGTAGTCAGATCGTTCGCCAGAATTCTGTGATAGTCCATAACAGTCCGGGGGGACAGGACAGACTCTCTGGCATCAATATACGCCTTTGCAGCCTCCCCGAAGGTCATTGACGCAGTTGATTTTGCAATCTGATCTTTTTGGGCGGCAAATTCCGCAGCCATTCGTTCCGCTTCCCGTTTTCCGCGAGGACTGGGATCGTCGCAGGTGATGGACTCATACACTCTCCGTTCTTTGGGTTTTTGGGTCTTAGGATCGATCACGGGTTTTCCGTCTTTGTCTATTATTGGGATACTGTGGCTGTACACCAGACAGCGCCAGGATCCGGATGGGAGTTTCTTTGCTTTTGCCATTGTATCTTCCTCCTTTGGTTTTAGGGTATAAAAAATACGCCTGTACAGGCGCCGGGAGGTGTGGTACAATATTTGTGTTCAGGAAATATTGTATTGGCCTTCGGGCCTGTGCAGATTTATGTAAAGCCGTTCGGTGTTGGTAGCACCGGGCGGTTTTTGCTGTTTGACATTTTTTTTGATTGATTGTATAATATACTTAACAAGGGAGCCGGAAGGTGAGTGCAGTTCACCCGACCCGGCGAAAGTTATCAGCTACAAGAATAGCCGTTCCTAAACTTTGACGAGAGCAGGACGGCTATTTCTTATGGGTAAAATTTAGAATCGTTACAATCAATAAGGCAACGCTTACGATTAGGCTTAATTCTTCGTATGTACTCATAATAATCACCACCTTCCGTAAGGTTTCGGATGGGGTGAGAGCACGTCCCCCGGCTCCCCAGGTAAGTATATTATTGTCAAGGTGGATCGGCTCCCCGGAGGGAGCCGGTTTTTGTTTAGCTTAGAACAGTTATTCCAGATGTGCTATGGCATAATCGGCTTCTTCAGCGGTAAATTTCTCACCGTATTCGGATGTGAGCTGATCGTGGATAGCAGCAGGAGACATATTCATTGTTTCTTGGTAAGATTTTGCCTTTGCGAGGGCATTGGCGTTCCAGTCGGCATTCAGATTATCAACTGCATACTGCGCCTCTTCAGCGGTAAATTTCTCACCATATTCCGAAATCAGCTGATCATAGATGCCGGCTTTGGACATGTGCATGGAATCACTGTAAGTTTTTGCTTTTTCAAGAGCATTGGCGTTCCAGTCAGCCTCAAGATTGTCAATTGCGTATTGTGCGGCTTCTGGAGTAAATTTTTCACCATACTCAGAAACAAGCTGATCATAAATGCCAGCTTTTGACATGTACATGTGATCACTGTAAATTTTCGCTTTTGCTAATGCAGACTTATACTCGGTGGGAATATCGGGATCTTCCTGAGCGGCAGTTGATTCTGCGATAGCAGTAGTTTGAGAATCGACAGACTCTGTGATTGCAGCAGCTGATGAAGATTCAGTTTCATCGGAATTTGTGCTGGAACTGCTTCCTCCTCCCATACTGCCGATTATACCGATCACAATAACAATTGCGATAGCAATCAGGCAGCCGGTTTTCTTTTTGGGCTTTTTGCCAGATTCAGGTGATGTCCCGCCATTTTCAAGAGGGGTGGTGGTTGATTGTGTGATTGATTTTTTCATTTTCTCTCCTCCAGTACATTGATATTTATTAAAACGCCGCAGGCTGTTTTAATCTTAACTCGATTAGTTCTTTTGGATATCCGGTGCAATCGCAGAATTGATCTTCCGTGTATCCTGCAAATTCTTTCAACATATCGTCTGTGATCAGAAGATGAGCTGCAAACTGATTTGCCTCTCGTTCAATTCCGGATGTGAGTAGTAAGGTCCTGTTTTTGATAAAAGCGCAATTTTCCTTCCGATGCAGAACCGCGTGCCCCAATTCGTGAGCAACAACGACACGGAAAAGCGGGCTATCGGCAATATCTTCATTAACGAAGATCCAGCGCTTTCTTTTTAATAGCTTATAATTCCCGGCGATTTCTCCCAGCGGAACAATAGCAATTCCTATATTCAATTGGCGGGCGATGCTCACCGGATCCCTGGTGCCCATCATCCTGTCGTAATACCGTATCAACCGACGGATTTTATGTTCAGCGTTCTCCAAACAGCATCACCTACTTTTTATTCTTGTTAGGATTGTACTTTTCTTTATTCTCTTTCTTAGTTTCCCGTAAAGCATATTCAATGGCATTTTGGAGCAATCCCAGAGAGGCTTCGCTGATCTCCACACCATTATAGTACAGAGGACCGTCGTCGCCTTTACGGATCTCTCCCATAATACGATCCAGGTCTTTCGCTATGTCACGCTCATCTTTTGCGGTAAGTTCAGGGGATTTGCTCCTCACTTCCTCTTCCTCTTTTCCAGTCAAAAGATAGGAAAGCGGCACGCCAAAATAATCCGCAATTTTTTGTAATTTGTCAGGCTTTGGAGTATATTTTCCTGCTTTCCATTCAGAAAAGGTAGATTTTGTGATCCCTGTCTCTCTTGCGATTTGAGAGTCTTTCAAATTCCAGGAATCTCTGATAGCTCGGTATCGATCATAGATTTCATTCATGTGTACTATCCTTTCTACAAAATTCAGAAAGCTGAACAAAATCTATTGACAAGTTCAGAAAGATGAACTATAATTCGACTATGCGGTTCAGAAAACTGAATTTTATATACTATCGTGTGGTAACTTTAGTATATCAGTTTTCTGAACTAATAGCAATAGAAAAGTTCGGAAATGAGGTGAAAAGTTTGTATGCTAAATACGCAAAGCTGAGAGATGAAAAAGGAGTAACTGATTATCGAGTATCTGAAGAAACAGGAATTTTGAAGTCTACGCTATCTGAATGGAAAAAAGGAAAATACAATCCCAAATTCGACAAGTTGATGATACTGGCTAAGTACTTTGGGGTCCCGGTGGAGTATTTTGCAGAGGACGATGAGAAGGGAGCGTGATCATATGCCAAAGTTAAAACCTTCCGATCAGGAGGAGCGCAACCGCATTGTGCGGGCTTGTATCGCAGGGAATCAAGAGCGGCAGGGAATCGACGACGCCGGTCTTGCTAAGTGTTTGGGAGTGGTTCCAGATACTGTAAGAAACAAGAAGAAGCGGCCGGAGACATTCACACTTCGGGAGCTTCAGATAGTGAGCCGGGCACTCAAGTTTTCACCGGTGCAGGCAGCAAGCGTTGTGTTGGGACGAGATCTGACGACGTCAGAGATTCGGGATTTTGTTTTGGGGAGGTGATCCGGATGGAGGGAGCAGGGTTGCCGGCGATCCAACGGGAGTGGCAGCAGATGAATGAGCACATGGGCCGGCTCCGCGCTGAAAGAGATGACGCACTGGCTCAGCGAGATGAGGCGCGCCAGTGGTGCCGGACGATGCTGATTATCATTTTATTACTGGCCATGGCCCTGGGATACGTGCTAGCCAACGCGTCAGTATGAGAGGAGGGAGAGCATGACATTGTACGTATACAAAGTGATTCGGGAGCACCTGGACGGCTCACGGGGCAAACGGGCGAAGCGACTTACGTGCTTTGAGCCAGAGTTAAGGGTTGGTGGGCTGTATACTCACCTGGGAACCGGATTTCCGGGATTACAGCGGATATTGAGTATGTCAACAGAAGAGGTGCCGGACTGAAAGGGAGGTGAGCCAGATGGGAAGAAGCAGAGCGAAAAAGCCTACCCGAGCACAGAAAGCGCTGATCAGCGCCGCGGGTCTGGTGGTGCGCAGCTGGCTGGTGATCAGTGACACGCCGGAGGAGCTGCGGTTGGTGAGCCGGAGGTCCGGAGCGACCAGAGTCATAAAAAAAGAACCGGCAGGAATCGGAAAGAGGAATGGACGATGAGAACGGTGGTCTGCATGAAATGCGGACAGGTCTGGAACGTGTCCCGATACGCGAAAATCGGAAGCGGCACCTACCTGTGCCCAAACTGTAGAAAAAATAAACGAAAGGATGAGATTGGAATGGCAGTGAAACAAGCAAAAACGATCGCGGAATACGCGATCCGGAAGTGGTTGGAAGAGGAGAAATTTGTCCTGGAATGTTTCCAGGTGGAATTCCAGGGGCATGAAGCAGTGGTAACGGATGGGAATGGGGACAAGCTCCGGCTGATTTATGATCCGAATACCCGGATGGTGGTATGCGCGGACTTATGAGACGTTTACATAAATTGAGAAGCCGATATTACCGTATCTGCCGGCGCTGCGGCTGCGCACTGGATCCAGGGGAAGGAACCCTGTGTGAGGAATGCGAAGCAGAGATGCAGCCGAAATCATCGGGGATTGAGAAAACACGGGAAGTGGGGCTGATCCATGCCGGTTAAGAGAAAAGAGGAAAGAAAATGCCCCTGATGTCACGCCAATCACATCAGGGGCAAGTTGTACAGATACAAAATTACACACATCCATTATATCTGTACAGCCCGGGAAAGTCAAGAAAATCAGCAGGGTGAAACCTCTTTCTGGCTTGATAAAAAGGATTAAACTTAGGAGTTTTGGTATGTACAGATACAAACAGATCGAGTACCAGTGCGGGGCTGTGCTGGAGGTGATCCGGTGCATCCCGCGGGGCAGCCGGAAGGGAGTCCCCCGGAGGGAGAGCGGAACCAAGAGTAAGGAGGAAATGGACCGGGCCAACATGGTTCAGGCGGCCAGGAAACTGGAGCGGAAGATCAACGCGAACTTTAGGTCGGGAGATTTGCATGTGATTCTGACCTACCGCCGGGAGGCCAGGCCGGAAAAAGCGGAGGCGCAGAAGATGGTGAAAAAGTTCCTGGCGGATCTGCGGGGACGGTACAAAAAAGCAGGGGTGCCGCTGAAGTATATTCTGGTCACAGAGTATAAGCGGACAGCGATCCATCACCACCTGATTATCAATATGGTCAACGACGGAAGGCAGACCACCATGGATTATATCCGAAAGGCATGGAAGGGGCGGGGAAGCCCCAAATTTGTCCAGCTCTACGATGACAGAGAGTACTCAGACTTAGCGAAATACCTGATCAAAGAGACGGAGAAAACATTCCGGGAAGAGGACAGCCCGACAAAGCAGCGGTATTCCTGCAGCCGGAACCTGGTGGATCCGAAGCCCCGCAGCCGGATCCGGAAGACGAAGACCGGGTGGAGCCTGGAGCCGCGGCCGAGGAAAGGATATTACCTGATTCCGGACAAGCTGTACAACGGATTTGACCGGATGGGCTATCCCTACCAGCGGTATCTGATGGTCCGTCTGGATCCGGAGGAGGATTGGGAGCCGGAAAGGCCGGGAGGAGGAACGATATGTATGAGGTCATGATTGAATTGGGCGCGAATGCCAGTAAATACTGGGCCGACCTGGCGTTTGAGGCCGGAGGAAAGACACACCGGAAGCACGTGGAAGGAGAGCGGAAGGCCAGCCGGCAGAGCAACGGCCTGCAGGCGCTGATTGAAGCGGTGAAAGTGCTGCAGGTTCCCTGCCTGGTTACGGTCCGGACGGATTTGGAATATGTTTTGGAGCCGTTCCGTCAGGGATGGGTCCAGAACTGGGAACAGCATGAATGGAAAAATGCGAAAGGAAAAACGGTGCGGAATGCGGAGCAGTGGCAGCAGGCCAGGAAAGCTCTGGCGGGGCATTCGGTGCGGTTCCGGTACATAAAGGAGGAAAAGAACAATGTTTGAGAAATTTGGAGAGTTTCATTCCGCGGAAGAGCTGAACCGGGCGGCGGCCGGCCTGCGGGAAGAAGGGGATGAAGCGTCCGTTTTTGCGCTGGCGCAGGAGAACGGACTGGATCGGGAAGATGCGGAAGACTATCTTGCTGGGGAGACGGAGGAACTGGCGACGCCGGCGCTGGCGGCCGCCGGACGGATCACGGTATGGAACCGGGAAATGAACAGCCAGAAGACGAACCCGATGGAGCGGATAGCAGGGCAGGTTATTCTTGGAATGCTGCAGACGATGATCACGGATCCTGATCTGGCCGGCGCCGTTATGCAGAACAGCAGCGGGCCGCGGGCAATTTATCGGGCAATCCGGGAGGAAGCCAGAAAACACGCGTCTGGAAGCGGACAGAACCGGATGGCGGTGGCGTGCGGGACCGACCGGCAGCTGAAGGAGATTATCCGGACGTATTTCCTCCAGCCTAAGAAGCTGCGGGCCAAACTTGCGGCTCTGTATACCGTAGATGGGGAGGGAGAGAGATGAGAGCTTATAAAGGATTTAACCGGGATCTGACCTGTACGCTGGGGAAAGGGCGGTACCAGTATCGGGAAGGGGTATGGATCGATGAAACCTGGGCGGAATGCGGGCGGGCCGGCCTGCACTGCGCGGAGAATCCCCTGGACTGTCTGAAATATTATCCGAACTGGGATACGTCAGCCTATTACGAAGTAGAGATCGGAGGAGATGTGGATGAATGGGCTGACGGGAGTGAGCTTGCGGCAACCAGGATCCGGCTGGTTCGGAGACTGGATCTGATGGGATTTGTTGCGGCATCGGTGGAGTGGATCGCTGAGCATCCGGGGAGGTACGCATCAGAGAGAACCTACGGAAAGGTCCGGGTGTACCGAATGAGGGGAGAAGCGGAGGAAAACGGGGCGGTGATCGTTTATGGAGCGGAGCCGGCGGCAGCAGGAAAAGCGGGAAGCATTCTGGCCATGGTAAAGACGGACGGTCGGGAGACGGCCGGAGCTTCGATCGGACGTGTAGACGGGACTATCCTAAAACCGGAAGTCTGGTACCAGATCTGAGGAGGGCATCATGAATCGAAAAAAATTGATGGAGCTGCCGCGGGCGGAAGAAGCGGGAGCCGGCGGAAAATGGATCGAGGCGAGGGTCGAGGATGGGATCCTGGTGGTGGACTGTTTTGAGAAGCGCCGGTATATCGGCCGGTATTGGATGGGGCCGGGAGGCCGGCACGGATTTTATTCTGCAAAAGACCGAAAATGGCACCAGTACCGCCTGGCCAGCGCATTCCAGAATGAGTGGTACAACAACTTTGACATACACAGCAGCGGAAAGACGGACGCGCTGGTGAAGGAATTTGCCGGAGAGAAGTACAGAATGCCGGCCAGATCCATCATCAGCTGGAAAGAAGACGAATACAGCCGGGAAAGGAGAGAACGGGCAATGAACCGGAAACAGGAGAGAATTGACAACCTGATGGCCAAGGTTCCGCCGCTGCCGGATGGATTTGAGACATGGTTGGAAGAGACCATTTTTGAAGGACGTGAATACTGGTTTCCTGTGGAAAAAGGGAGGTGGAAGTGCACCGCCTGTGGAAAGCTGCATGAGACGAAAATCACATACAAAAATGGGCAGGAGACCATCTGCAGGAGAACCGGAAAGAAAGTGCAGGTCAGAAGCAGACAGAAAGAAATCCGGAAGCAGGAAATGGTCGTGGTATTTCAGAACATGGATCCCAAACGATCGGCAGCACGGCATTTTAAGGCGGTATGTACCTGGTCGGGATTCGGGAAAAAAATAGAAGCGTTTGAGAATGTCCGCTATATTCTGGGGAGGACCCGGCTTCCGGAGATCCTGATGAATCTGCTGCTGGAGGGGAAAGGCGAGAAAGGCGAAATCCTCCATGATGTGGTCTGGTATTATGGCCAGATCAATGACGCGGATGAATTTGAGCAGGAATGGTGGGACACCAATCCGAAAAACAAACGGTGTCACCTGGAATACTGCTATCCGGAAGGGGTCAGGGAAGCCCTTCGGGGAACGATCTATGAGGATCTCCATCTGGAAACATTCGCAAGGCTGGGATGGAAGGTCCATTACAACAAGATCATGATTAACCGAGATGCCTGCGGATTCCTGGAGTATATGGCAAAAGCAGGGCTTAAAAATCTGACCCAGGAGGTGACGGAGAAGATGTCCATATGGGTAAAGGGAATCTATGATGGAGGAATTATCCGGGAGAACGGGAAAAATGCGGAAGAGATTCTGGGGATCAACATGCAGCGCTACCGGAGGCTGAAACAGCGCGACGGAGGTTACCGGTGCCTTAAATGGCTCCGGTGGGAGCAGCAGAACCAGGGGAAACTGCCGGAAGTGTTCCTGGACTGGGCGGAGGATAACCGCATTGATCCGGAGACCGTGAGGTTTATCCTGGGACGGATGTCGCCGGTGCAGGTCATGAACTATGTGTCCGGACAAATGAAAGAATACAAAACCTCCGCAGGGAAAATCCTGGAAGCATGGAAGGATTACCTGTCCATGGCAGAAAAGGAGGGGATGGATCCGGAAGATTCGATCGTGTACCGGGCCAAACATCTCCTGAACCGGCACGATGAGCTGCTGGAAACCATCAACAGCCAGAATGAGGACCAGCAGGCAGACCGGCTGCGGGAGAAGTATCCGAAGGTGGAACCGGTGCTCAGTTCCATAAAAGACCGGTATGAATATGACGGTTCCGATTTTATCATCCGTGTGCCGGAAACCATCCGGGACATTTTAAGAGAGGGACGAACCCTGCATCACTGCGTGGCAGCCAGCGACCGGTACCTGGAACGAATCAGCAGCCGGGAAACTTATATCCTGTTTTTGAGGCGGAAATCCCGGCCGCTGCACCCCTGGTATACGCTGGAGGTGGAGCCGGGAGGGACAGTGCGGCAGAAACGGTCGGAATTTAACCGGCAGCCGGACCTGGAAGAGGTAAAACGGGATTTAGAGGAATGGCAGACCGAACTGAAAAAACGGCTGAAGGAGGAAGACCTAAGGATGGCAAAACGGAGCAGGACACTGAGAATGATGGAAATGAAGGAAATGCGGGAGAAGAAAAATCCGTTTGCGGACACCCTGGAGCGGGATCTGATGGAGGTAGGATAAGATGCAGGAGCTGATGACATTCAGAGATTACGGAGAATTCAAGGGAGCCTTTGACCGGGCAATCATGAGCCAGACGGAGGGATTTATCCGGATGGGATATTTATTAAAGCGGGCCAGGGATACGGATGTGCTTTATGGCAGCGGGTATAAATCCATTGCGGAATTTGCCTGGCAGGAGTACCGGCTGAGGGATGACGTGGTATCAAAAATGATTGCCATCAATGACCGGTATTCGGAGGGAGGATACTCCGAAAATATTGACGGACGGTATGCCGGTTTTGGGACGTCCCTGCTGGCGGAAATGCTCACGCTGCCGGATGCAGTGGTGGAAGCGCTGCCCCGGAGCATCACCCGGGAGACCATCAGAGAGGTTAAGCGGGAAATCCGGGAGGAAGAACAGCGGACGCCGCTGGAAGTCATGGCAGAGGAGCCGGATCCGGGACAGCAGATCCAGGAGAACAGCCTGGCGAAAATGTTGTACCGCTATTATCAGGAGAATTTAAGAGAGTACGCCGTCCTTCATCAGCAAATGAAAGGGGATCCAGGTGTGGGAAATGCGGTGACTGCGTTGGCTCCCAGCGGAATTGGGGTGAAGATGGCAAGAATTTCCGGAGTCGGGAAATTTATGCTGTCCATCCACGGTGAAGACCAGGACCTGGAGCTGCTAAACACCAGGACCGGAGAAAGTGAGACTTACACCTGGAAGGAATGCCTGGATGTCTTAAAAGGGCTGTGCCCGGCAGCAGGGATGAAAAAGAGCTGGGAAAAGGTATACGGAGAACCGTATCCGGAGGAAAACCGGGAAGACGGTGGAAAATCGAAACAGGAATCCGGAAGCCCGCAGCATCAGCAGCCGGAGCCGGCAGCAGAACAGAGGGCGGAGGAGCCGAAAAAAGAGATTCAGGGACCGGCAGAAGAAAAAACGGAACAGGCAGAGATCCCGGAAGTCCCAGGAAATACTGACCTTCTCGCAGAATTTGCGCCGGCGCAAATGGAAATTGAGAACTATCCGGAGTATCTGCCGGATGGATACGTAAAAATCCATAATGGGATGGATGTGGAACTGGAAAGAGAGGATGGGCTGTGGAGGGAAGCGTATGAGCACGCAGAACGAATCGAAAACACCCTGAAGGTCAGAACCTGGAACGCAGGAGATTATCTTCTCATTGACAGCCTGGTGGAGGAAACCAGAAAAATGCTGGAAGTCCTGGAAAAGCTGCAGATCCGTGTAAAGGAGAAAGCTGCAGGATGAAAAGTATCATTCAAAAGGAAAAACGCTGCTTTTTGTGCGGCTCTATCCGGAATCTGGAAAAACATCATATATTTGGAGGCGCAAACCGGAAGTGGTCAGAGAAATATGGTCTGACCGTGGAATTGTGTCCGATCTGCCATAGGGACAATCAGGAAGGTGTCCATGGAAATCGAGAAAAAATGGATGCCCTGCACCGGATCGGGCAGGAAGCATTTGAGAAAACCCATACCCGGGAAGAGTTCCGGGGAATTTTCGGGAAAAGTTACCTCTAATGGCGGTTGTCACGAGAAAGCCATTTTGCGGTATAGATGGGCCGGCATACTGACCGATGCCGGCCCGAAAAGAACAGATCAATCAAAGGGATAAATGAAGAGGAGAATGACAAATGAAAATGTTATTTACAAACAATAGCCGAAAACTTGCAGGGAGACCGCTGCACAGAAAGAAAAATAAAAGGAGACGATGTTATACAAGAAACGAAGCAGATGAAACAATAGGCGCTTTTTTAGATTATTGTAATGGACGGTGAGTAAATGTACAAGAATAAAGAAGGCTATCTGGATCCCACCGCCGGTGACGCGATCCGGGAGGCGGACCGGCCGCCGGAGGATCTGTCCCGGGCTATCCGGCTGATGAAATTCGCAGCGGACTGCCAGGGATTCGAGGTAATAGGCAGGATATGGCTTCGTGATAAAAAGACCGGGATGGAATACAAGTAGAGAGGAGATAATGATGTATACAGTAAAAGACAATGGAAACGGGACTGTGACGATTGATAAAAAAATTTATAATGAGTTATGCAAGGCTGCTTGCAAAAGGAATACAACTGAGTTTGTGCCGATGACCCCCAAACTAAGAGAGTCCGTAAATTGTACGATTGATAGCCGGATAGATGAATTAGATAAGTGCGAACAAACACCATGGGTGGCAATAAACCGAATGGCAAATCAAATGGTGAAACAGTTAATTAATTCATTACCAAATGGGTATCCACTGCCAATAGAAAAGTAAATACCATGGCAGAAATCATATTACACCCACATCACCCGGGATATTGTAAAGAGTGCATTTTTTATGATGAGAAAAACCGGGCGTGCAAGAGTAAGGATTACGAGCAAAACAGTTATATGGTGGTATGCGTGTGGCATTATTGCAAATACAAGCACAAAAAGGATATCGGGAATATAGAAAACGGGTAGAGGATGGGAGGTGATAACAGTGGACAGAGAACTGACAGAAAATGAGAAGAAAAAGTTGTTCTTGAAGTCTTATCTTCGGGACAAGCAGGCTGTGAGAAGGATTGAGGAGCAGCTGGCGGAATTGCGGTTGAGCAAATTGTCTCCGGGGATGAGCATGGGGGATGGAATGCCTCACGGATCTGATATGAGAGAT
>DWYS01000109.1 GCA_019118585.1 Candidatus Enterocloster faecavium | reverse complement strand
TCTGTTTCCACTTTAAAATATCCCACATCTCCTGATAATCCGCCAGGCTTTCCTCCTGAGAACGAATCATCTGATGGATCTCCAGGTTTCCCCGGCGCACCAGCTCCTCCAGGTCCTGGTATTCGATCACCAGCGGCTCTGCCGCCAGCGCCCTGCTCCCGCAGCCTGTTCCGGCCAGCCCCAGAACAAGTCCAAAAAGAAAAGCCATTTTCCGGATGCCCTTCACTTTCTTCATTTCTTCCCTCCTGCTAGGTAGATGAGGCCAGACCGTCTACCGCCCACTGATATTGGATCTGGGCCTTTAAAAGCTCCAGTCCGGCACTCTGCTCCCGGGCAGCCGCTCGATCCCGGCTCTGCTTTTCCTCCTCCAGCTCCCTGGCTGCCAGCAGTCCCGCCTGAGCCTTCCGATCAGCGGTCTGGTACGCCTTCTCTGCGGTCTCCGCGGACTGAACAGCTGACTCATAATCAGCCTTCTCCAGCTGCAGCCGGTCATAGGCCTCCCGGACACTGCCGGCGGCCGCCTCCTTCTGGCTTTTTAACGTCTGCTCCTGGCTGGATCTTGCAGCAGAAGACCGGGCATTTTCCAGGCGGCGGCTGGTTATCTTCAGGTCGTAGCTGGCCTCCAGCGCCTTTGCCACATCTTCGCTGAGATTCACGCTGCTGACCGCCTCCAGGTCTGCCTCCGGCACCTGGCAGATTTCCACCTGAGCGCCGTAGGACCAGCCCAGCATCAGACAAAGCTGCTGCCTGGTCAGCTCCTGGGAACTCTGAGCTGTCTCCAGCTCCGCCTTTGCCTCCTGCTCCTTCCCCTGGGCCCTGAGAAGGGCATCTGCAGTGGAAATGCCGGCCTGGACCCGGACCTGTTCCGACTGAAGAGCGGATTTTGCTTCCTCCCAGGCGGTCTGCGCCTGCTCCAGGCTCCAGGTCTGGCTCCAATAGTCGATCATTTTCTCCTGCGCCTCTTTCACCAGCCTTGCCTCCGCCTGTTCATAGCTCAGGCGCTTGATCTCCCCGTCCTCCAGATTGTCGTCTCCCTGCTTTCTCAAATTTTCTGCCTGAATCCGGCTGTCAAGGGCCGCCCTGACCGCCCCCGCATAGCCAGCCTCTTCCGGGTCCGGGTCCTCCAGCCGGTTTTCTATTTCCTCCGCCGCATCGTAGTAGTCCTGGGAGATTTCCGTCTGATCCTCTCCCCGGTACTCCCGGTACGCGATCTGGTTCTGTATCACCTGGTTGTTGTATTCGTGAATCAGGTCCGGAATTTCTTCAAATTCCAGGCGGTCATCCCTGAGCTTCTCCCACTCCCAGGCTGTTCTGGCAAATTCCGGGCTGGCCGCGAAGGCAGGCCCCGCTGCTCCTGTCCCCTGAATGGCCAGACTCAGCCCCAAAACTGCCGCTGACATGATCCTTCCCCTTTTCTCCATCTGCGCCTCCTCCTTGCCTTTCTTCCTGACCAGTCCGGACGGCATCCCTTCCTGTATTGCCCCGCCGTCCCCAGGCTCTTACCTGCATTCTATCACAGCCCTCTTTTTCCCTTCAAGGAACATTCCCTTAAGGATTTCAAAGATTCCCTGAAAAAACCAAAGATTTTCTAAATGTGAGGATTCTGTTAAGCTTTCCCCTCCAAGGATTTTGCAGCCGGAGGAAATGTGATATAATAGGGACACTGTCTCAGGTCTTTTGATGCCTGGGCAAGTCAGATAACCAGATTTTCCGGGAACCATATTCTCCCGGTACAGGAAGGATGAAACAGATATGCGTTTGCTCATTGTTGATGATGATCTTCATCTGCGCAAGCTGGTCCGCACCTACGCCCAGCTGGAGCAGTTTCAGTGCGAGGAGGCGCCAAACGGCCAGGAGGCGTTAAAGCTTTTGGATGCCCATCCCTTTGATTTGGTCGTACTAGATGTGATGATGCCGGGGCTGAGCGGATTTGAGACCTTAACCCAGATTCGGAAAACCAGCCAGGTGCCGGTGATCATGCTCACCGCCAGAAGCGAGGAATACGACAAGCTTCTGGGCTTTAAGCTGGGAGTGGACGATTACGTTTCCAAGCCCTTCAGTCCAAAAGAACTGATGGCCCGCATCGGCGCCGTGTTAAAGCGTTCCAACAGCCCCAACCGCACATTGACCTTTGGAGAGCTGTCCATTTCACCGGAATCCCGGAATGTCACGCTCCGCGGCCAGAACATTTCTCTTTCTCCAAAGGAATTTGACCTGCTCTTAAAACTGGCTCAGAATGAGCGAATCGTTTTAAGCAGGGAACAGCTTCTGGAAACCATCTGGGGCTACAGCTACTGCGGAGACAGCCGCACCGTTGACACCCATGTGAAGTCCCTGCGGGACCATCTGGGCGATTACCGGAATGTCATTCAGACCGTATGGGGAGTGGGGTATAAATTTGAATATAGTAAAAAATAGACGTCTTCCGCGAATCTTCAACCGCATGGTTTTTCGTCTGTGGATGATCATGATGTCCCTCGTTCTCCTGAGCGTGGCCTTTATCTGGGTGGTACAGATTTTTCTATTTGAAAGGAATTATGCGGATGCGGCCGCAGCTGAGACCCAGGACCGCCTAAAACCTATTATGGAGAGTCTGTATACAGAGGACCTGGCCTCCGATTCCCGCTTTTTGTCCAATATGAGCCGGATTGCCGGCGGGGAGCTGATGCTGGTCAACGGGGCCGGAGAGCTTCTGGCTTTTTACACCGACGGCCATTCCATCGACTTAAATTCCCTCCGGGAGGACGGACGCATCTGGTTTACCGTGCGCAAGAGCCATGAATATCAGCAGATGCTCCGCGGGGAGCCTTACCAGAAATGGGAAAAAGCCAACGGGCGCATCTTTGCTTTCGAAATCGGGATTCCCGTCCGCTACAATGGCCAGCTCTGTTACGCCATCCTCCACAACACTCTTCGTCTGCACACCATACTGGAACTGAACCGGAGACAGCTGATCCTGCTGACCATCATTCTGACGCTGGCTGCCTCCCTCCTCTCCGCCCTGCTGTCCCGGCAGTTTACCAAGCCCCTCTACATCATCAAAAATGCCATTGACCACCTGGCAAAAAATGATTTTTCCGTAAAGGCGGGTCTTAGGCGGGGGGACGAGCTTGGCGATTTATCGCAGGCGGTAGATGAACTGGGCCAGGCGCTGCAGAGAGTAGATGTCCTGCGAAAGGAGGTTATTGCCAATGTCTCCCATGAGCTCCGCTCTCCTCTGGCTATTATCGCCGGATACGCCGAGATGGTACGGGACATCAACTGGCGGGATGATCAGCAGAGGGACGAAGACTTGAATCTGATCATCGATGAGGCGGGCCGCATGAGCGAGATGGTCAACGATATCCTGGATTACTCCCTCCTTCAGTCGGGCTACATCCAGTTAAAAAAGGATGTGTACAATCTCTGTGAAATTGCGGAATCAGAGGTCGATCACTGTCAGAAAAGCGCGGCAGAGCACGGCATTCATCTGATCTTTTCCTCCTGTACCCAGGAGGTCCTGATCCGCGCGGATGCCCTGAAAATGAGCCAGGTATTCCGCAATCTTCTTTATAATGCCATTAATCACACACCGGACGGCCAGTCCATTACCCTCTCCATTGACGGGAATTTTCAGGAAGGGTTCCGGATTTCTGTCATCAATCCGGGAGAACCGATCCCTGAGGAGGACCGCCAGATCATCTGGGAGCGCTACCAGCGCAGCCAGCATGAAAATGGCCGGCGCCACGGCACGGGCATCGGCCTTTCGATCGTCAGTACAATTTTAGAAGCCCATGGCATGACCTATGGGGTGGACTGCCATGACGGGCTTACGATTTTCTGGTTTCACTGTCCGCCCCAGACTTTGGCTGAGAGCTGAGCATTCTCAGCCCTTTTTTTGTCCGACTGATTCCGGCAGCCTGAAACATTTCCAGGTGGTGTTTCACTCATGACAAAAAAATGGCCCGGCGGGCTTGCTGCCGCCGGGCCGCCAAAACGGTCTTACCGGGTTTCCATTATTCAATGGTAATGTACTTCTTCTCTTCCACTGCGGGTTTTGCTTCCTTTTTCGGAATGGACAGTTTCAGAATACCATGCTTGAATTCACCCTTGATATCTTCATGGGTAATATCCTCACCTACATAGAAGCTTCTCTCGCAGGCACCTGCGTAACGCTCTCTGCGGATATAACGTCCGGTCTTCTTCTCCTGCTCGTCCTCATCCAGACCCTTTGCAGCGCTGATGGTCAGATAACCATCCTCCAGAGTAACCTTTACTTCATCCTTCTTAAATCCAGGCAAATCCATCTCCAGCTCATAGCTGTTGTCCGTTTCCCGGATATCGGTCTTCATCAGGTTTTTGCCTCTGCGGCCATACAGCTTCTTTTCCAGTTTTTTTTCGTCCTTATCATCATAGAACGGAAAATCTCTCATAAAGTCATCAAATAAATCTTCTCCAAAAATACTAGGCATTAACATAAGTCATCTCTCCTTTTCCCAAACCACTTGTATTCAAATCGTGCTTTTTGGAACCGGGATGTGAGGAAATTCATCGGTTTTTCATTTCGCTTCCCGCTTTTTATTTCCTTTCCTTTGTTCTGACTACGTTATAGCACCGTTTGTTAGCACTGTCAAGGGTTGAGTGCTAATTTTTTGTGAAAAAATTGTGAACCCTCCAAGTGCTGATCCTGACGCGATTTCTCAGATCACATCTTCAGCACCGGCCCCAGCCGGCGTGCGATCATAAACGCCAAAGCCATTTTAATCAAATCCGGAACAATAAAGGGGATCACGCACCAGGCCAGAGCGGCTCCGATTCCCACCGCCTGTCCCGTCCGGGCATAGACCATCAGAAACCACGCGGTTCCAAATGTGTACATCACAGCAGTTCCCAGAAGCAGGGAGGCAATCTGCACCCACCGCTTTTTCCCGAATATTCCTGCAGCAAGCCAGTAGATCAGACCGGTAAAAACAAAGCCTACGATATATCCCCCCGTGCTGCCCAGCAGCACGCCGATCCCGGAGGCAAACTGGGCGAATACCGGTATTCCAACCGCTCCTAACAGAACGTACACGATAACTGCCAGGGTCCCTCTCTTCCCTCCCAGGGTCAGCAGCACAAAAAATACGGCAAATGTCTGCATGGTAAAGGGTACGGTTGTGGGGATGCTGATCCATGAGCAAACGGCAATCAGGACTGCTCCTAACGCCGTGTAAACCAGGTCCGTTGTACTGCTGTTTCTTCTCACAGGGATAGCATTATTCATAGGAAACCTCCGTTCTCCTGCAGAGCTCGTGCCACTGACAGCTTCCGCAGATCTGTTCAAATTCTTTTGTTTCAAAAATCTTCTTCCGGCCCTTCCCGGCCAGCTGATTCCAGGGAGCCTGATCTCCGTAGGAAAGGCCGCAGGCTTCCAGAACTCCCCGGTCCATACGGTCCACTTTTTCAAGAGAACCACAGACGCCTCCGCTGTTGTGGGGACATACCCGGCATAGTTCATCGCAGCCCTGTACAATGTCAACGGACCTCTCCGGATCCTTTTTCAGCTCTGCAGTCAGCTCTGTCATATGTAAGGTAAACTCCTCGCTGTATCCATGGCCTGTGAACTTCTGGATGCAGAGAATATGATGGGGTCTTAAATTCATCTTCAGCCTCCCGCCTTTTGCCTTTTCGGCAGACTTCACAGATTCTTTTATAGCACAGAGGGAACGAATTGTCAACCATATAAAATATTATAGTTAACAATTCGCTCCCTCTTTATTTTCTCTGTCTGCGAGATTAATTGGAAAAAGCCTTCCGGTACACCTCCTCCTGCTCCGGAAGATGCGTTACATATCCAACGGGAATCCGGTTTCCGGTGGCCTCGATCACTTTTCTGGCTCCTTCCTCTCCAAAGGCTCCGCAGAGCTCGATGCAGCCAATCCCCTCCTCTGCCAGCTGAGCAGCAATTTCCGCTGCTTCCGAAACACTGGCAACTCCGATCATCCGGGCCTGTCCTCCGCTTATCTCTCCTCTGTCCTTCTGACTGTCATAATCTCCCATGATCAAAAATGCGAATTTCATAGATATAAACCGCCTTTCTGCGAAAGGCACCGATGGGGTTATGAAACCCTACCACTACTTTTCGCTTTTCAATTCTATTCCCCTTCTGATAAAATTTCTTTTATAAAACCGACACACTACAGAAC
>DWYS01000108.1 GCA_019118585.1 Candidatus Enterocloster faecavium | reverse complement strand
CGGATCACGCATAAAGAGGATCCCTGGAGGAATGCACGAGAAGGATATTTAGAAAACGAACCTTCACAGGAAGAAATTTCAAAAGGGGCTATTAAAGAATACTTCGCTTCTGTGAGAGAAAAATATAATCTTGACACGGAAACGGGTATTACGAATTATATCCAAAATATACTTGCTGTTCCATAAGTTGTTCAGACTTTTGTCTTTACAATAGAAAAAGCCGGTTATACCTGGCTAATCCCTTGCCAAAGATGTGTTCTTTAAGCTATTAACTTCACAAATTAATAATATCAAAAAGATGTTACTTTAACAAGGCGAACTTGCGAAGGGAGGTAAATATATGGCTAAAACAGTCCATCATGGTGGTAAAGTTGGCGCAGCTGGAAAAACATTGGCTAGCAATTCTTCCAGTAAATCAGCAAAAAGTAAAGCAGGAACAACATTAGCAAACCATAAAAATTCATGTCATAAATAATACGGAAAAACCGCTGAGGATTATCGTATAAACGCTGATATCCCTTATGGTGTTATAATTTAGAGAAGTCGGTGATTACTTGCAGAAATTGCAGTCGTAATCTCCGACTTTATTTTTTTCTGATCCAGGAAACGCATAGTTCAGGAAGTATAACAATCTGGAAGAAGAACTCGTCCGGTGGCACTAGGTTTTCCTCAAATAAACTTTGTATGCCTGCAATGGCTCCTCTCCGGCGCTAGGAAGAGCGCTGATGCAGGAAATGCAACAATGGGGAAATCCTCCATGCAACTTTGAGACAGTCAATCTGCATTTTTGAGGAAAAAGTGCTTGCAAAAAACACCGGTTCCGTCTGGATTGTGCTTTTCCTTTCTTCTCTTGATTACATCTACTTAGCTATGAGCTGCCTTATTGATAAAGAGCGCTGTACTACACCAATTTCTACACCATTTCCGCATAAATTGATGAATTAAGACGCTCCCAGATAAAAACATCAATGCCGCAGAATCCTTGAAAATAAGGCTCTGCGGCATTTGATAACACAAGACAAAAACCAATCGCTGCTAACAAGAGGCGAGTGCCAATTTCACACTTTTTGCACAATTCCCCGGTTTTTACAATCTTGAACAGGCGCAACTCCATATAGATTTTCCAGCCAGATGTGTTCACCCTTTTCCTATGTATTTTTTACATTGTCATCCCTGGCTTCCAAAAGCGCTGTCAGCCGTTCTATTTCCTGTTCTTTTTCAGACAGAGTTGTCCGATAAGCCGCTTCCTTACTCTGCATCTCCTGATCCAACTGATCAATTTTCTCCTTCTGCTGCTCAATTTCCTCGGCCTGCTGCTCAATCATGTACTTCACCGTATTGGCGTCCAGAATCCTTAATGCATCGGAATACATATTCATCAACTCCTCGACTTTTCGGCAAAACTGGAATACCTGGTAATAAATCTCTCCAAACTCCGGGTAGGCGTTTATTACATTCCGGATTTGCTCCATATTGTCGGAGGCAATCAGCATCAACCAGGCATCGAGCTTCTTACTTATATTGTGCTGGCTTTTTAAGAAGATGTCAAGTGGTATCATAAGATATTCCTGGAGAAGGTCCAGTTCAAGTCCGGTATCAAACTGCTGTCTCGCATGGTGGAGATATTCTCCAGGGAACTGCCGAAACTCCTTTGGACTGTGCTGAAATAAGACGATGGTATAGACTTTCTGAATCTGCTGATAGGAAAAGGCACGGTTCTCCTTGCGGCACTGTGAACGGACCATGGAATACTGGCGCATGACCAGGTCGCTGGAATAGCAGGCGCAGCGCTGGCCGGGGAACAGATAACCCACCCGCTGAATCTCCACTTTAGCCAAGGCACCGGACTGCAAGCGTACTAATAAATCCATAACCAGCAGGGAGCCCTCATCCGTCAGACGGCTGGACTCCGTCGGCAGGGCGCTTAAAATTTTTACCTCCTCCCCCAGACACAGGCTTAAGAAATCTTCCAGCCTGCCGGGGTACTGAAGCGGGTCAAACACAGCCTATCCTTTACACCGCCGCCACTCGAAACTTCCCCTCTTCCACCACCATCGCCGTCAGGTATCCTCCAAACACGCAGCCGGTGTCCAGGCAGATGCAGCCGGTCCCCGGAAGGGGATATTCCTTTCCCTCCTCCAGTTCCATCCTGTGCCCCCGGCCATCCAGATAGACTGGCCGGGAGATCGGTGTATGTCCAATCACCGCCAGCTTTCCGCCGTAATCTCCTTCCACCATGGACCGATCCCACAAAAGCGTATCCTCGCCGGAATTTTCCGCTCCGTCCGGGCCGACTCCTCCGTGGACGCAGAGATACTCCTCCGTCTCATAAAATAATCTCATCTGCTCAAACCATCCCCTGTGGTTCCAGGTCTGGTCTCCATGCTTCTTAAACGAGCGTACCGTCTTTTCTCCTCCGTTGGCGTACCAGAGATTCATCATCATCCGGTCCCTGTCGGCACCCAGCATCATCTGCTCATGGTTGCCTTTGAGCAAAATACAGCGCTCTCCCATCTCCAGCCTGATTTTGCGCACCAGATCAAAGACCTCCCAGGACTGAGGTCCCCGGTCCATCAGATCCCCCAGGAAAATCACCTGGTCCTGCAGCCAGTCCGGCCTGATTTTATGAAACAGCCGGGACAGCTGCTTATAACAGCCGTGAATATCTCCGATTATAATGGTTTTCAGCGGAAGTCACCTCCAAAAATATCCGGTACGGCACAAGGGTTTGCCAGGGGCATCTCCGGTTCTCGTCAAGTGCTCACATTATACCACAGGAAGATCATCTGCGGTAGTCTGTTCTTCCCCATTGATTCCCCCTTTTTTTCATGATATGATACAAGGGTCGAAGGAAAGGTGTTATATATGAATCATGATCATCATGCCAGAGCCATGCTGGTGATTTCCATGGCTGTATTCGGCACATTGGGACCTTTTGTGCGCTGTATCCCTTTGTCCTCCAGTGCGCTGGCCCTGGCGCGGGCTGTGCTGGCCGCCGCTTTGATCTTTCTGTATCTGACAGTAAGCAGACAGAACATTCCTCTGAAACAAATGAAAGGGGAGGCCCCCCTTCTTCTTCTCTCCGGGGCGGCCATGGGGATCAACTGGATCCTCCTGTTTGAATCTTACAAATATACTGCTGTCTCCATCGCAACCCTGAGCTATTACTTCGCTCCTGTGATTGTCACCATCGCCTGCCCCATTCTCTTTCGGGAGCGGCTTACCGGAAAGCAGATCCTCTGTTTTCTCATGTCCACAGCCGGGCTGGTGCTGATCACCGGACTTGGAAAAGGCGGCCAGGGAGGCAGGGATCTCATCGGCATTCTGTTCGGGCTGGGAGCAGCGGCCTTTTATGCGGCGGTGATCCTGCTGAACAAATTTATCCGGCAGGTGAACGGCATTCACCGGACCTTTCTGCAGTTTCTGGCCGCCATTGCAGTTTTGATCCCCTATGTGGCAGCCTCCGGCGGCATGGGACTTGACCAGATGAATGCGGTCAGCTGGGCTGCCCTGCTGACGGTAGGATTCGTTCACACAGGCATTACATACTGCCTCTATTTTTCCTCTTTAAAAGAACTTCCCGGGCAGAAAGCAGCGATTTTAAGCTATATTGACCCGCTGGTGGCGGTTTTTGTTTCAATCTGCTTTCTGGGCGAAAAAATTACGCCTCCCCAGCTTCTGGGGGGCGCAATGATCCTGGGCTTTACCTTGTTAAATGAGCTTCCGTCCAGACATCCGGAAGCTGCTGATTCCCATGTGAGCGTCTGAGGATGCTTCAGGCAGGAGGTTTTTATGGAGTTGACATTTACACAGCTGCTCAGTTTGTTTTTTATCTATTCCCTGGCCGGATGGCTTCTGGAAACAGCCGCTGCTGCCGCCTTTAAGCGGGAACTGGTTAATAAGGGATATCTCTCTCTTCCCCTGTGCCCCATTTACGGATTTGAGGCGACAGCCTTTACGCTGTTTTTATCGGAGCTGAAAAACCGTCCTCTTTTTCTTTTTCTGGGCGGCGCAATCCTCTCCGCTTTTTTCACCTTGATCACCGGTCACATTCTGGAGCGTTTTCTTCACCGGAAATGGTGGGATTACCGGAAGTTTCAATTTGAAGGCTATCTGAGCCTTCCGGTCCTGGCTCTGTGCGGTCTGGGAGCTGTCTTCTGTGTCCGCTGGGGAAATCCTTTCTTTCTTGGACTTTTGAACCTGATTCCAAAGGGACTTCTTCGTATTTGCCTCATCGTACTCTCCGTTCTGCTGGCCCTGGACTTTTCCGGTTCCTCCCTGACGCTCTGGCAGCTGCGCAGAAAGCTGCAGAAATTGTCATCGGAGCTGATCCCGTTCCAGGGTCCCATTGAAGCCGGAAACGTTCTTACCAGAAGGATTCAGCGACGTCTGGCTCACGCTTATCCCAATCTGCGTCTGGAGGGCATCCCTGCCGTTTTCACTCCCGCCAGGGAGGAAAAAGAAGGGGTATTTGCCAGGGGCTGCTGCTTTCACAAGCTGGTCTGGCTGTTTATCCTGGGTTCTCTGCTGGGGGATTTGACGGAAACGATTTTCTGCTATGTGACCGCCGGCGTCTGGATGAGCCGCAGCAGTCTGGTCTACGGCCCCTTCAGCATTGTATGGGGCTTCGGCTGCGTTATGCTGACCGCACTTCTTTACCGGTACAAAGACAAAAGCGACCGGTATATTTTCCTGGCCGGAACCGTTCTGGGAGGCGCCTACGAGTACATATGCAGCGTTTTGTCAGAGCTGGTATTCGGGACCATCTTCTGGGATTACAGCGGCATCCCCTTTAACCTGGGCGGACGGATCAATCTACTCTACTGTTTCTTCTGGGGGATCGCTGCTGTGGTATGGCTGAAGGGACTGTATCCCCGCCTTTCCGCCCTCATTGAGCGCATTCCGGTTTCCATCGGCGTACCCGCCACCTGGATTCTGATCGTATTTATGGTATTCGATATGGCTGTCTCCGGCCTGGCACTGAGCCGGTATGTGGAACGCCAGACCGTTTCTTCCCCCTCTCAGGGAATCGTAGGGGAATTTCTGGATGAACATTTCCCTGATGAGCGTATGGAACATGTGTATCCCAACGCGAAACTGGTTTAAAGGCTGATCTTTATCGGGGCAGTTTATGATCAATCCTTCCCTGTCTGTTCCCTCTTATAAATATACGCTGCCAGCACTACGGTAGCCGGGACACACAGCACGATGCCGAAGCTTCCGGACAGTCCCTGCATCACCGCAATTCCCACATTGTTGGAATTGATGACCTGGAGATAAGGGAGGTCGTATGCGTAATTGAGCACCAGCATGGAAAGGCTGGTTCCCGCGAAGGCCAGGATCAGGGTATTGGAGTTGGTACCCATCATGTCCCGCCCCACCCGCATGCCGGCCTTCATCAGTTCCAGCCGGGAGATGCCGGGATTCTGGTCGCAGAACTCCTTCATAGCACTGGAAATGGACATGGCCACATCCATTTCCGCTCCCAGGGCACTGATGAGAAGTCCGGAAAACAGCAGGCCTCCCACCTGAATGCCGTTCACCTGCTGCAGCGTCATCAGGCTCTCAATGTCTGATACATTCCATCCCGTAATTCCCGTCAGATCAGAAAATACAGAGGCGGCCACACCGGCGCATACCACACCGGCCAGGGTTCCGAGAGTGGCGCAGAGCGTCTTCTTTGTGAGCCCTCCGATAAAAAACATGGAGACCAGGGCCGTTACGCCGCAGACCAGCACCGCAACCCAGAAGGGAGAATATCCCAGATAGACCAGGGGCAGGTAAATATACATGATGGCCCCAAAGGTAAATACCAGGCCAAGGGCTCCCCGTACTCCCTGGATTCCTCCCACCAGACAGAGGATCAGGATATAGACCACCGCAAAACCGATGACCGTCATTCCCCTGTCCTCGGAGTAGATGCTGGTGATCACCGTATCCCCGGCTACGCTTTGGAGCACCACCACGTTCATCCCCACCGTGCAGGGGGCCCCGAACAGAAAGCCGGCGCTGCTGGTGGTCACCAGGCTCTCTCCCTTTTTCTCGCCGCTTGTCATCTCCACCACAACGGTCTGCTGTCCCACCCGGGTTCCATCAGCCTGGAGATTATCCTGAAGAATTTCAACAACCACACCGGTCTCAAAGGTCTGACCGGTGCGGTTTACCAGCTGGGTTTTGGTAATGTTGTTCAGCCGGGCCACAAACCCCGCCGCGATCACCAAAACCACAGCTGCAATGATATATTTGACGATATGGTTCCTGAATTGTGACATATGATTTCCTTAATGTTTTTCGATCGTTCAGACGGCGATTACCTTCCTGCTGTCTTGTGAATGGTAAAGGTATTGTCGATGGTCTCAACGCTTCCGGAGTCGGTAATCTGGTAGGTGGTAATGCTGAAGTCCCTGGAAGTCATGTTGATCACAGAGTAGCTGGGCAGCCAGTTCTGGCTCCGTTTTGCGATGTAATCCTGCTGGGTATTGATCAGCTCATAATACTTGGAACCGGAAGCGGAGTTTGCCGTCATATACAGGGTTCCGTGCGGATCTGTCACCCTGGTGGTACCTGCGCTCTCGATGGTGTAGCAGTGGTTGTCCTGGGTAAAGCGTCCCAGAGCTTCTGCTCCGGCGGCATCGCCATCAGCAGGATACAGCGGAATCTTTTCCCCGGTCTGTGCATTGTAGGCATTGTCCCAGTCGTAGTCATCGCCGTCCTCGTTTAAGCGGAACTCATAGCTGCTGTGGCTCTGTCCGTCCCCGTAGAGAATCTTGGAGCGGCTGTAGGTGTGGTCGTGACCCTGAAGCACCACATCAATGTCATAGCGGTCAAATACGGGTGTCAGCTGGGTTCTCAGGATCATGCCGTCGGTATCGGAGTGGTCCAGCCCGGAACCATAGATATCCTGATGAATGGTTACCACTCTCCATGTCACATCGGGATAGGCATTGACCGCCTGCTTGATGGTCTCCTCATGCTCCGCCACATTGTAGTTGTTGGTGTTCAGCACAATGAACAGGCCGGGTCCATAGTTGTAGTAATAGTCTCCTCCTGCCTGGGTCTTGCCCATCTGGGTGGGGTTGGGATTGTTGAAATGATAGGAATAGTCCGGATTTAAGGAGTCATGGTTTCCGATGGTGGTTGCCACGGGAAGGCTCTTTAAAGCGCTGGCAGACAGATAAGCTGCGTACTCCTCCTCTTTTGCCTTACCGGTATTGTTTACCTGGTCGCCTGCGGAGATGGCAAAGTTGATATTGGGATTCTGCGCCAGGGCGATATCCAGGGTGCGGTCCCAGGCAAATCCATCGTTGCGGGCTGCGGTATTGGCAGCTCCTGAATCCTCGGAAAGCATTCCCTCCCCCTGGGGCTGTCCCTTGGAAGCGCCGATCTGCGGGTCGCCGAAGTAAAGGATATTGACGTTGTCAAAACTGCCGGTACGGTAGGTCTCCACCGGGCTGATGACGCCGCTCTTGTTTACGGAATAATAGTAGGTGGTATTGGGCTGCAGTCCGGTTACCGTTACATAGTTGTAGCAGAACTGCCTTCCCTGGGTCAGGCTTGCCTCTACGGTATTGGAAGTTCCGGTGTACTCTCTCAGGTTCTGGCTGTCGGTCCCAAAGTATACCGTAGGAGTTCCTGTGGTTCCTTCATTGTACCAGGCAAAATTCAGCTCTGTGGCGGCTGCGCCCGGCGTCAGGGATACATAGGTAAAATCGTTTGCCAGGCCGTTCCAGCCCGCGACATAGGAATTCCAGGCCTCTGCTCCCCCGGTTAAACTGGAATCATTGTAATTTGCCGTTGCTGCCCAAACCTGCTGGGTTCCAAGAAGCAGCGCGCCGGCCATCAGACATGAAACCACTTGCTTTCTCTTCATTGATCATTTCCTCCTGTCAATTTTCAAAGTCGGATGGTTCATCCTCATATCCAAAGTATAGGAAGGAAATGTAAAATCTGCCATCAGGGTTCCGTATACGTTTTGTCAAAAAAAGAAGCGGTTTCCGTTGACAAACCGGAATGGACCGATAAAATAGAAGTAACCGGGGCGGACCGCCGCTCTAAAACGATTGTTGAGAAAAGGAGAGTATTATGTACATTACCTGTTTGGATTTGGAAGGAGTTCTTGTTCCGGAAATCTGGATTGCCTTCGCCCAGGCCAGCGGCATTCCGGAGTTGAAGCGCACGACCCGGGATGAGCCTGACTATGACAAGCTGATGAGATGGCGTCTGGGCATTTTGAAGGAACACGGCCTTGGACTGAAGGAAATCCAGGAAACCATCGCAAAGATCGAACCTCTGCCGGGTGCAAAGGAATTTCTGGATGAGCTCCGCTCCTTCACCCAGGTGATCATCATCAGCGACACGTTTACCCAGTTCGCCACTCCCCTGATGAAAAAGCTTGGATGGCCCACCCTCTTCTGCAACACCTTGGAGGTAGCCCCGGACGGGGAGATCACCGGCTTCCGGATGCGCATCGAAAATTCCAAGCTGACCACCGTAAAGGCCCTGCAGTCCATCGGCTACGAGACCATCGCCGCCGGTGACAGCTACAATGATCTGGCCATGATCCAGGCCGGAACAGCCGGCTTCCTGTTCCGGACCACGGACCAGATCAAGGCAGACTATCCCCAGATTCCCGCTTTTGAGACCTACGATGAACTGATGAACGGAATCAAAAAGGCCATGGGAATGTAGATAGGCCAGCAAAAACGCCCTCTCCAGCAGTATCTTCCTGCTTTGGAGAGAGCGTTTTTTTGCGTCATCCGCCTATAAATCGTACTCTTTTTCGTATTCTACTTCGTAAATATTCTCCGCATCGCTGGAGGTCACTTCTCCCTGACGCTCCTTGTCATCATTTACCCAGTAGAGCTTTCCTCCGGAGATTTCGTAAGTATAATCTCCGTCTACCTTATAGAACTTGCTGCTGGTCTGAACCTTTCCCGATTCATTGATCAGATAAAGCTTTCCGTCCACCTCGTAAACCTGATAGTCGGAACCGCTGTCCGCCTCCAGCTGCCGGCCCTCGTAGTACAGATAGTCGTTCTTCTCACCACTGTAGCCCGCACCCTTGTTGGAACCGGATTCCGTAAAGTAGTAGGTGTAGGTATCTCCGTCCACA
>DWYS01000107.1 GCA_019118585.1 Candidatus Enterocloster faecavium | reverse complement strand
GCGGTTCAGACAGGAAAAGGATCGTTGTAATGGGGAGGAAAACGAGATGACGGATAAGGAACTTCTGTATATAAAAACCATTGCGGAGGAGCACAATATCACCAAAGCGGCGGAAAAGCTCCATGTGGCCCAGCCTTCCCTGACTCAGTGCATCAAGCGTATTGAAAAAAGCCTGGACTGTCCCCTTTTTTACCGGAAGAAAACAGGACTGGTCTTGACGGACGGGGGAAAACTTTACTATGAAACCGCCTGCCGGATCCTTGGCATCTGGGACCAGTTTTCCCAGGAAATTTCCAACCGGAACCATATGAATGGGGGGCGCCTGGTAATCGGGGCGTCCTGGTACAATACGATCCTGATCCTGACCAGGGTATTGGGAAAATACCGGAAGCGCTACCCGAATGTGGATGTGCGCCTGGTGGAGAAGAACAGCTCAGGCCTTGCCCAGCAGATGGAAAAAGGGGAGCTGGACCTGGTTTTGATCCATCAGTATCCAAAAGAATATCCATATCAAAAAGAACCAGAGGGAAAAAGCTTTGTTGCAGTCCCTCTGGTTCAGGAGCGTTTTGTGCTGGCAGCTCATGAAAAATTTTCAGTTCCGGTATGCGGGCCGGAACAGACGGCAGATTTAAAACATTTGGACGGGCTGCCCCTGATCCGGTTCAGCGACCAGCAGAGGATCCGCAGGATCTCCGATTTTGTGCTGGAACAGGCGGGAGCGGTCCTGCCCACAGCCCTAACGACTTACGGCTTTCCAAGTGTCCTGGACTTTGTGTCTCAGGGCGTGGGAGTCGCCATTCTTCCAGAGCTGTATGCCAGAAATGAGATTAAGAAAGGCAGCCCCATCCGCCTCTATCCCCTGGACCCGGCTCTTCCGGCCTACTGGACCAGTGCGGTCTGCTATTATCGGTCAGAATACATGCCGGTTACGGTGGAGGCGTTTCTGGAGCTGCTGAAGGAAGAAATGTCACGATTATGAATACCCGATGGCTGTAGCAATCATGAGCAGGGCGATGCCCACCACAACCCAGATTAGGAACAGCTTAAATACATACTGGAACCATTTGGTGAAGGGAATATTGGCGCAGGCCACAAATCCCATGGTAGCCGCAGCGTGGGGCATGATAAAGTTGGCAAACCCATCGCCGAAGTTGTATGCCAGGACAGCGGTCTGACGGGTCATTCCCACCAGGTCCGCCACCGGAATGAAGATTGGCATGACGATGGCGGCCTGTCCGGAGCCGGAGGTAATAAACAGGTTGACTGCCAGGTGCATGATGAACATGGCGGGAGCCTGAAGAAGGTCCGGCACATAGTTCAGCATATTTGCCATCGCGTTTACAACGGTGTCCATGACATTTCCGGCTTCCAGGATGCCGGAGATGGCGTAGGCGAAGCCGATGAGCACGCCGGTGCCCGCCATTCCCTTAGCGCCGTTTGAAAATTCTTTGCACATCTGATTGACGGGCATGCGGTACACGATTCCGGACAGCAGTCCCATATAGAGGAAAATGGTGGCGGAGCTTTTGTAGGATAAGCTGGAGAACAGGGCTACATAAATCATATATCCGATGGAGGCTACCACCACAATAGCCACCGGGATATGTTTCTTTTCAAAGGAAGGCGTCTCGTCCGGATTGAATCCGGCCAGGTCCAGGGGAACGTTGTAGGTATAGCTCTTGGTGGGGTCCGCCTTGATTTTGCGGCCATAGCGGATTACATAGATGACCGTCACAATCAGGAACGGAATGATACAGAACAGCCGGTAGCCCATGCCGGAAAAGACCGGAAGCTCTGCGATTCCCTGGGCGGTGCCGGTGGTAGCCAGGTTCATGGCTCCGGTGGAGAAGCCCACGGCCCCGCCCAGCATGATAATGGAAATTCCTACAATGGGGTCATAACCCATGGCCATGGCAACAATGATGCCAAGCGGCGCAAAAGGAATGAAATAGTTCAGGTTGATGGGAATGCACAGCAGGGTGAATACGATCATCAGAACGGTGATGACCAGCCACTCGGCACCTTTGGCTTTTTTTGCAAAGGTGCAGGCGGCGCCCTGGAACATTCCGGTGGCAAGAACGATGCCCAGCCCTCCGCCGGCGCACATCAGGGCAAAGATGATATCCCCGGCATCCGTGAGCCCGTCGAACACATACCCCAAAATCGTCAGCGGATTCACCGGCGTGGGCGCTACGGTATGGTAGCTGCCCGGAACGACTACGGTCTTTCCTGCTTCATCCACGATCCGCTCAAAGCTTCCGCCTGGGATCAGCCAGGTGAAAAGGGAAGCCAGCAGCATGGCGAAGACTACGATGGCAAGAGAATGCGGTACCTTAAATTGTTTTAATTTTTTCATATGTTTACCCCCAATTTATGCTTCAAAGTTTGTCATTGTACATGCTCCTCAATCCACCCGGCCAGAAATCCGGCAATCTCCAGATTATTTTTCTCAAGCATCATCATATGGCCGTTGCCGTGGATCCCGGCTTCCTCCAGACGAATCAGGTCGTGCTTTATGCCGCACTGGTCCATTACATAAGAGGTCAGATGGTCGTACTGCGCGTGGTAGGATGCCTCGCTGACCACAAGGGCGATGGGGATGCCTGAAAACCTGGGCAGCCTGGGAGCCGGCTCCTGGAATACCCAGCCATCTATGAAATCCTCACGGGGAGCTTTCATCAGACGAAGCTTTAACTCCGAAGGGCTGGAAACGGGCGGGTCAAAATGGAGAGGCAGGTCCGCGATGCCGTAATTTTTTGCGGCGGGCGCGGTTAAGTCCACAGAGAATGGAGGGCCGGAGGGCTCCAGGGCCACGATCCCCTTTACCAGCTCCGGTTTTGCGTCTGCCAGCAGCCATCCGAAAGGCCCTGCCTGGGAGTGGGTCAGGAGAATAGCAGGTCCGGTCTGCTCCAAAAGCTTTAGGCCTGCCTCCAGGACCAGTTCCTGGGAATCCCGGTTGCTGGGGAGATACTCCACCTGGGAGGAAAGAAACTGGGCAAACGTTTCATCCTCCGGGTCGGCGCTGCCCGGCCACTGGGTATGCAGGGCAGCCTGGGGCCAGTTGCCCTGGTCGGAAGCAAAACGTTTCCGGATGGCTTCCATGGAGTGGTAGATGGTGCTTCCGTTCTCCTCCGGATGCCAGGCGGACCGCCCTCTGGCAGGCTGCTCCGCCAGATAAACCACATAGCCCAGGCCGAGAAAGTAATCTGCCCATCCCATGCGGCCGTCAGGGGTGACCAGCCAGTTTACATTGGTCTGTCCGGCCCCGTGAAAGAAAATCACCGGATAGGGGTGGAGGATCTTCTCCGGTACATAAGCCTCCACGAACATCTGGTTGCACATATGGTGCTTGCCTTCCTGGCCGGAAATATGTCCCCCTACATAGAAAATCCCCCGTTTGGCTAACTTCGTCTGGTCTGAAAAATATGGTCCGAATTGTCTGTTCAAAACGAATTCCCTCCTGTAAAATGATTTCAAAGCGCTCTGTTGATTTTAGTATAAGGCAAAGAAAGGCGCCAAGTACAATATGAAACATGAATACTGGGAATAAAAAACGTCAATATCTCTTTGTGCAAACCGTATTTTTATGATAAAATATAAAATTGATGCCGGGGACAATGGTATTGTCCCCGATTCATTTTATATTTCCCGGAGGAAAGCTGCTATGAAGGTGTCCTTTTGCCGGAACAGCCGGTGGGGCCAGTCGGAAAATCTGTGGGATGGCCTGGACCTGGAGAAGATGCTTGACAGGAAACGGCCATATGTGATCGCTTTTGCAGGTGCGGGGGGGAAGACTTCCCTGATTCGCCGTCTTGCCTGGGAGGGAATCGAGAGAGGGCGGAAGGTCTTGATCGTGACCACCACCCACATGTTCCGTCCTGAAGCCTGCGGCGTGCTGTCCCAGCAGGCCGGCGACGTGGCGTTCCTGCTGGAGCAGAAGGGGCTGGCTGTGGCAGGAAAGGCATGGGGGGAAGAAAAGATCGCCTATGTGGGGGACGGGCTTTACCGGCAGATCTGTCCTCTGGCGGACCTGGTTTTAGTGGAGGCGGACGGTTCCAGGCGCCTTCCGGCAAAGGTTCCGGGACCCGGAGAACCGGTGATTCCGGAAAATACGGATCTGATCCTGGCTGTGGAGGGATTTTCCGCGCTGGGACAGCCGGCAGAAGATGCATGTTTTCGTCTGGGACAGGCCTGCCGGGTGATGGAAGAGTACGGCAGGGATGATTACCGAAAGTCCGGCCGGTGGATTTTGGAGCCGGAGGATCTGGCCTGCCTGATGAGCAATGGATATCTGAGGCCTTTGCGCCTGAGCGTTCCGAACGCATCGGTGATCCCGGTATTCCATCAGGCAGATGAGGAAAATACCCGGTTTCTGGCGCAGAGGCTTTTCTGGCAGATGGGGGAGCCGGAGGGGATTGTTTCAGGACAGCTTAAAGGAGATCTGTCCGCCGGTCTGTTTTAGGAAAAGCAGGCATTTGACAGGAGCAAAGGGATGAGAGCAGCATTCATTTACATGGCTTCCGGCTTCGGAAGCCGCTTTGGCGGAAATAAACTGTTGGAACAACTGGAGGGAAAGCCACTTTACCGACACGGTTTGGATACTCTGAGAGAGGCGGCCAGAGAGGCGGCCCGCATGGATGGCTGGCAGGTCCGGATTATTGTGGTCAGCCAGTACCGGGAGATCCTGGAGGAAGCTGTCAGGGAAGGGCTTCAGGCGGTTTATAATCCGGAGAGCGCCCGGGGGATCACATCCTCCATCGTTTACGGGACCAGAGAGGCGGAAGGAGCAGAGCTCTTTCTTTATTTTGTGGCAGACCAGCCCAGGCTTCGGCCGGAAACAGTGGCCGGATTTCTGAGAGCCTTTGCAGACAGCGAAAAAAGCATGGGATGTCTGATAAACGGCGGCAGACGGGGGAATCCGGCAGCTTTTCGGTCCTGCTGGAGGCAGGAACTTTTAGAGTTAAAGGGGGATAAGGGCGGACGGCAGCTGATGGACCGTTATCCCAATGAGCTCTGGTTTTATCCGGCGGAGGAGGAAGAACTCTGGGATGTGGACCGCAGAGAAGATCTGGAACAAAACGCAGGGGAGGAAACGCGAGATGGCAGAAGAACAAAAAAATGATTTTTCAAGGGGCAGCGTGGTAAAGAATATTTTGAAACTTGCTCTGCCCATGACCCTGGCCCAGTTGATTAACGTGATGTACAACATTGTGGACCGGCTTTACATCGGGCTCATTCCGGAGAACGCCACACTGGCCTTGACGGGGCTTGGGCTCTGCCTTCCCATCATTTCCATTGTCACTGCGTTTGCCAATCTGTTTGGAATGGGAGGCGCGCCGCTGTGCTCCATTGAGCGCGGAAGGGGAAACCTGGAAGAAGCGGAGAAAATCATGGGAAATTCTTTTGTGATGATGGTGGTCACGGGGATCATCCTGACGGTGGTAGGGCTGGTCTTTAAGCGCCCCATGCTCTACCTGTTCGGAGCCAGCGATGCCACCATACCCTATGCGGAGAGCTATATCACCATCTATCTTCTGGGAAACCTGTTTGTGATGGTGGGACTGGGAATGAACAGCTTTATCAATTCCCAGGGCTTTGGAACCATCGGAATGATGACGGTGCTTTTGGGGGCCATTGCCAATATTATTTTGGACCCTGTTTTTATCTTTGTATTCGGCATGGGCGTCCAGGGAGCGGCTCTGGCGACCATTCTTTCTCAGCTCCTTTCCGCTATCTGGATCGTGACTTTCCTGACAGGAAAAAAGACCATTCTCCGGCTGAAGGTGTCGGCTTTTCATGTGGAGTCAAAGAGGGCATTGAAAATTGTGGGTCTGGGACTCAGCGGCTTTACCATGTCCATTACCAACAGCTCGGTTCAGATTATGTACAATGCCATGCTCCAGAAGGTAGGCGGCGATCTGTATGTGGGGATCATGACCGTCATCAATTCCGTCCGGGAGGTTATCTCCATGCCGGTTTCCGGCGTGACCAACAGCGCCCAGCCGGTTCTGGGATTTAATTACGGTGCAAAGGAATATAAACGGGTCCGCCAGGGCATCGTATTTACATCCATCTGCAGCGTGGTCTACACAACGCTGATCTGGCTGTGCGTCCATGAATTCCCTGAATTTTTTATCCGGATATTCAACCGCAACGGAGATCTGGTGGCAGAAGGTGTCCCGGCCATGCGGATCTACTTTTTCGGATTTTTCATGATGTCCTTACAGTTTGCGGGGCAGGCAGTGTTTGTGGGATTGGGAAAATCCCGGTATGCGGTATTCTTCTCCATTTTCCGGAAAGTGATCATCGTAATCCCGCTGATCCTGATTCTGCCTTCCGTATTCCATCTGGGAACGGATGGAATCCTCATGGCGGAGCCAGTATCCAATTTTATCGGCGGAGCGGCCTGTTTCGGGACCATGCTTTTTACCGTGTGGCCGGAGCTGAAAGGCAGGAAAAAGGCAGCAAAGGGACAGTAGGGACAGGAAGGAGCAGACAGCTTGGGATTGGGAAGAATCAAAAAAGGAGTCCTTTTGGCGGGGACGGCAGCAGTGCTCTGGACGGCCGGGTTTGCGCCGGCATCGGATCACGCCTCCGGGGAGGCCGGGATGCTGCTTTCTGCCACCTATTATTCGGATGACTGGGTGGTGAATTTCTGGAACAGCGAGAGCCCGAATATGGAGCAGGAACTCCGGCAGATCGCGGAGGACGGATTCAACAATATTATTCTCTGCATCCCCTGGAGGGAGTTTCAGCCGCAGATGGCTCCGGCTGCCTATAATGATTATGCCTGGAAAAAGCTGGACCGGGTGATGGATGCGGCTGAAGAGCAGAACCTGTCGGTGATGCTGCGGGTAGGGTATACCTGGGATTACGGCGGGGACGGCAGCGTTCTGGAGCGCTACGGCAAGCTTCTCTATGATCAGACGGTATGGAAAGGCTGGCTGGCTTATGTGGAGCGGCTGTATCAGAGGGCATCGGCCCACGAAAATTTCTGCGGGGGATTTCTTACCTGGGAGGATTTCTGGAATTTCACCGAAACGGCCGCGGCTTTGGGAAAAACGGAGAAGAGCCGCCAGATGGCCGAAAAAACCGGCTACCGGGATTATGCGATGGAGCACTATGAACTGGAGGAAATCTGCCGGCTTTACGATGGGGAAGTAAAAGACTGGGAGGAGATCTATTTTCCCGGCAGGGAGCTGCCGGCTATGAAGGTGTTTTATGAGTTCTATGATGATTTCCTGAACCGGATTCTGGAGGAGAGCCAGAAGGTGTTTCCGGATCTGTCTATGGAAGTGCGTCTGGACCAGGACCCTGTATACGGAACCAATGAGACGATGTACGGCTTTTCCCACGATGCAACCTTTCTCTGTCAGGACTCCGCCTTTACTTCGGCTATGTACAGCATGTCTATGGGCCAGGGAAGCAAGGCGGAGATGACGGCCCGGCAGGCCCTCAAACAGATGCCCGGAGTGCTGAGCCGGCTTACCTCCTCCAGCAAAGGAAAGCCGGTTTACCTGGACCAGCTTCTGTTTACAGACAATACTCCCGGTTTTGAGGATAATCCGCGGCTGGCGGAGGATGAGAAAGCGCAGTTTTTAAGGAGCGCGGCCCCGGTGCTGGAGGAATATACCATGGGGTACGGAATCTGGACCTACCGGGACTACTGCAACAATAAGCTGTACAATTCTCAGTTCGCCCTCGGCACAAAGGGATGGGAATCCTCAGGGGTATTGGTGCTGGAAGGAGAAAACCGCCGGGCTCTCCTGTCCGCCAAGGCTTCCCTGTCTCAGAAACTGGACAACCGCCAGGCGGGCATCGGGGGAGAGGGAGTACAGGTATCCTTTCTGGCGGAAAGCCAGGGGGTCAGCGATGTTACGGTAACTCTGGGCGGCGTGTCCAAAGCTCTGACGATTTCCGGGAGCCGGGAGGTAAAACTGGATTTTGGAAATGTGTCCTTAGACTGTCTGACCATTGAAAACAGCGGGGCTTCGCTGTATGTAGATGATGTAAAGGTCTACACCTGGATCACGGAAGGAGAAATTTACGGCTTTGACGGACAGCCCGGCAGCTGCCTGGAGGCGCTGCGGCAGCTGAACGAGGAGCTTGGCCGGTAGTCCGGATCTGCTTACTCAGGTGAAGGAATAAAACCGGCTTTCCGGTGCATAATAATCCTGTCACAAGTTTGACAGGATTATTTTTTTAAGAAACCGAAGGAGGCTAACGTCATGACACAACTGGAATGTAGCGTAAAAAACTGTATGCACAATTCGGACAACTGCTGCTGCAAGAGGTCGATCACCGTAGACGGGCGGACCGCCTGCAAGGCAGAGGAAACCTGCTGCGCAAGCTTTGACGAGAACAGAGGAGGCAGCTTCAAGAATCTGTTTAAAACGCCGGAGACCAGACTGGAAATTTCCTGCGATGCCGTAAAGTGCATCTACAACGAGGACAACCGCTGCAAGGCCCAGAACGTGGGAATCTCAGGCGATGGAGCCAGCGACAGCGCCCAGACCAGATGCAGCACGTTTAAGGCACGGTAATGTTCTGAGCTGACCCAATCCTGACAAATAGTACGGTTATGGACTATGGATCAATAGTACAGACCGTACTATTTATTTGAGCGCTGCAGGATAAAAAGTTCTTGACAGACGGGAACTCTTGTAGTAAAGTATTAGAGGTTATGAAAATAACAACAGGAAAGCAGGTATCCACCTCACCTCGGCACGAGTCAGTGACCCGGGTTCATAGCGATAAAGCGAAAGAAGCTGTTTCTTTGTGAGAGAGCAGACGCTTTGTGGTGTGATAGTGGACATTTCCTGTCCGCTTATTTTTTTGTTTCAAGCCCTGAGGAGGGCGGCCAGTCAGAGGAATATAACAGTGGAGGTGTAGGACTATTAGCGACTTAATGATTAACGAACAGATTAGAGACAAGGAAGTGCGTCTAATCGGAGAGAACGGAGAGCAGCTGGGGATTATGTCTGCCAGAGAAGCTTACAGAATTGCCCAGGAGGCGGAGCTGGACCTGGTAAAGATTGCGCCCACCGCAAAGCCGCCGGTTTGCAAGATTATCGATTATGGAAAGTACCGTTATGAGCTTGCCCGCAAGGAAAAGGAAGCCCGCAAGAAACAGAAGGTCATCGAGATCAAGGAAGTTCGTTTATCCCCCAATATCGACACCAACGATTTGAATACCAAGGTTGGAGCAGCCAGAAAGTTTTTGGAGAAGGGAGACAAGGTAAAAGTTACCCTGCGCTTCAGAGGCCGTGAGATGGCCCATATGTCCAAATCCAAGTACATTCTGGATGATTTCGCTGAGAGCCTCTCCGACATTGCAGTGGTCGACAAGCCCTCCAAGGTGGAAGGAAGAAGCATGGTCATGTTTTTAACCGCAAAACGGTAGAACAAGATG
>DWYS01000106.1 GCA_019118585.1 Candidatus Enterocloster faecavium | reverse complement strand
ATCAGGGCGCATTTTCCCTCCCCTGTAATCCGCTCGATCTCCTCCCCGGAGCGGGCCTGGGCGGCCAAATCCCCCTGCTTTTTTAACAGTGTCTTAAAATAAGCGCAATTCCGGTCAAAATATGCTTCCGCCTCCTGTCCCCTCACCGAATCCGGCACAAAGATCGCCATGGTCTGGCACATCCGCTTCAGAAGGCGGCGGTTTCTTAGGGAGAACATCGTTCCCCCGCTCAGAAAATCCTTCCCCTCCTCCTGGTATTTTACCAGGGTATCACAGTGCAGATCGAACAGTTCCATTTTTCTCTCATCCTTCCCTCTTTCTGTTTTTCAATGCATCGGAAGTCTGCTATCCAGTATATCGGAAAATAAAAAAAGACGCAACGGATTCAGGATATTTTCCAAACCTCATTGCGCCATTTAAACGAATTGCTCAGGACATTTCTCCTGTATTTCCTTCCCAAAGGACTTCCTTCTGGTTGTTGTGGAAGGGCAGCACCGTCTGAAAATGATTCTCCCCCACCATCTCCAGAAAATCCTTCCGGCTCTGGTGATGGGGGTAGGCCATGGTAAAAGCCTTCCCCTCCCGCAGCAGCCGCTCCGTGCAGCACCCCTTCTTCACACGGCCGGTGAGAAGGGCCATGGCACCCTTTTCGGTCTCCTCTATAGCCAGACGGCTGTTTTCCGGCTTCTCCAGGTGGGTGTCCCCGATGAGGAGAACGTCATAGCCTTTTTCATCCGGGGAGGGCTGGGCCAGAAAATCCCGAAGCTCTGCCGCCGCCTCCGGCTTAATCCACTGCTCCCACTTCAAAGTTTCCCGGATGAGATTCCTCATGGTCTCATCCGCCCTGATTTTTGCTTCCGGAAGCCCCCGGCGCAGCATGAGGACCACCTCCGGACCTCTGCCGTACTTGGGAAGGGGCATGATCACTCTTCTTCCCTCCTGAAGGATTTCCCGAATCCGTTCCGTCATTCTGGCCCGCAGTCCGTCTCCGTCCTCCATGGCATCCACATGTGCGCAATCCAGAATGGCCAGATCCCCATGGCGTCCCCGGATGACATCCGTTTCATAGGCCAGGGCCCTTCTCTGGTAATCGCCGGAATAGCATATATTTCCCACGGTCCCGAAGAGGTGCAGCCAGATGCTCCCGGCGCAGTGGCCCGTTCTGCCGTAAAAGAAGGACAGGCCGCCCTTTAAGGTTACGGGCTCGGTCATCTCTCCCTTGGGGTCCGGCAGAAGGATGGTCTTGTCATAGTCGATGCCGGAAAACTTCATGGTAGGCGCCGTGGTCACCAGCCATCCGGAAAAGCCCTGACTGCAGAAATGCTCAAATGCTCCGCTGTGGTCCTTGTGGCAGTGGCTTAAAAAGAGATATTCCGTCCGTTTTAGGAGTTCCGGCTCCACCTGGGGATAGGGCTGAGGGTCCGTATCCATGATGCCGCAGTCCAGCATACAGTACCTGTTTTCTCCCATGGGCAGCAGAAAGCAGCTCCTGCCGTGCTCCCCGTATCCGCCTTTAACCAGCAAGCGATCCATAGACATACAATTTCTCCTTATCTACCTGAACGTAACCTTCCGTCTGTTCCGGAATGGGATTTTGATGGAGGATGCAGAATTCCTGCCCGTTCCCGGTCTCCATCTTCACCCGGTAGCAGCCTCCCTCAAAGGTGGAGAGGATGGAGCGGGCCTTAAAGCAGTTGCCCTCTGCCTTCTCCCCCAGCCAGTGTCCGTCCTCCGGGCGGAAGCGAAGCTCGGCCAGCTTATGGCCCTGGGATTTTTCTGCATGATCCTCAGAGGGGAAGAACAGCCCGTCCAGCTGTTCCTGTCCCACCTGAATCCGGCAGCCCTTTTGATCCCCTTCCAGAAGCGTTACTCCCTTCAGATCATTTCCCGCTCCCAACAGTCCGGCCACCAGGGCGGTCCTGGGCCTCAGATAACAGTTTCTCGGTTCATCTGCCTGGTCGATCTTTCCCCCGTTCATAACGATAATCCGGTCCGCCATGGCAAAAGCCTCAGATGGGTCGTGGGTTACATGGAACACTGTGGTTTTCAGCTTGTGGAACAGATAGGACATCTCCGTTCGCATCTCAATCCGCAGCTGCACATCCAGATTGCACAATGGCTCGTCCAGCAGCACGATGGAGGGCTTGGTCACCAGCGCCCGGGCGATGGCCACACGCTGCTGCTGTCCTCCGGACAGCTCCGCCGGATAGCGGCCCAGAAGCCCGTCCAGGTGGAGCAGCCCCGCGATCTCCTCCACCCTTCTTTTGCTCTCCTCTTTGTCTACCTTCTGGATCTTCAGACCGTAGGTGATGTTGTCTTCCACCTTCATGTGAGGCCAAAGGGCAAAATCCTGGAAAACCATATTGATCCCCCGTTTCTCCGCCGGAAGGTTGTGGTGAGGGCCGGATACCTCCTGTCCACGGATGCGCACCACGCCTCCGTCCAGGGGCAGAATGCCGGCAATGATCCTTAAAAGGGTGGATTTTCCGCAGCCGGAGGGCCCCAGAACACTGATGATCTCCCCCTCCTCCACCTTGAGGCTGATGCCGTTTAATACCTGGGTCTTCCCATATTTCTTTTTTACATTCTCGATTTCAAGTATGGTCTGCATAACGGTTCCTCTTTCCTGTGTTTAAAATCACTTCCAGCAGAAGCATAATGGCCACAATGAAGGTTCCTCCTACGATGGTAGCTGCTGCGGCATAGCCGAAATTCAGGTCATTGTAGGAATCGCTGATGTACACCGGAAGGGTGCTGTAGTTGGGAGGATACAAAATGGTGGTGATGGCCAGGTTGAATACGCTGCCTCCGAAGGCCGCCAGCACCGCCGACACCATGCTGGAATGCAGCAGGGGCAGAAGCACGGTTTTCAGCCTGCGCCCCAGTCTGGCTCCCTGAACCTGGGAGGCGGTCAGAAGCTCCTGAGGCACCTTTGACATACCGCCCACCAGCACCCGGTTGATGAGGGGGACTGCCGAGGCCACGCTGGCCAGCACCAGAATAGAGGGCTTTCCATAAAGATTTAAACCCAGAGGCTGAAGCCATTTCTGATTCCACACGAAAATATATCCGATACCCAGCACCACTCCCGGAACCGCCATGGCTACCAGGGTCAGCATATCGATGAGCCGTTTTAATTTAAACTGAGAGTAGGTCAGGATATAAGCTACCGCAAATCCCACCAGCAGTCCGATGACAGCCGCCACAGCCGCCAGGGTCAGGGAGTGCTTTACACCCGTTAAAAGGGCCCCGTCCATCTGCAGCACATTTTGATAATTGTCCAGGGTAAAGCGGAACTTCTCGATGCTGAAGGAATCAGAGAAGGACATAATAAAGTTGGAGCCCACCGGAATTCCCAGGGCCACCAGGCTGAACAGGCCGCAGAACACCGTCAGAAGGGCGGTCGCTCCCGTCCCCGCCTTTCTCGGCACCACCTGCTCCGTTCCGCTGTCCAGATAATCAAAACGCTTTCTCCCCATTGCATAAAACTGCAGACCCATGGCAATGACAATCATCACCACCAGGTAAAGGGACAGCACTCCCGCCATATCAAAGCGCACCGGCGAGGAGCAGATGGCGCTGTAGATGGTATAGGGCAGGGTTGGGAAGGAATAGACCGCCGTAATGGTGGAGGACATTCCGTAATCTCCTACGGTATCCATAAAAATCAGCATGGCCGCGGAAAAGTAGGTGGGCATGCACAGAGGCAGCTGGACGCTGGTCCATGCCTTAAAAGGGGTAGCCCCGTTCAGTCTGGCCGCATGGACCAGCCGGGCCGGATACCACTCCAGCGCCCCTTTGATGGCAACATAGGCCATGGGATATTTGCACAGCACCATCACCGTCACCAGACCGGGAAAGCTGAACAGGAAATTGTTCATCCCCTCGATGCCCAGCCAGGAGCGGGCAATCCCGTTTCCGGAAGCGAAGTAAACCCATCCCTGGGCCAGGATGAAGGATGGCATGATCATCAGGATCCAGCTGACAATATCCAGAAGCTTTGCCAGGGGAAAGTCATATTTGACCCTTATATGGGCCAGGACTCCCGCCAGCAGAAGTCCCGCCGCCGTGGTGCACAGGCTCATGGCGGCGGAATTGATGAACGCCTTTTTCCAGAGGGGCCGGACAAATACATCCAGCACCAGACTTAAATTGCCCAGGTCCAGCTTGCTGAGCGTCAGACCCGGGCATACCACCTGGAGCAGTACCATAACCAGAGGCAGCAGCACCAGGATGGTCAGGATCGCCAAGACCAGCGACCCTGCAATATTTTCTCTAAACTTCATGATCGTACTCCACTATCCTAAATCCTTATATAAGGAGACCCCTTACATTGCGGACATATCGGCAAACCAGGCCTTGATATCCGCCTCATTCTCCGCACCGAATACCACATCCGCTACAACCAGCTTGGCATTGGGGTCCCGGTCTTCCTTCTGCTGTACGCCTTCCACGGAGGGCTCAAAGTAGCCCTCATCGCCGGTATTGACCAGGGCCTGCTGGGTATCTGCATCCAGCAGGAAATTGACGAACATCTGTGCAATCTCCATCTGGTCGGTAGAAGCGTTGATGGCCGCTACTCTGGTGGAGCCGGGCGCTCCCTCCTCAGGCCACACGATGGTGATGGGCTCACCGCTGTTTACCATTTCATAGGCATTGCTCTCCTGAAGAAGGGCTACGGAGATCTCTTTGCTGGCAAGAGCCTGGACAACCTGGGGGTTCTTGGGATAAACCTTCAGCCCCTGCTCAAAGAGGGTGGTAAAATACTCCTTTCCGCCTTCCAGCCCTTTGGCATCCATGATCCCCGCTGCCAGAGGATAGGCCGGGGCCGCCACTCCGGGATCTGCCATTCCTACCTGTCCCGCAAATCTGGGGTCGGTCAGATCGTCGATGGACTTGGGAGCGGTGGTCTCATCGTACACATCATTGCGGTACACCAGCACGCCGGCCGCATGGGTGCCGGTGGGGTAAAAGCATTTATTCTCCGGAACCAGACCGGCCGAAAATTCCGTCAGGTTGGCCGCATTCTCCGGCTCCCAGCCGGTCAGAAGAGAACCGTCCTGGGACAGATTGTAAATATCGTACATGGAATCGATCCACACCACATCCCACTGAGGATTGCTCTTCTCCGCCTCGATTCTGGACATGGTCTCCGCACCGTTTCCGACTACTACTTCCACATCATAGCCTGTTGCTTCCTTAAACAGATCGCCGATTACTGCGTCAAAATCGTTTAAGTATACCAGGAGAGGCTCTGTCTGCTCCGGCTGGCCCTGGGCCTTCTGGCTCTCCGCCTCTGTCTGAGCTTCGTCCGTTTTCTGGCTGCTCTCCGCCGCGCTGCTCTCCTGGCTCTGGGCAGCCGTGGTCTCCTGTGATGTGCTGTTTGCAGAGCAGGCGGTCATCCCCGCCGCCATACATGCGCAAAGCCCTAAGGCTAACATTTTCTTTTTCACTGTTGTTTCCTCCTGTTCTTTTGTGAAGCTCGGTATCTTTGTCAATGGAATGATTGTACCTCTCAAATTTTGTTATAAATATCACGGTATGGTCATTTTTGAGTAAAATTTAAGTAAACTCATTCCCCCTTTCTCCTGGCGGCATACAGCTGCCTCCATTTGAATGGAAGTTTCTGACAATGTTTCCAGTATTGACAGAGGAGACCAAATGAGATACGATATGTAGTGCATGTTTTTATTAAAACACAATATATACGGCAATCGTTTCAAGTTGGAGGATATTCTTATGAACGTACGAAAACGCAGCGGCAAAGTGGTTCCATTTGACGCAAATTTTATCTCCCGGGCCATCTCTCTGGCCTCTGCCGCAGCAGGGGAACACGATGAGGAGGAGATCGCGGGCATCACCCAGGCAGTGACGGAAAAGCTTATGGCCCGTCAGGAAGAAATCTGGGACATTGAAACCATCCAGGATACGGTGGAGGAAACCCTTTTTGAGAAAAAGCATTACCAGACGGCCAAGGCGTACATCCGCTACCGCCTGGAAAAGGAGAAAGAGCGGGCCAGCGCGGACTGGAAGGAAGGTATTCTGAGCCAGGAATTTTTAAGCCCCTACAAACATGCTCCCAATCCCATGGACCAGCTGGGAGCCTTTGTGTATACCCGTACCTATTCTCGTTTCCTGCCCCGTCTGGGACGCCGGGAATTCTGGTGGGAAACCGTCTGCCGGGCAGTGGAATACAACTGTTCCCTGGCTCCCACTTCCCGGGAGGAGGCAGAGAAGCTCTACGATAATATCTACCATATGCGTCAGTTCCTTTCCGGCCGTACCCTTTGGGTTGGCGGAACTCCGGTAGCAGAACAGTATCCCATGGCCAACTACAACTGCGCCTTTACGGTTATTGACAGTTTTTCCGCCTATCATGACCTGTTCTACCTGCTGATGGTAGGAAGCGGCGTAGGCGTCCGGGTCTTAAAATCCGATGCGGAAAAACTTCCTCCGGTACGCACAGATTTGGAGATCCTCCATAAATCCTACGCCCCCCTTGCACCTAAGGACCGTCTGGAATACACGGATTTGACTTTCTCCCGTGACACCGCCACCCTGGCCATCGGTGATTCCAAAGAAGGATGGGCTCAGGCCTTGACCCACTACTTTGACATTATCACCAACCGGGAGTACCGGGGCATCCACCGTCTGGTAGTCATCTACGATTCCATCCGTCCCAAGGGCGAGCGGCTGAAAACCTTCGGCGGCACCGCCAGCGGCTTCGGCTCCATGATGGCCATGATCGACAAGATCCACAAAGTCATCGCCGCCGCAGGCTCCCGCTCCGGTTGTCAGTGGGTGTCCTTAAAGCCCATCGACCTTCTGGATATTGCCAATATCATTGGAGAGAACGTGGTTTCCGGAGGAGTGCGCCGCACCTCGGAGATCGGACTCATTGACGCGGACGATGAAACCTGTATCCAGGCCAAGAGCCAGCTGTACCGCCAGGTAAACGGCCGCTGGGAAATCGACAAGTCCATCGCCCACCGCCAGATGAGCAACAATTCCATTTTCTATCGTGAAAAGCCCACCAGGGAAAAGCTTCACTGGCATCTGCAGCAGATGCGCTATTCCGGAGAGCCTGGATGGATTAATGAAATTGCCGGTGCAAAGCGCCGTCCCAACTTCAACGGCTGCAACCCCTGCGGAGAAATTCTTCTGGACAGCCATGGTCTATGCAATCTGACCACCCTGAATGTAATGGGCTTTGTGTCCGAGGACGGCAAGCTGGACCGCAAGGCCCTTCTGGAAGCGCAGCGTCTCTCCGCCAGAGCCGGATACCGCATGACCTGCCGCCAGCTGGAGATGTTCTCCTGGAACGCAGTGCAGCAGCGCGACCGTCTTCTGGGCTGCTCCCTCACCGGATGGCAGGATATGGTCAACGCCACCGGCATGACCAAAGACGAGCAGATCGGCCTTCTGGAGGAGCTTCGGGAAACCGCCCACAAGGCGGCCAAGGATATCGCTCTGCGTTTAGGCGGAAACGTGCCCCTGCTGGTAACTACCATCAAGCCTGAGGGAACCCTTTCCCTTCTGCCTACGGTGTCCAGCGGAGTCCATTACTCCCACTCTCCTTACTACATCCGCCGCATCCGCATCACCGCCGCTGACCCCCTGTGCCGGGTCTGCGAGGATCTGGGATACCCGGTGCTTCCGGAAGTAGGACAGGACCCCCAGGACCCCACTACCAAGGTTGTGGAATTCCCCGTCCAGGCTCCCTCCGGCCGGGTGAAAGCCGATGTATCCGCTGTGGAGCAGCTGGAAAATTACAAAATGTTCATGGAGCACTATGTGGACCACAACTGTTCCATCACCGTTCACGTGAGGGACAATGAGTGGGACGAGGTCGAGCAGTGGGTATGGGACAACTGGGATGACGTAGTTGCCCTGTCCTTCTTGAGCTACGATGACAGCTTCTACGAGCTGATGCCCTACGAGGCCATTGATGAAGCAGAA
>DWYS01000010.1 GCA_019118585.1 Candidatus Enterocloster faecavium | reverse complement strand
TAAAGAGTTGTATCCTCTCTGCAGAGCCGGAGCGGTAGACTTCTTAACGCTGGTCTGTCTTCCCTTTCTTACTAACTGGTTAAATGTGGGCATTCCTTTCACCTCCTGTAATATTGACTGTGGTTGCTGTTATTCAGCTTTTGCGCACGAAAAATACTGCGTATTTACGTACACACCCTGTCATTATATCCGCAGCTCACCTTCCTGTCAAGGCCTTTTTTTGAAGGAATTTCGTATGATTTTCGTAAAGTCTCCGGCAGTTCCTTCCATCCCGGCCGCCTGCGGATTTCAGAAAGGCTCATACTCCATCCCCACCAGGGTCAGCCCCTTGGCCGGAGCGGTTGGGCCTGCCGCCCTCCGGTCCCTGGCTTTTAGGATCTCTGCAAGTTCTTCCGGCTCCATGCGTCCGTTTCCCACGTTCAGAAGAGTGCCTGCAATGATCCTTACCATATTATAGAGGAAACCGTTTCCCCGGATGCGGAGGGTGATTTCATCCCCCTCCTTGAGAATATCCAGACTGTATATGGTCCGGACCGTATCCTCCACCTGGCTTTTGGCGCTGCAGAAGCTCTTAAAATCATGTTCGCCCAGCAGATAGGAGGCCGCCTCCTTCATCCGCTCCAGATCCAGGTCATAATAATAGAAATACGCATAAAGCCGCCGGTCCGGCAGCTCCATTCTCCGATTCAGTATTTTATATTCGTAAGTTTTTACGCAGTGCTGCTTCCTGGGATGCCAGTCTGAAGGGACCTGGCAGGAATCCTGCACCCGGATATCCTCCGGAAGCCGCTGATTCAGGGCAAAGCAGATCCGGTCGGCGGCCATCTTTCCCTCCGTGTCGAACACCGCCACATTTCCCCTGGCGTGAACCCCGGAGTCCGTCCGGCTGGCTCCGATCACCGCGATCTCCTCCCCAAACAGTTCCGTCAAGGCCTCATTCAGCACTGATTCAATGGTCACTACCCCGGGCTGTATCTGCCAGCCGTGGTAATTGGTCCCGTCATAGGCTACTGTCAGTCGGATTCTTCTCATATTTTTCAGACGATCCTTTTCCATTTTTATTGATTTAAAAGGCCATCCGCAGCGCAGCGGCGGCAGCCAAATAGACCGCAAAGAGGCAGTAAGCTGCCCGGTCTCCTTTCCCGTAACGGAGAGGCTTCATCTTTGTTCTCCCCTCTCCTCCCCGGTAGCACCTGGCCTCCATGGCCATAGCCAGATCAGTGGCCCGGCGGAAAGCAGAGATAAACAGAGGCACCAGCAAAGGCACCATAGCCTTGGCCTTCTTGATCAGATTCCCGGACTCAAAATCCGCTCCCCTGGCCATCTGGGCCTTCATGATTTTATCCGTCTCCTCCACCAGAATGGGGATAAACCTGAGGGCAATGGACATCATCATGGAAACCTCGTGAACCGGAACTCCCACCTTATTTAAAAATCCCAGGCTCTTTTCCAGGCCGTCCGTCAGCTGGTTCGGCGTTGTCGTCAGGGTCATCACCGAAGAACCGATGACCAGATAGATCAGGCGAAGCGCCATAAACAGCGCCAGACTCAGGCCCTCCCTGGTAATCCGGAAAATCCAGAACTTAACCAGTGTCTCCCCATCGGTCAGAAACAGATTGAAACTGACGCTGATCAGCAGAAGGATCAATACTGCCTTCAGCCCCCGCACCATAAAACCAAAGGGTACCTTTGTAAGGCGGATGACCGCCGCAAGCGCCAGAGTCGCCAGCAGGTATCCCCCAATATTGTCGGCAATGAAAAGGGAAATAATGTAGACCATGGTACCAAACAGCTTCGTCCTTGGGTCCAGGCGGTGAACCGCAGAATCCACCGGATAATATTGTCCCAGCGTAATATCTCTTAACATTTTACTCTCTCCTGTTGCTTTTGGTACAGCCTCAAGATCGTGTCTCTGGCCTCCGGCACTGTTGTAATATCCTCATCAATCTCCAGTCCCATATCCTTTAGATCATGAACCAGATAGGTGATCTGGGGCGCCGCCAATCCGATTTTTTCCAGTTCCTTATAATGGCGGAATACCTCCTTGGGCGTTCCGTCAAAGACCTTTTCCCCGTGGTTCATCACCATCAGGCGGCCGGCAAACCGCGCCACATCCTCCATACTGTGGGATACCAGGATAATGGTAAGTCCTCTTCCTTCGTGAAGAGCCTTCAGCTTGTTCAGCAGATCGTCCCTTCCCCTGGGGTCCAGTCCTGCCGTAGGCTCGTCCAGGATCAGGACCTCCGGCTCCATCGCCAGCACTCCGGCTATGGCAACCCGGCGCTTTTGGCCGCCGGAGAGCTCAAAAGGAGACTGCTCATAATATTCCGGTCCCATTCCCACCAGGGCAAGAGCCTGCTTGGCTCTCTCCTTGGCCTCATCCGGGTCAAGCCCCTGGTTTTTCGGACCAAAGCAGACGTCAGACAGTACATCCACCTCGAAAAGCTGATGCTCCGGATATTGAAATACCAGCCCCACCTTGCTTCTCAGTTCCTTCATATTATATCCGTCGCTGTAAATATCGGTTCCGTTGTAATAAATATGTCCGCTGGTCGCCCGTTCCAGGCCGTTTAAATGCTGGATTAAGGTGGATTTTCCCGAACCCGTGTGTCCAATCAATCCCACGAATTCCCCATCTTGTATTTCAAAATTCACATGTTTAAGGGCCTTCTGCTCAAAGGCGGTTCCAGCGCCGTACGTAAAGCACAGATCAACTGCTTTAATGGACATTCTTTTCTCCCGTTTCCTTTCCGATCCCCTGGGTCCTCACAGAGGGTTCCAAAATCCTCTTCAGCTCCTCTGCCAGCTCCTGGCGGCTCAAAATGCCGTCGGGAAGAGGCATCCCCGCCTCCTTCAGTTCAAAAGCCAGCTCTGTGGCCTGTGGCACATCCAGGCCGCATTTCTTCAGTTCCCGCACTCTAGAGAAGATTTCTCTGGGCTTTCCGTCCATCACGATCTTTCCATCGTCCATCACGATAATCCGGTCCGCCCAGGTAGCTTCCTCCATGTAGTGGGTAATCAAAAGGACCGTCACCCCCTGGCTCTCGTTCAGCTGCCGGATGGTACGGATTACCTCTCTGCGCCCATTGGGATCCAACATGGCCGTTGGCTCATCCAGGATAATGCACTGCGGCTTCATGGCCATCACTCCGGCAATGGCCACCCTCTGCTTTTGTCCTCCCGAAAGCTTGTTGGGGGACTGGAGGCGGTAGGCCGTCATCCCCACCGCCTCCAGGCTCTCATCCACCCGCTTCCAGATTTCATCGGTGGGGACCCCAAGATTTTCCGGGCCGAATCCCACATCCTCCTCCACCACATTTCCAATAATCTGGTTGTCCGGGTTCTGAAACACCATCCCAGCTGTTTTCCGGATATCCCAAATGTGGTCTTCATCCCTGGTATCCATGCCGGACACCAGCACGGTTCCTCCCGTAGGCATGAGAATCCCGTTGATCTGCTTGGCGAAGGTAGACTTTCCGGACCCATTATGCCCCAGAATAGCCACAAAATCCCCCTTCTTAATATCCACATCCATATTGTCAATAGCGCGTTTTACTTCTTCTACATGTTCCTGCTCATCCCGCTTGACATATTCAAAAATCAGCTTGGTGGCCTTTACTATTCCCATCGCCATGCTTCCTTCTCTTGATCATTTTTCTTTATTTTCCTCTGTTCAGGCTGTTATAGATTGTAGATGATAATATTCCATAAGTCAAGCGGCAGTCCTTTGAGGGCACAAAAAAAGGAGAGCTCTGGAATCTTTCAGGCTCTCCCGTTTTATGTACACTGCATGTCCTTTCTCTGTCGCTCCTTTTCATTAACTCAGCGTAAAGATCCGCTGGATCCGCTCACCAGCTTCCTCCTCATCGCTTCCCTTAAAGTAGAAAACCAGCGGGCTCATATTCATACTTACCTTCTTCATCTCATCGTAATTTTTTACGTTGGCGCTCTCTCTGCTGCTCATCATATAGATATCGCAGTCAAATTGATTCGCCGTCTGTATCAAATAAGATATGGATATGGGTCTTACCGCCATCGCTTTCAAATCCACCTGACGCATCAGCATATGCTCACCTCATTTCAAGCTCTGAACTGTTACCACGCTCCTCAAAAATATTATATTTCTGCTATTAAAATCATAGCACTGTTTTTGCAATAATGCAAGACGATTTCTTGATTTTATCACTTTTTTCTTGCATTTTTTTCATATTATTATCTTTTTCGTAATTTATCCAACGTTTTTCGACTTTTACCTTAACTTTATAAAGACCTTGCCCTTTTTTCTTCGGCCTGAGACTCCAAAAAAGGGAAGCACCTTTCTCCCAATCTTCGAAAGGAACTTCCCTTTTTATTATTCTGCCGTCACTTCCACGCCCTTCACAGCCCACCCATAGCTGCGCATGGACTGCTGCAGGTTCAGGTCCGCACACTCCATCTGGGACTTGGCCTGAAGGTAGGCCAGCTCCTGCTGAAGATACTGGACATCGCTGAGCATACCCGTCTGCCGCTGGACCTGGACTGCATTCCAGGTATTCTGGGCACTCTGCCATGCAGTAGAAGCCGAATCGTAAAGGGCCTTTTTCTCCAGGATGTCGTCATAGAGGGTCTGCACATTGGAGCGGACCTGGTTTTCTGTGTACTCCGTATCCCTCATCTTGTTCTTCTTGGCGGTTGTGGATTTCACCAGCTGCTGTTCTACCAGACTCTGGCTGCTGCCGCCAGAACGCATGGCAATGACGTTGTAGTTGTTGTTGACCGCCTTTTCTAAATCGCCTGTTATATCAATGCTGGAAACCGCCGCTGCATCGGCCGCCGGAACTGCGCCGATCTGCATATCCCCGCCCGGACTTACGCCGGCAAAACTGCAGAGGGTTTCTCTAAGTGTTTCAATCCCATCATCCAGGGACTTTAACTGGTCCTGAGCCGAGGACAGCTGGGCTGAAGCCGAAAGTACATCTGCGCTCACCGCCATGCCCTGGCTCTCCATCTGTACCTGCAGGTCCCTGGCTCTTTGGGACAGCTCCACAGCCTTTGCCGCAATCTGTCGCTGTGAAAGGAGCTGCTGATACTGGTTCATCAGGCTCTCCACCTGCCAGGTCAGACCATTGGTCGTGCGGTCCAGCGTGCGGGAGGCATAGTCTCTGGAGGAATTGATCTGCTGGTTGCTGAAAAACAGCGTATTCCTGGTGGCGCTTGCCTGCGATTTCAAGGCGCTTATCTGCGCCCGGACAGACGCCTTTGCCTCCGGAGACATTCCCTCCATAGAATCCTCCAGATCCTGAGCGGTACGCATCAGATCATCGGCCACCAAACTGGTCTCCAGCAAGATATCCTCGCTTCCGCTGATACTGGACTCTACCTGGGCATAGGCGCTCTTAATCGGCCCATACTTATATTTGATCAAATTAAAAACTTCATCATATTCCATCTGGTTGTCATCCAGACGGGCCATCTCCTCCGGCGTTGCATCTGCTAAAGCCGTAATGGCAGTCCCCGCACTCAGGACCGCCGCCAGCCCCAGGCACAGAACCGTTTTATATCCTTTTATCCGTTTCATCCCATCACTCCCTTTGCAAAATCAAGACAGAGTCAGCCCGTTCAAAATCCAGTCATAGCCATCCATGGCCAGCTGGAGCTGAAGCTTCGCGGTCCGAACCGCATTCTCAGCGGACAGACAGCTGTTCTCCACACTCTGGTATTCCGCCTGGGTGATGGTTCCCACCGCCAGCTGAGCTGCAGCCGTATTCAGATTGGTCTGAGCCAGCTGAAGCTGAGTCTGAGCCGTATTAAGGGAATCCCTGGTGGTGATCACTGTATTATACTGGCTGTTGAGGGAGCGTGCCACCGTGTCTTCCGCATTCTGGCGGCTGGCGATGGCAGAATCCTTCTTTTCTGTCGTATTTACATTCTGGCTCATCTTGTCATAATAGCGCACATCGTAGTTGTTCGCCACCGCCTTTGCCAGGTCCGCTGAGGGATTCATGGCATCGATTCTGGTCAGATCCGGCTCCGGCAACGCGCGGATTTCCGGCTGTGCGTCCGCCTGCCACCCCAGCATCAGGCACAGCTGGCGGTGCACATTGTCTTCCGATTTCTGTGCGGAAAGGATGGAAGCATCCTGGTCCTGCACGCTTTTCTGGGCATTGAGCACATCCGTATCTGTGGCCATTCCCACATTTCTCTGGGCCTGGGTAATGTTGTACTGCGTTTCCAGAAGATTTCTGGTGTTCTGCAGATATTCCATGTTGTATCCTGCCTGCTCATAGGTACTCATCAGCTGCTGGGCCTGATACACCAAATTTGCTTCCGTCTGGTCATACCGGAGTTTTTCCATCTCCGGGTCCTCGTAGTTGTCGTCTGCCTGCTGGGCAAGGCTGTTGGCGCTGAAGTTCTGGGAAGCCTCCGTAATATAATCATCATTTGCCGCTGCTGAATCCGCCGCATCCCAGATATCACGCACATCCTCCATAACAGAGTCATAGACATCGTTTAAATCGCTGTTCCTCATATCGTTATAGGAGGAGCGGTTGCTTCTGACCGTAGGATTGTACTCATGGATCAAATCCGCCAGCTCCCCATACTCCATTACATTGTCCCGCAGGGAAGCCCACTTTTCCTCCGAGTAAGCAAAAGACGGGCTCAGATCTGCATTATAATCCGGTCTTGGAGCCTCCACATCGATCAGATTGTCATCGGGCCTCTCTGCTCCGTAAACCGCAGTCGGCCCCACAGCCGTCATCACAGCGGCCAGAGTCAGTGCGGCAGCTCTGCCAGTTCCTCTTGTCCCTTTGATTTTATGTCTGCTCATTTCAATATCCTTCTTCCATCCACATTCAGGCAAACGCCCCGTTTTTCAGTATATTCATCTGGTTTCTGGCGGACCGGAGGATCTCTCCTTCCTCCGCCGCACCCATATAGTAGGTGGTAACAGCCTTCACCCCAATAACAAACATCATCTCGATCAGGCAGGCCGCCTTCTCCTCATCCCCCAGAGGGAACTGTTTCTGGTCAATATGGGCAAGAAGCTCGTGTATGAACTGCCTCTGCTCCTCTCCGCCTGTCCCGGAGCGTTCCATTCCCAGAAGCTGATTCTGATGCACCACATTCATATCCATCAGGGAGTTTTTATAGAGCGCGTAAGCATTTTCCGGCTGGCGGCCCTCCATCAGCTCCTTCAGAAGACGGCAGACCGTTTCAAAGGGGTCTCCCTGGCACTGGTCCAGGACTTTCAGGATCCGTTCCTTGCAGCTCTCCTTAAAATCCCGCACCAGATAGCGCATCAGATCATCCTTATCTTCAAAATAAGTGTAAAAGCTTCCTCTGGAAATATCTGCTTCCTTAATAATCTGGTTGATGGAGGCATTTGCATAGGAGGTTCTGGAAAATTCGTGAAACGCAGCATCCAGGATCGCCCTGCGCTTCTCCTCCTTCAGATTAAAAAATCGCTGGGTTGGCATGTAATCCCTTCCTTTTTTGCTGTCATTTGTACAAGATCTGCAGCGCCTTTTCACTGCTCCGCAGGTGACAGCCTGTCATCCATGACACCCTGTCACTTGTAAAGTAAACCACATCTTCCATCAATTGTCAATGAACGGAATCTAAATTTTTTGTGAACAGCCCAAAAGAAGCGGCAGGCCCTAGGCCTCACCGCTCCCGATCTGATCTTCCTCCAAAACCTTCTGAATTGCCTCCTTTATCTGGGGCGTTATCCGCATCACCCGAATCTCGCCGCACACCTGGCGCATCCCCTCCTCAAAGGTAGTGGACGGCCTTCTGACCAGCAAGTCCTTCAGGGCCACATAATACATAAATACATAGGTCACATCTTCCTTAGGCAAAAGCTCTTTTAAGCGCTCTCTCACCCTCTTTTTGTGTTCTGTGCCTCCCGGAAATACCCTCTCGGCAAATTCCCGGTAATCCCGCTCTTTTTCCTCACGGCTTCTGAAATCCAGCCATCCTCTTCCCATTTTTCAACCTCCAGTCTCACATATCTTATATGGTCAGACTGTCCTCATCCTACTGCCATGCTTCCACCCCGGCTTTTGGGCAAATATCCTTCAGGCAGCAGCGCCCGCAGAAGGGCTTGGTCCGGGCCGTACACACATCCCGCCCGTGATAAACCAGACGGTGGCAGAAATCGCTTCCCTCCTCAGGGGGAATCAGCTTCCAAAGTGCCATCTCCACTTTTTTCGGATCCTTGATGCCATCCACCAGCCCCATGCGGTTTACCAGCCGGATGCAGTGGGTATCCGTCACAATCGCCGGCTTGCCAAACACATCTCCCATAATCAGATTGGCGCTCTTTCTTCCAACTCCCGGAAGTTTCAACAGCTGGTCAAACTGGTCCGGGACCTTTCCGCCGTATTCATCCCGGATCATCTTCATGCAGGCGCTGATATCCCTGGCCTTGCTCTTTCCCAGACCGCAGGGCCTTACAATCCGTTCAATCTCCTCCACCGGCGCATCTGCAAGGGCATTCACATCCGGATATTTTTTATATAGATCCTCCACCACTACGTTGACCCTCGCATCCGTACACTGAGCTGCCAGACGAACGCTGACCAGCAGCTTCCATGCCTGATTGTAGTCCAGAGTACATCCTGCATCCGGGTATTCTTTCTTCAGGCGCCGGATGATCTCAAGAGCAAGTTCCTGTTTTGTCATTGGTAAAGTCCGCCTTTCTTTTTTCTGCTCGCACCGTTTATGACATCCATTATAACGATTTATGGGAATCCCCGCAATCTAAAATCTCAGCTTTGGCAAAAATTCTCTGCCGCCCGTCTGGAATTATGGTATAAATATGAGCACTTATGCTGAAGCTTCCGGACTGTCCGGAAAGGAACGGCTGACCCCGGGACCGTATGAACGAAATATCTACCGGGGACTGAGGTCTTAACAGATACCGTCAACCGACTCCGCCAGGAAGGAAGTAATCTGACCGTCAGCAGTACGAAACTTTGCGGCAGGTCACCCAGGACTAGACAGTCAAAGGCGCCCCAGTCATCCCGGAGCGCCTTTATCTCTTACTTCCTTATCTTTACTTTTTCCTAAAAATACTTCTTGCTTCCCCAAAGATTACTCTTCTTTAAATCCAGGTATTCATTGTAGGCTTTTTCCAGTATCTGCTTTTCATTGGAAAATTTCAGCAGATGATAGGCCTCATAAAATTTATAATACCCGGAATCCAAAAAGTATTCTTCCCGCTGTGGTTTGCTGTAATAGCTGTCAGCCATCATCAGATACCAGTGGACATCCTTCTCCACTACGTCCTGGGGCGTATTGAATGAATATTGACTCTTTCCGATATACTTGATGATGGAGGCACTGACCCCGGTTTCCTCCTTTACTTCCCGCAGGGCCGTTTCCTTATACTCCTCGCCAGCTTCTACTGTTCCCTTGGGAAGGACCCAGCCCTCGTACTTATTCTTGTAATTCTTGTACAGAACCAGAATCTTCCCGCGAAAGATAACCACACCGCCGCAGCTCGTTGCTTCAATCATTGCAATTCCTCCCGGTTTTGGTGTGTATCCGGCGCAGACCTTAATTTCCAAAAGAACCCATCTGCGTCATAACTGGCTTTAGTATACAACTTTTGCCGGGGATATGCAAGGGTGAATAAACTGGCAGCTGCTTTTCCTTTCTTCTGTCCTATCCCTCCGGATGCAGTCCCCGGTAAATCTTTTCTGCCGTAATGGGAAGTTCACGGATCCGCACACCTGTGGCATTGTACACCGCATCTGCAATCGCCGGAGAAGGCGTGTTGATCACCACCTCGCCAATGGACTTGGCTCCAAACGGGCCGGTCGGCTCATAGCTTTCCTCAAATTCCACCCGGATTTTCCCCACATCCAGACGGCTGGGAATCTTGTACTGCATCAGAGAATTTTCATACATCTGGCCTTTATCCGAATAAGTAATCTCCTCATACAGGGCCATTCCGATTCCCTGGGCCAGTCCTCCCTCCGTCTGAACTCTGGCCAGATTGATATTCAGGGGAATACCGCAGTCGACCACCGCCGCAAAATCTACCAGCGAAACCGCTCCTGTCTCCAGATCTACCTCCACCTCAGCAGCTCCGGCCATAAAAGGAGGCGGTGACACAGGAGAGGAATGAGATTCGCAGGCAGACAGCGCATCCTCATTGCTGCACATCGCGCGGTTTCCAATATCCTTCAGGGAAATCTCCCGCTCTCCTGTTCCATCCACATCCGGGCGGTATACCCGCCTGCCGTCAAAAAGGACCTCTTCCTCCCGGCATCCCAGATACTGAGCTCCCTTGGCCAGAATCTTCTTTTTCAGGCTCTCGCAGGTTTTCACCACCGCCATTCCGGTCAGGTAAGCGGTGCTGGAGGCATAGGAACCGGAATCATAGGGCGAAATATCCGTATCTGTTCCGTAAACTACAATGTCATCCACGGAACATTCCAGGCACTCCGCTGCGACCTGAGCCAGAGTGGTGTCACAGCCCGTTCCCATATCGGAAGCGCCGATGGTCATGGAGTAGAATCCGTCATCATTAACCTTAATGGACACGGAGGCCACATCCACGCCGGCAATAGCAGAACCCTGCATGGCCATCGCCAGGCCTACAGCCCGCACCTTCCCGTTTCCAAGGTCCACTCTGGGGTACTTCTGCTCCCAACCAATCATCTCCTTTACTCTCGCCACGCAGCGGTCCAGAACACAGCTCCTCGCCTCCTCCCCATAGTAGGCAGGCATTACATCGCCCTGACGCACCATATTCTTTTCCCTCAATGCAACCGGGTCCATCCCCAGCTCTGCCGCCAGCTCGTTCACCGCCGACTCCACCGCAAAGATTCCCTGGGTTGCCCCGTATCCGCGGTAGGCTCCCGCAGACATCCGGTTGGTGTAAACCACATCATAGGCAAAGCGGAACGCCTTGGGAGTCCGGTACAGAGGAATGGATTTATGTCCGGACAATCCTACAGTCGTAGGGCCATGCTCCCCATAGGCTCCAGTATTGGACAATGTATAGACATCAATGGCCTGAAAGATTCCCTGATCGTCACAGCCGATTTTCACCCGCAGTTCCATTTCGTGTCTGGGCGAGGAGGCAATCTGAGATTCATAGCGGCTGTAAATCATCATAGATGGCTTTCCGGTTATCCAGGTCACAATGGCCGGATAAACCTCGCTGACCACCGTCTGCTTGGCTCCAAAACCGCCGCCGATTCTGGGCTTGACCACCCGGACCTTGGATTTGGAAATATCCAGGGCATTGGCAATGATTCTTCTCACATGGAAGGGTACCTGGGTGGAGGAAACCAGATTCAGCCGTCCGTAAGTATCCAGGCTGGCATATGTCCGGAATGTCTCCATCATAGCCTGCTGATTGGCCTTTGTATGATAAACCCTCTCGACCACATGGGCACAGGAAGCCATCACCTGATCCACATCTCCATGCTCCTCCAGGGAGGAGGCGCAGAGATTCCGACGGTTATCCGCCCCCACATCACAGAGAGCCCTCCAGTTTTCCTCCGGATGCACCAGAATTTTCCCATCCTTTGCATCGTGCATATCCAGAACCGGCTCCAGCACCTGGTATTTCACCTTGATCAGGCGCATAGCGTGTTCCACCTGTTCTTCCTTCTCGCCTGCGATGATCGCCACGGCATCCCCCACAAACCGGACCCTCTGGTCCAGGATCAGACGGTCATATGGACTGGGCTCAGGAAACGTCTGCCCCGCCATGGTAAATCGTTTCTGAGGAACGTCCTTGTAAGTCAGAATGCATTCGATTCCCGGCAGCTTCCTGGCCACGGAACAGTCAATCTCTTCAATCCAGGCATGGGCATAGGGGCTTCGCAGCACCTTTACCACCAGGCAGTCCTTCGGCGCCAGATCCTGCGTGTAGACCGGCTTTCCCGTTACCAGCGCCATCGCGTCCTTTTTCACAACAGGTGCTCCCACTACGCGGCAGGCTTTTCTGTCTCTCACATCCATCAGGCGGTACCTCCTTTCCGGCTCTCCCTCTCTTTTTCCCCGGCCTTACAGGCTAAATAATTTTTTATGGCACGAAGCTGAGACATGTATCCGCTGCACCGGCAAAGGTTTCCAGCCAGATATTCCTTAATTTCTTCCTCATCCGGCCTCACCAGCTCACGTTCCATTGCCAGTACATTCATAATTAATCCGGGGCTGCAGAAGCCGCACTGTTCTCCGCCCTCTGCTGCCAGGAAACGGCCGAACTCCTCCGCTTCTTTCTGAAGTCCCTCCAGCGTTTTCACGTGACGGCCATCTGCCCTGGCCGCCAGGGTGGAACAGGAGAGGATCGGCTTCTGGTCCATCCAGACAGTACACAGGCCGCAGTTGGAGGTTTCACATCCCCTCTTCACGCTGTAGCAGCCCAGCTCCCGCAGCAGATCAATCAGCAGAAGATCCGCCTTTATCTCTTTCTGCACTGCTTTTCCATTTAAACGGAATTGTATTTTCATCTGCTGATGCTCCTTCCTGTAAGACATTCCATCAGTCTGCGCACATAAACCGAGGCCAGCGCCTGGCGGTACCGGGCACTTCCTCTCAGATTAGAGCCAAACCGGAACTGGCCCGCCGCCTCATCTGCCAGCTGCTTTAAGCTGTGGTGTCCATCGTCCAGAATGCGGACTACTTCTGCCCGGGCCGGCCTGGCTCCTACAGAGACATCCCAGTAATTCCCCAGCCTCGAAACACAGCAGGCAATCTGCGGAAAATCAGTCTGGCTGATACGCTGACTGGCGTAAGCGGCCTTTCTGCCGTCTTTCCGGATTATGATCCGAACCAGAATATCCCGTTCCTCTCTGGTTATGGGACGGCCGGCAAACTCTGCCATGGGCAGCACCCCTCCCTTGTACAGCTCCACATAGGAATCCAGGGCCATCATGCAGGTGAGAATATCGGAAAATCCAAAACGTCCGTAGATGCTTCCCCCCACAGTAGCGCAGTTTCGCATCTGCACTCCAACAATATGTCTGGTACATTCTTTAAAAATCCCCTGAAAATAATCGTTCAGGCCCTGATGGGTTTCCAGCTGCCTCAAACTGCACATGCAGCCGATTCGGAACTCCTCCTCTGTCTCCTCGATCTTATCCAGTCCCAGCCCGGACAAATCCACAATTACACGCTTGGTGAGGGATGTCATCTTCATCCAGACCATTCCTCCTACCACCAGGCTGCTCCTTTTCTGGCACAGCTCATAGGCTTCTTCCAGATCTCTTACCTTTACGTAATCCTCCGCTCGGAACACCGGCCGTTCTCCTCTCTTGTATATTCTTTCTCTCAGACAGACAACTATAAAGCCCGGAAATGTATGCCACTTCCGAGCTTCACTATGACGGACCATGCTGTCTGATTATGAGTATATCATCTAACCGACCGTTTGCCAATATAAAATTCCGATCAACCGTTCCAAACGGTAAAAAACAGGGACAAACCGGCATTGACAGCTGCCCTGGAACAATCAGCCCCTGCTGCGGGCTTCCATACTGTGGATCAGGTTTACCATCATCTCATGGCAGGGGACATCCACTCCAAGTTCATGAGCAGCCCGCACCACCGCTCCGCTGATGGTATCCACTTCCGTCTTTCTTCCATCCCTCAGATCTGCCCGGATGGAAGTGCAGCCTGTCGGATTGCCCTGGGATGTCCTCTTCACTTCCTCTGCGATCTCTTCCTCATCAAAATCCAGATCCATCTGATCGGCCACAGCCACCGCCTCGTGTATCAGCCTGCGGGCAGCGGCCCATGCATGAGGGTCTTCCGCAATGAAGCCCATGTCCACCTGAAGGACCCCGGTTAAAGCGCTTAAAGAAACATTCGTAAAAAGCTTGTGCCAGATCAGCTTCTGGATATTTTGATGTATCTGCACATTAAAACCACAGCAGTCAAAGCTATCCTTGATCTTCTGCAGGATACCGCTCTCATCCGGAACCAGAAGTCCTACATTTGTGTATCCTGCTCCTCCGTGTCCATGTCTGACCTTTCCCGGTTCCAGAACGCTACCGTTGTCCTCTGTAGTCCCGATAATAATGCGGCTGCGTTTTACATAATCGCCCAAAACAGCCTCATGTCCTGCGCCGTTCTGCAGCGTCATCACATAGGTATGTTCCCCGAAAAGCTCCTTCGCCGCATCCAGGGCGTTTCTGGAGTAAAGGGCCTTTACAAACAGGATCACCAAATCCACCGGACCGATTCCCTTTGCACTCATCCTTGCCTGAGGATGGAAAACCAGCTCCTGGTCCCCTTCCAGCAGGGTCAGCCCACTCTGGTTAATTTTATCCACAATCTGCTGCTTGGTATCAATCAAATATACTTCATTATGCCGGGAAAGACGCCCTCCATAGATGGAGCCCATGGCCCCAGCGCCAATTACCGCGATCTTCATGAAAATTCCTCCAGGCCCTCAATTGCATAAGCACGGATAGGGCAGGAATCCAGCCCGTAAATCGGCAGCGGAGAGTAGGACATAAAAAATACATCACTGGTCAGCTTGTCCAGATTCTTTAATACCTCCAAAAATACAATATTCTCCGCCATACAGATATCATGGAAGGGCTTTACATCCTCGTTGGAATTTTCGATGGAAACGCCGTCCCCAAAGCCAACACATTTCACTTTGTGATCTACGCACCACTGGGCCGTCTCCCCGTTTACCAGAAGACGCTGGTCCTTCTCTGTATTGGTATCCGGCGTAAAGGGGGCCAGTTTATAGGACGAATCCAGGATCAGGATATCTCCCTCCTGCAGCTTGCCCTCTGTGATGCGGTCCAGGTCCGCCCCTGTAATATGGCCTCTGTGGGGAATGGTGTCTTTAAAGTCCAGGTACAGAGCCCGTCCCATAAATGTAGTAATGGGAAGCTCCGCCACAGAAGGCCAGTTGTCATCATGATGATACGGGCACTCCACATGTGTTCCCAGATGACTGGTCAAATCCATAATTGTATGGAAGTCCGGAATCGGACCTCCTGTATTAAAACGGAACAGATGGCATCTTCTCGTCTCCGTCTTGGGGTCCAGAGGCTTTGTTAGATCGATCACTTTTAATTTTCCAAGATTATACGTACACATGTTCAGTCTCCTTTATTTTTTTAGATTTATTTTGCTTTTACTGCAGATCTGCCCGCACCTTTACAACCGCCTTGCGGTATGTCTCCGGCTTGTCCACTGCAATTCCCGGCCGGTGGATATCGCTGGGATAAAAAATCATGTAGTCACCCTGGGAAGCGGGAATCTGGATTTCGTCCTCAACTCCTTCCAGAAAATACAGGTCCCGTTCCTCAATTCCCTCCGCCACCGGATACTCTTTTTTCATCGGGGCAAATCCCACCAGTTCCCTTCCGTTAATCCAGAACTGGACGTCGATGTATTTCCTGTGGCACTCCGACCGTGTTTTCTCAATCGGCTGGGAAATCTGGTCAAAGACCTGTACATAGATATCCTTCCCCTGAATTTCATGTACCCCATTCTCAAGCTTTGAGAAATCGGTTGTCTTCAAAAACTTTAAGGCAGTCTGGATTGATTTAGGGTACTTACCAAAATCATCCTGACTATAGATGGATGACAAAATCACCTTGATACTCTCCTTTCCCGCAGCTATTTTGCTTACCAGTTGCATATTTGTAGTATACATGAAAGATTCAAGAGAGTAAACATACATTTTTCACAGCATTTTTTGTGAATTTTTCATAATTTTTTACGTCATTTTTCCGTTGTTTTTTCAGATTATTTGATTTATAATAAAAACAATATGTATACAACCAGATTTTATTAAGGGTGTTTTTCAGAACAAGCCTTTCAAAATAAAAGCATAACGGAGGTGTTCCCAATGCCCAGGCAGCCCCATACAGTCAAGCGGACTGAACTGAAATACCATGTCTATCAGGATTTAAAAGAAAAACTGATTCACTGTACCTATCCTCCCGGCTCTATGCTGAATGAGGTTCAGCTTGCCTCACAGTACGGATTAAGCCGAACCCCCATACGGGAAGCCATCAACCGGCTGGAAATGGATGGTTATGTAAAGGTGATTCCCAAAAAGGGGATTTATGTAACGGATGTATCGTTGAATGATGTGCTTCAGATTTTCCAGACCAGACTTGAAATTGAGCCCATTACCCTGCGGCTGGCCATTCCCTATTTAAACAGAGATGAGCTTATGTTTTTTCAAAAGCGTTTTGAATCAGAGGACTTAAATCTGGAGGATGCCTTCCGGCTGGATACCGCCATGCATCTATTCTTCGTTGAACACTGCGGAAATGCTTATCTGATCGAGATGATGCGCAAGCTCTTTGATGACAACACCAAGGCTGTCATTGCAACCGGACAGAACAGCGCCAAAATCCATGATGCGAGGCTGGAGCATCTGGAGATTCTCAACAGCCTTATCCGCCGGGATGATGCGGAAACATCTGCGAATTTTCTGCGCAGCCATATCGATACCTGCCGAAAAGCTGCTCTGAATTACTTCTATTCCCTGAACAGTTCCCACATTGAACCGGAAACAGCCTATTACAAAGAACAGCTTTCCAAACTGCCTCCTCTGCCTTCTTCCCAGACATAGCGGCCATCTGGCATATGGAGAGCCAGACACAGCAAAAGCCGGTGAATCATCACCGGCTCAAATAAAGGTCAAACAGTGTTCTGGCAATGGGACCTGCTACGGCGCCGCCGCTGCCGGACTCCTCCACGATTACAGTTACCGCAATCCTTGGGTCTTCCACCGGCGCAAATCCGGTAAACCATGCGTGGGTTTCTTTTCCCGTTTCAAATTCTGCGGAACCGGTTTTCGCCGCTGCTGTGTATGCATCGGTCCGCACCGCGGAGCCGGTTCCTTCTGTCACCACCGCCCGCATAAGCTCTGTCAGGTTGGCAGCTTCTTCTGCTGTCATCAGCTCTCCGTAAGCTTCCGGAAGAAATTTCTTAATCTCCTCCTCTGCCCCGTTTTCCACCCGGTCCAGCAGATAGGGTTTCATCAGCGTTCCGCCATTGGCAATTGCAGCCGTTATCATTGCGTTATGGATGGGGGTGATCTGGGTAGCACCTTGGCCCATGGAAGTCTGGAGGATCTCCCAAGTATCCGCCCCCGCATCCATCACGAAGGAGCTCTGACTGTAAGGGATCGCCAGCGGAAGCGCGCTGTTGAAGAGCAGCCCTTCGGCAGTCGCCCTGAAGGCGGACAGATCCAGGCTCAGACCAAGGTTTGCAAAAGCGCCGTTGCAGGAATTGGCAAAGGCGTGGATGAAATCCTGGGAACCATGAGCCGTGCTGTGATAACAGCGGATTTGATACTCCCCATTCTCGTAGATGCCATCGCAGTCGAACTGATAATTTTTATAGTCCTCCGGATGCTCCCGCATATATTCCAGTGCCGTCACAATCTTAAACGTGGAGCCCGGAGGATAAAGTCCCTGGGTTGCACGGTTTAAAAGCTGCCCCTGATTATTGTCCTCACTGGTCAGGCTATCCCAGTCCGCAGCCACGGTATTGGGATCGTATCCGGGCTTGGATACCATGGCCAGGATTTTCCCTGTATCCGGCTCCATGACGACTACTGCGCCCCGGCGGTCTCCCAGGGCATCGCTTGCCGCCTGCTGCAGCTGATGGTCCAGCGTTGTATACACGTGGTCTCCCGGATTATTTTCTCCCATCAGTTGATTGACAATCTGTTCCATCAGATTCACGTGGGAGCTGAGGAGGTAAAAATTGGCCAGAGATTCTATTCCCGTCTTTCCTCTGGTAGAGTATCCTACTACATGTCCGTACAGGCTGCCGAAGGGATAGACCCGGACTTCATTTCCATTCTGATCCAGATGAGTCTGGGCCAGAACTGTGCCGTCCGCCGCCAGGATCTCCCCCCTGACCACCCGGTCCGCAAAGCTGTCCAGGCGGGGGTTATAGGAATTGTTGATCACATCCTCACTTCTGACCTGAAGGAAATATCCCATATAAACCATCATTCCCAGGAACAGAGCCGTCACCGCATACACCAGCTTCATAATGTTCCGGTTGGCTTTAGGGTTTGGGTCCGCTTTTTTCATTGCTGCTCAGTCCTCCTCCATTTCCAGTTCCTCTTCATCGTTCCGTTTCAAAATATACAGCCCCTGCATCACTCCAAAAAGAATAAAGGTGCTGAAAATCGAACTCCCCCCATAACTGACAAAAGGCAGGGTCACCCCTGTGGAAGGGATAAACTTTGTCACGCCTCCCACTGTAAGGAATACCTGGGTAATATACTCCAGCCCAAGTCCCAGGGCGATCAGCTTGTAAAACACCGCCTCCATACGGGTGGCAATCAGCATAAACTGAAGAAAACAGCCCAGACAGATCAGCACAACACATATGGCAAAGATTCCGCCCAGCTCCTCTCCGATAGCTGCAAACACAAAATCCTTTTCCACCACCGGAATTTTCTGGGGCATCCCCTGGCACAGCCCCATACCGAACCATCCTCCGGTGCCAATTGCAAAAAGAGACTGGGTGATCTGATATCCCGTATTCTCAATATCCGCCCATGGATTCTGCCAGGCCGCTACTCTGCGGCGCACATGGTCAAACAGATAATATCCCCCAATGGCAGCCAGCACTCCGCTTCCCGCTCCTGCTGCCAGGTAGGTCCATTTCCCAGTGGCCACAAACAGCATGGCAACATAGGTTACAAAAAAGAGGAATGCACCGCCCAGATCCCGTGAGAGAGCCAGAACTGCCACATGGGCAGCTGCCACAGCCGTGGTCACCACAATGGTTTTAAATTCCAAGGATTGATAAAACATAGCCGCCACAAAAAATACAAAGGTGATTTTTACAAATTCGGAAGGCTGAATGGAGATTCCTCCGATGGTAATGGACAGCTGCGCCCCGTAGCTGGTATTTCCTGCTGCGCAGACGATCAGAAGCAGGACCATTCCTGCCCCGGCGTAAACCCACTGCAGCCGGTACAGCTGCCAGAACCGCTCCATCACACAGGGGATCAGCCAAGTCACAGCAGCAGAGGCCACCACGATCACAAACTGCCGGAGTACGCTGTCCAGATCTCCTCTGGCCATGGATATTCTGGTCAGCATCACCATGCCTACGGAAAGCAGCATGCAGGTGTTATTGACCAGAAGTCTGGATACATTCCGGTAGATCAGGCGGAACAGGTAAATGTAGCACAGGAAAAACACTGCCTGGGCCCCGTAAAAGGCCCAGAGCATCATCCGCATTCCCTCATCCTCTGCCCTCAGCGTCAAGGTCAGATAAGCCAGAAAATGGATCAGGAACATACAGCGGTTCTGTCTGCCGCACACTCTTCTTTGCCGGATCTGATCGTCCAGGGTAAAGAATCGGAAATTGGCATAGGTATAGATTACCATCAAAAAAATCATCACATATTTGGAAATCTCCGCAATCAGATTCGTCATACTGCTCTCCTTGTCCGGTTACTCTACGCCCCTCTTAAAGTGTCCTCTTGTGAAATCCTGAAAAGGCACCCGGCTCTTCTTTCCCTCCAGAAAGCTTTCCCGGAATGCCCGGATGATCTGAGCCGTCTCCTCCCCGGTCTCCGTTGTAAAATTCAGGCGGAGTACAGCTGGATCCAGTTTCGCAACCCCGCTCTCATTTCCCAGGAGCGAGAGAGGAGCGCTGTTGTAAATGGTGTTGTAGCAGAAGGCGCATCGGTTCTTAACCGCCATCCGCGCTCCCGTCCGGTCCTTTAACTCCATCTGTCCGTTCTTTCCGCTGCAGCCCAGAGTCGTTTTCCGGATACACTGAGCCGACACCATCATGGGGATTCTTCCATATACGGGGATCTCCACCGGAAGCTGCACCCGCTCCGCCTGGCCGGACACCGGCCTGGCCTGTCGGCTGTTCAGCTCCCAGGGGAGCGTCAGCCGGGCCGCCCCCAGGTCTTTCAGAAGGGAAACCGTTTCTCTGTTCCAGCAGTACACAGTTCCATCCAATACCCTGGGAAGACGGGCCAGGGACTCGTCTCTCTCCTTCAGCCACTGAAGCTCCTCCAGGTTCCGGACGAGAAATCCCTGAAAACCTGCCTTCCTGAGTTCCTCCTGGTGTTCCTTAAAAAAGGCTTCCCCTTCTGTGCGGAAAATATGAGGCAGGGCCAGATAGCACTGTTTTCCGTTCTCCCGGCACTCCTGAACTGCCTTCTTCCAGGAATCGGCCGGAAAGCCTCCTGCATCCAGGTAGACTCCGCTGACTCCCGGATCCTGAAGGACAGCCGGCAGCTGGACAGGTTCTTCCAGAAAAGTCCAAAGCTCCGGAATCCCCGAGGTCTCAGAAGTCTGTCCCTCGGTTTTCTCTCTTTCTCTCTCCTTCTCTTTCCTGTTTCCTTCCGGCTCCCCTCTTCTGCTTTCCATCAAAACAGCTTCCTGCAGCTGCTCCAGACCGCTTCGGCGCAGTTCATTGAGAGCCTGGACCGGAAGAAACAGGCTTCCGGAAAGCTCCGTCTCCAGCCGTTCAAATTCAAAGGGAGTGGAACCCGTCTTCTCAATCTGTTTTTGAACCTTTTCTTTCGTCAAAGGCTGGTTCTTTGCACTGCCGGGACATTGCCCCTGGACCTGAACGGTAATCCGGCGGACGCAGCCATGGCTGCCCCGGACATCCGCAGACAGGGAGAGTTCCGCCGGACTGCCCTCCTCCAGCCTCACCTTTCCCCGGACGGGCTCCTTTACCTCACGGTTCACATACAGCCGGTCCAGCTCATCAAACAGCTCCTGATCGGCTTTGCGGAAAGCCGGTTTCTCCTTTAATGCCACCATATCCCGGCCATTGTGCTGCCGGTAGTAGCCTTCTGTAAAGCCTCCCCGGTCAAACAGCTCTGCCAGCTGGCGCTTGTCCTCCGGCTCCACCCGGTACCCCTGGCTTCCATGTTCCAGATACCGGTCCACATATTTGCGGTATGTCCGCACCACTCCTGCTGTGTATCTTGGACTCTTCATCCGCCCCTCGATTTTCATGGAATAAACCCCCGCCTGGGCCATCTGAGGAATCAGGTCCAGGGTACACAGATCCTTCAGGCTCAGCAGATACCGCTCCTGTTCCGGATTGGCCGGTGCCTTCTTTCCCCGCTCTCTGGCCTCATAGGGCAAACGGCAGGGCTGGGCACAGCGTCCTCTGTTTCCGCTCCTTCCTCCAATAAGGCTGCTCATCAGACATTGGCCGGAATAGCAGTAGCACAGTGCTCCGTGTACAAAACTCTCAATCTCCACATCCACCTGCTGGTGAATCCGGCTGATTTCCTCCAGGGACAGCTCCCTTGCCGTGACCACCCGCACTGCGCCCAGCTCCTTCATCAGTCTGGCGCCATAAACACCGGTAATCGTCATCTGAGTGCTTGCATGAATATCCAGGCCCGGAAAATGGCGCCGTATAAAAGCCATCACTCCCAGGTCCTGGACAATCACTGCATCCAGTCCTTCTTTATAATAGGGCAGCAGATAATCGTAAAGCTCTCCCATCTCCTCTTCCCGGAACAGCGTATTGACCGTCAAATACAGTCTTCGCCCATGAAGGTGGATATAATCAATGGCCCTCAGCATTCCGTCCTCATCCGGATTGTCCGCATACGCCCTGGCCCCGAAACGGCTGCCTCCCATATAAACGGCATCTGCCCCGGCTGCCACAGCCGCCTTCATACTTTCAACGGAGCCGGCCGGAGCCAGCACCTCCAATCCCATTCCTCGCTCCATCTTCTTCTCTCCTGTAATTACTTTGAAAGAAAAGATGCCCCATCTTCTGTGATGAAGCATCTTTTCGGCAACTTTGTTCTCAATGCTTTTTGTGTCCCGCCCCTCTAGCTTCCATAGCAGCATGGATAGCTCTTCGGGTCAGCTCCTGCTTCTTTTCCTCCTCCTGACGGGTATCCGAAACAGTCTCTTTCTTCTCCTCCGCCTGAGGCTCCTGAGCAGCAGCTGTCTCTTTGGCACCAGATGATTCCTCACCTATGCGCTCCTTTACATCCACCTTCTCTTCTCTGGAAAATTTCACCTCTACCACATTGGAATCCTGCTCCCCGGAAGACCGGCTCTTCTCCATCTCCCGCAGTCTCCGCTCCAGTTTCCCCTTTTCTTTTCCAAGACTTTCCAGTTGATTCTGCCGCTCCTCCAGATCCTTTAAAACAGCTTCCAGCTTCATCTGGGTACTGACCAGCTCATGCTTTAAGCTGTAGGTTTCCCGCTCCATCTCATCCCGCTGGTCCCTGTAAAGCGCTTCCTGCTCCTGGGACTTAAAATAATCGTCTGCGATATTTAAAGCAATCATGGCGGTCTGGTATTCATTATTCTGTTTTGTAAAACCGGGCAGCTTTCTCATCGCTCCCATCTTCTCATTGACATAGGAGGCCACCCGCTGAAGATAGCCTTCGTCTTCACTGCCTCCTAATGTATACACTTTGCCGTCAATCAATACCTGCGTATAATGTTTCGAATCCATCTGCTATCTCCCTGAGCTCTTCAATCTGTTTCACAAAGAGGCTTTTCCTGTCTTCTGCCCCTCTCCAAGTGCTCATAGTATATCATACCTTCTTCTACATTTCCAGTCCCAAGTGGCGGTAAGCCGCCTCTGTGGCCATACGTCCCCGGGGCGTGCGGTTGATCAGCCCATTCATTAGCAGGTATGGTTCGTACACATCCTCCAGGGTACCCGCATCCTCTCCCAAAGCTGCCGCCAGCGTGTCCAGGCCTACCGGACCTCCTGCAAACTTGTCTATAATCATGTGAAGGATATTCCGGTCATTCTGGTCCAGCCCCAGCTTATCCACATCCATAATATCCAGGGCGAAATCCGTCACCTCCCGCGTAATGACGCCATCGTACTTTACCTGCGCAAAGTCCCGGACCCGCTTCAGCAGCCGGTTGGCAAGCCTGGGGGTTCCTCTGGATCTTCTGGCCAGCTCCATAGCTCCGCTCTCCTCAATCTCCACCCCCAGCACCTTGGCTGAGTGGAGAATGATCACTTTCAGCTCCTGGGGCGTATAAAACTCCAGCTTCTGCACCACGCCGAACCGGTCCCGCAGGGGAGCAGTCAAAAGTCCGGCTCTGGTGGTGGCTCCCACCAGGGTAAAATGAGGCAGCTCCAGCCGGACAGAGCGGGCGGTAGCCTCCTTGCCCAGCATAATATCAATGGCAAAATCCTCCATAGCCGGGTAGAGCACCTCCTCCACCTGGCGGTTCAGCCGGTGGATCTCGTCCACGAACAGCACATCCCCCTCCTGGAGGTTGTTGAGAATCGCCGCCATCTCTCCAGGCTTTTCAATAGCCGGGCCGCTGGTTACCTTCATGTTCACTCCCATCTCGTTGGCGATGATACCTGAGAGGGTGGTCTTGCCCAGCCCGGGAGGTCCGTAAAACAGCACATGATCCAGGGCCTCTCCTCTGGATCTGGCCGCGTCTATGTAAATCTTCAAAGTGGATTTCAGCCGTTCCTGTCCGATATAATCCTTCAAATACTGAGGTCTCAGGCTGGTTTCAATTCTCTGGTCCTCCGCCGTAGCCTCTGTGGTAATAATTCTGCGTTCCATCTTCTAAACCTCCCGGACCTTAAAATGCCAGAAACCGCAGGGAAGCCTTCAGCACCTGCTCCGCCGTCATATCCTGCGTTCCCTCCACTTTTCCTACTGCCCTGGAGGCTTCGGAAGCCGTATATCCCAGGGCCACCAGAGCCTGTACCGCTTCCCGCGCACTCTCCCCTGCTGTCTGCGAAACGGGGATTTCCTCTCCGGGCAATCCCCCTCCCATCCGCTCCAGCACATCCTGGGCCGACATCTTATCTTTTAAATCCAGGATCAGCCGCTGAGCCGTCTTGGCACCTATTCCCGGAGCTTTGGAAATAGCCTTGGAATCTCCGGTAATGATAGCCAGCCTCAAATCATCCGGCCTCAAAGCGGACAAAAGTCCCAGCGCCGCCTTGGGTCCTATGCCGCTGACTCCAATGAGCTGCCGGAACATATCCCGGTCCTGCCTGGTCAAAAATCCGTAGAGACTTAGCGCATCTTCCTTTACCTGAAAATAGGTATAAACCGTCACCTGCTGTCCGATGCCCGGAAGCTGGTCCAAAACTGACAGAGGCACATGGATCGCCAGCCCCACAGGCCCCGCCTCCACAACGATCGTATCTCCTTCAACAGACATAACCGGTCCTTTTACATATGAAATCATTGCATTCTTCCTATTCCGTCAATTTAAGTTCACCGGCTTTTCCGCTGCCGGCCATTTTCTCCATCATAGCATAGACCGGAAGGCAATGCAAGAACTTCGAACACACATTCGCTTTCTTGACTTTCCTCTTCCGGTCCTCTACAATGTAATGATGCAGGCGTCAAAAGGTCTTTCAGCCTGCATATACATGGAGCGATCCATATACCACAGATACCAATTCTGCAAAGGAATATTCATATGATCCAGATTGAACACCAAATCCAGTTTCCCCAGAAGTACGACCTGTCAAAAATCGGGCCGGCGGAGAAGCTTCTCTTTTTTGATATTGAAACCACCGGCTTTTCCGGCGACACAGCCAGCGTCTATCTGATCGGCTGTGTCTGGAACCAGAAGGGCAGATGGCATCTGACCCAGTGGTTCGCAGACCGCCGTGAGAGCGAAGGAGAAATCTTATCTGCATTTTTCTCCCAGGCCGGCCGCTTTTCTACCCTGGTCCATTTTAACGGAGACACCTTCGATATCCCGTTCCTGGAAAAACGCTGCTCCCGCCTGAAACTCTCCTGCTCCTTCGATGGGCTGGAAAGTATGGACATTTACCGAAAGATCCGGCCTCTGAAAAAGCTTCTGGGACTTTCCAGCCTAAAGCAGAAGGCAGTGGAAGCCTTCCTGGGCGTAGAGCGGGAAGACGTTTTCTCCGGCGGAGAGCTGATCGAGGTTTACAGCCAGTATCTGCGCACCAGAGATGAACGGCTGCTGAAAGTCCTTCTCCTGCACAATGAGGATGATCTAAAGGGGATGCCCTCCATTCTCCCCATCCTCTCCTATGCAGACCTGATGGAAGGCCCTTTTCAGCTCTGTTCCCAGCAGGCCGCCAGGGGAACGCAGGCTCAGGACAGAGAAATATCCCTGCTGGATCTGCATTACCGGTCTCCTATTTCCCTGCCTGTTTCCTTTCAGGCCCAGTCAGACTGGCTGAAATGCCGGGCAGAGGGTGCAGAGCTGTACCTGCAGGCTCTTCTGTACCAGGGTGAGCTGAAATATTTCTACCCCAACTATAAGGATTACTATTACCTTCCCTACGAGGACACCGCCGTTCACCGCAGCGTTGGAGAATACGTAGACCCGGAAGCCAGGACCAGGGCTACCGCCAAAAACTGCTACACCAGGACCAGCGGCCTGTTTCTGCCTCAGGCCTCCCCCATCTGGAGTCCGGCTTTAAAAAGAGACTATAAGGATCCCTTATCCTTCGCTGCCTATCGTCCGGAACTTTTCCAGGACCAGGAAAAGGCTTCCGCCTATGCAGTCCAGGCCCTGGATTATCTGAAACGACAAAAATGAAAAACGCTATACCGCCGCAGTTGCGTCCTTCAGCCACTTCTGCTCCTCCGGGGGCAGACAGGGGCTGATCTTTTCATAGACCTGACGGTGGTACTCGTTTAACAGCTGCCGGTCTCTCTCCGTCATAAACTGAGTGTCGATCCCCTCCAGGTCAATGGGCACCCAGGTCAAGTATTCAAAACGCATAAACTGTCCGAAAGCATTCTTCTCATCCTTCCGGCACAGGATCAGATTCTCTGTCCGGATACCATGGCTCCCCTCAATATAGAGTCCCGGTTCATCGGAGGTCACCATCCCCTCCTCCAGCACTGCGTTTTCCTTTAAACTGTCCTTTACACGGAAGCAGATTCGGTTGGGGCGCTCGTGAACGTTCAGAAGATACCCCACCCCATGACCGGTTCCATGATTAAAATCCAGCCCGTAGTTCCACAGCGGCTCCCGGGCAGCATAGTCCAGAGTCAGGCCACGGCAGCCATAGAGAAAGCGGGAAGCTGCCAGACGCAGCATGCTGACCAAAACCAGGGTAAAATGCTTCTTCTGTTCATGGGTCAGAGGACCCAGGACAATGGTTCTGGTAATATCCGTCGTTCCCTCATAATACTGCCCGCCGGAATCCACCAGATAAAATCCCTCCGGCTTCAGAAGGGCACAGCTTCCCTCTTTAGCCGAATAGTGGCACATAGCAGCATTGGAGCCGTAGGCGGAAATCGTATCAAAGCTTGGTCCCAGATACCCTTCCTGCTCTTTTCTGAATTCCTCCAGCTTCTGCGCCGCCTCAATTTCATCGGTACCATTCCTGACCCCTTCATGTTTCAGCCAGTAGATAAACCGGGTCACCGCCACGCCGTCCTTTAAATGGGCTTTCCGGAGATTTTCCACCTCCACCGGATTCTTCACCGCTTTTGCGGCAGAGGTAGGATTCATCCGGTCCAAAATCCGGTTATTCCCTGCTACCCGGCTCCAGAGTGCATCGTTAACCTTCTCCTTTTCTAACAGAATCACTTCTCCCTGAAGCTGACCTGCTGCCTCGTAAAAATCATTGTAGGGACAGATCTCAATTCCCAGTCCCCTGATATATTCCTCTGCTGTTTCCCGGCAGGGATCCGCCCCAGACGCAGTCTTCCCTTTCAGGATATCTGGATTGATAAAAAGCTTTGCCTGATCTTCCCACACCATCAGATAGGCCAGAGCCACCGGATTGTTTTTCACATCATCGCCCCTGAGATTTAAAAGCCAGGCAATGTCATCCAGGGAGATAAGGAGATGAACGCTCGCCCCCTCCTCCTTCATCTGTCTGCGCAGGCTTTTCAGCTTCTCCTCTGCTGATACTCCTGCATACGCTGTATCCAGCACCCAGGCAGGCCGGGCCGATAGGGCTGGCCTGTCTTCCCAGACCTCTCCTGCAAGATCCAATTCTCCGGCAAAACGGATTTTTTTCTTCTGAAGCCTTCTCCGGGCCAGCTCTCCCCAGGCAGCGCTGACCGTCCGTCCGTCAAAGCCCAGGCAGCTCCCCTCCTCCATCGCTTCCTCCAGATACTCCAAAACACCAGGCACGCCTTCCTGCCCGGAGCGCATGAGCCTGATCTCCGTCCCCTCCAGCTCTCCTGCCGCCTGGACGAAATATCGTCCGTCCGTCCAAAGCCTGGCTTCCTGCTCTGTAACCACCAAAGTCCCTGCAGAACCGGTAAAACCGGACAAATATTCCCTGCTCTTAAAATAGGTTCCCACATACTCCGACTGATGGAAATCCGCAGTTTCCACCAGACAGGCGTTCACTCCATGACGTTTCATCGCCTGGCGCAGGCGCCCCAGACGCTTTTCAATTTGTTGCTTCATCGGATTCTCCCTCTTTCCCTTTCATTTATCCATTTACCCGCAGCGGGTCCTTTTCCCCCGCTTTCAGCCGCGCGCAGCTGAGCATAGCACATTCCACCATATCGCTGACTGCCTCCTGGGTAAAAAATGCAGTATGAGGCGTCATCAGCACATTGGGCATAGCGCTTAAAATGGACATTTCCCGGCAGCAGACCGGCCGGTCCTTAAAATCCTTATAATAGATGCTGCCTTCATTTTCCACCACATCCAGGGCGGCAGCTCCCACCTTTCCTGTTTCCAGCCCCTCGATCAGAGCTTCCGTATCAATAATAGAACCTCTTGCCATATTGATCAGCACGACTCCATCTTTCATTTGTCCGATGGTATGGCGGTTTACCATGTGACAGGTTTCTTCTGTAGCCGGCGTATGAAAGGTGATCAGGTCGCATTCCTCCCATATGGTTTCCAGGCTGACATAGCGTGCCAGACGCCGCACCTCCTCCTTATGCTCCAGGTCATAGGCCAGAATTTCACAGCCGAATCCCCCTAAAAGCTCGATCACCCTTTGCCCGATGCGCCCGGTTCCCACTACGCCCACCGTCATTGGCCCCAGTTCCCTTCCCCGTACATTCCGCAGCGAGAAATCCTGTCCAATGTAACGGTTTAGAATAATTTTCATCTTCCGGATGGCCATGAGAATGGTCATTATGGTATACTCTGCCACGGTATCGGGCGTGTAAGTAGCATTGGTCACCGCAATCCCAAGCTTTGCCGCATGCCGGTAATCTACATGTTCAAATCCCACCGTCCTGGTAGATATTAATTGTACCCCATACTGGTGCCACTGGTCAATCAACTGTGCATCCACCGGTGTGGTCAGCACGCAGGCCGCCTGACATCCTTTTAACAGTTCTGCATTCTCCATGCAGGGCGCTTCTTTGGTTGTCTCCACCTCCACGCCGTACTGCTCTCCAAACTGACGGAAAAATTCCATCTCATCCTGCCTGCAGCTGAATGCCATCATTTTCATTGTCTCTTCCTCCTGTCAAACTCCTGTCCAAATATGCCGCCCCGCCTTACCGGGGCTCGTGGCTCATGGCGTCCTCAATGGCCGCTCCGATTCCTTCATTATAGGTAGGCTGGGCACGCATAGCAAAAGACATCTGCTCTGCCGTCAGCCCGTTGGCAATCGCCGTAGCAATCTCCCCGATCATATCCGTGGCCCTGGGACACATCAACTGAGCGCCGATGATCCCATTGGAATAAGCCTCAAAGACCAGACGGATGAATCCATGCTTTTCCCCGGAAATAATGGACTGGCCGTTATCCCGCATGGAGAAATGTCCACAGCGCACCTTCAGGCCGTTTTTCTTTGCCGTAGCCGCCGTGATTCCCACTGTTGCGATCTCCGGATTGGTATAGATGCAGCTGGGTACAATGGGCAGGGAAACGAACATGCCTGAAGGCACCACTTCCAGTTTGACGCTGTGGGGCCTTCCGGCAATGCGCTCCACCACATAGGTTGCCTGAGCTGCCGCCACATGGGCCAGCTGAATCTTCGCCGACACATCGCCGATGGCATAGACGCCTGGGATGCTGGTCTCAAAGTCCTGGGAAACCTGGATCTTCCCATTTTTCATTTCCAGTGTCACATCCTGTCCACAGAGGCCGGATAGTTCCGGGCGCCTTCCAATCGCCGTCAGCACCTGGCAGCCATGGACCTCAAAGGCTCCGCCTCCGTCCTCGGGTGTTATCCTGCAGCAGAGACTGTTTCCCTCCTCCCGGATTTCCGTCACCGTCGCGCCGCAGTATACATCAATCCCCTGCTCCCGGAGTTCCCGCTCCAGATGCTCAGCCATCACATCGTCCATAGGCGCCATCAGATGATCCTGCTTTTCCACGATCGTGACCCTGGAACAGAGATTATTGAATATGGTGGCCATCTCCACCGAGATCACGCCGCCTCCCATGATCAGCAGGCGGTCAAAATTCCAGTTTTCCGCAGACAGCAGACGGTCACTGTCCCAGACGCCGGGAAGGTCAATTCCGGGGATTTCGCTGCGTACCGGCTTCGCACCGGTCGCAATGATCACTGCTTTCCCCTGGTAGTATTCCCTGCCCCCTTCATTCAATTCCACTTCCACGGTCCGGTCCCGGCGCAGCGTTGCCTTTCCATGTACCAGTTCAGGGCCTGAAGCCTGGAATTTTTCCTGGATCCCTTCCCGATAGCGCCGTACTGATTCCCTTTTATAGTGCTGCATCTTCTTGAAATCAAACGCAATGCTCTCTGCCGAAACACCGAACTCATCGCAGTTCTGCATCATGTGAAACAGATTGGTGGCATAGAGAAGGGATTTGGTGGGGATGCAGCCCTTGTTGACGCAGGTCCCCCCCAGGCGCTCCTTCTCGATAACCACCGTCTTCAATCCAAACTGGGCCGCTTTCATCGCCGCCGTATACCCGCCTGGTCCGGCCCCGATCACTACTACATCATACTGTTCTGCCATCTTTCTCCTCCTGTCCATCTGTTGAAAATAATCTCAGCTTTACGCACGCGTTCCAGACCCCATCCTTGTCGATCGGGTCTGTCACATAGTCTGCTGCTTCCTTAATGGCCGGAAGGGCATTTCCCATGGCCACGCCGACTCCCGCCTCCTCAATGATCTCCAGATCATTCATGCTGTCCCCGAACGCGATGGTGTGTGACAAGTCAATTCCATAATATTCGCACAGACGCCGCAGCCCCATGGCTTTTGAGGCCTCCTGCTCCACGATATCCGCTCCCTGGTTTCCTGCAAACATAGGAAATTTAAAGTCCGGAAAATGTTCTTCCATCAGCTTCGCTCCTTCAGGTCCTCCTACATAGGCCAGGGTTTTGACCGGCCTGTCCATTAACAGCCAGGGGTCACGGAATTTCCGGTCTGACACCTGCCAGCGTTCCATGTCCATCTGGCGTACCTGATCCGGGCAGGTGTAGAAGTCTCCCTGTTCATCCGTAATCCCCACCGACAGCTGATGCTCCTGGGCAAAATCAAGGAGAGCTCTCAGTTTCTCCTTTTCCATCAGATGCTCATAGAGAACCTGATCTCCTACGGATACCCTGGTACCGTTTAAATGAATGATGGCATCCGGCTTCACCCAATCCCGGTAGGTCACGCTGTAGGGCGCATCCATGTTTCTTCCGGAGGCAATCACAATTATGTACTCTCTTCTCAGCCGTTCAATAGCCCTCATAGCACTGGCAGGGATTTTCCAGGTACCATGATCCAGCAGCGTCATATCCAAATCAAAGCTGACAATCCCTTTTCGATGTTCCTTATCTGGCATTCTTTTTCATCCCTTCTATTTTTTTGCAATTTTTTTAAAATTTCGCTTTACAAACTGAAAAACATCTGCTATACTATAGAAGTTCGTTCGGGGTATGGCGTAGCTTGGTAGCGCGCTCGGCTGGGGGCCGAGAGGTCGCAGGTTCAAATCCTGTTGCCCCGACTTTTTTATTTCATTGAGTTTCCGGTTCTTTTAAAGGACCGGGAACTCTTTTTTGTTTCTCCTGAATTTCTGAAAACTGCGCATGTCAAGCATACCATTTTCTGGGGCAAATTGCAACAGCGCCCGCTTCGGTTCCGGTTCCTGTGCAGATGCAAAAAATCCGGTTCAATATGAACCGGACCTTTATCGGGTGAGTACAGGGATTCGAACCCTGGGCCTCCAGAGCCACAATCTGGCGCGATAACCAACTTCGCCATACCCACCATATTCTGTTTTGAATCTTTTCAGATTCGACTGAGCCTGAAGGGATTCGAACCCCCGACCCACGGCTTAGAAGGCCGTTGCTCTATCCAGCTGAGCTACAGACTCACTTACTAAATCCTCCGGACTCTTCCGGAAAGCAGGTGATGGGAATCGAACCCACGTATCTAGCTTGGAAGGCTAGTGTTCTACCATTGAACTACACCTGCGTATCAGCTGCCCTCAGGACGCTCTGTACAATACGCTGTCTCACAACGCGAAAATTATTATATACTATACTACGCGGGTTTGTCAACAATATTTTTTCGTTTTTTTATATTTTTCCAAAGGGCCAGTTTTCACTCTCTTCCGCGGCTGTGCTGTTCCGGATTCAGCTGTCCAGATAATTGAGCGCAAAATGGGCCTTTCCCTCCTGGTCCAGCTCCATCCGTATGTAAGAAGGTTTATGCCCTTCCTGGCGCGGATATGAGAGACTGCCGGGATTCAGCACAATCAGGTCTTTTTCCCCTGCTTTCCGGTTAACCTCCAAAAAAGGCCGGTGGGTGTGTCCAAACATGGCAATATCAAACCCGGCCGCCCTGGCCTCCTTGATCAGCCGCTCCGGCCCCAGGGAAACACTGTAATAATGTCCGTGCGTTAAAAGAACCCGGTAATTGCCAATCATAATATCCTTTTCCCGATCCAGATTGGAAAAAAAATCATTATTTCCCAGCACAAACTCCGTGCGGCAGCCCGGATTTACCCAGGAAGCAATCAGCCCATCGCTTCCCTCTCCGTCTCCCAAATGGATCAACATATCCAGCGGTCCGCTGCGCTCCAGTATCTTTTTTAAATTTTCATTTTTCCGATGTGTGTCACTGACAATTAAAATATTCATTGCTCATCCTTTCCCAGCCATTTGGCCAGTTCCCCCTTCATTGCCCGCAGTGCCTTTCCCCGGTGGCTGATGGCGTTCTTTTCCTCCATGGTCAGCTCCGCGCCTGTCTTACCGTATTCCGGCAGATAGAGAATGGGATCATAGCCAAAGCCTCCCTCTCCCGCTGGTTCCATGGCAATCACACCCTCCATGGTCCCCTCGGTCTTTCGTTCTGTCCCATCGGGAAGCACTGCCGCAATCACACAGACAAACCGGGCGCTTCTGTCTCTTCCCTCTGCGCCTTCCAGTCTGCGGATAATCTGGCGGTTCTTGATCTCGTAGGAGGTCTCCTCCCCCATATAACGGGCGGAATGAACCCCAGGCTCCCCATTCAGAGCATCTACCACCAGTCCGGAATCGTCTGCCAGCACAATGCCGCCGGTCCGGTTCCACACCGCTCTGGCTTTGATCATGGCGTTTTCCTCAAAGGTAGAACCATTTTCCTCAATATCCAGAGAAACGCCTGCTTCCTTCATGGACAGGACCGGTACTCCAAGTTCTTTCAGGATCTCCCGGATTTCCCGCATCTTTCCTTCATTGCCCGTAGCAAAAATAATTCTGTGTTCCATCTTTTCCCATCCTCATATGTTCTATCTATGGTCCAGATACGCCTTCAGACAGAGATTACAGTTCATCGTATCCTCCACCCGCTCCCAGTTTACGCCATCGCTGCTCAGATATCCTTCCCCATCGGTTAAATCCACCTGAGCTATCCCATTTCCCCCATCGTACTCAATCGCCGCCGGGTGAACGGCTCCTGGTGTCGTGATCTTTACCATTATAGCAAATTTTTCACCTGCATCCAAGTCCACCCCGAAATCCAGCGGAACCGTGTAAAAACCTTCATATTCCATTTTCCCGCAGCCAGCATAGACAGGGGAGGACAACGCTGCAGTTCCCTCCCTCTCCAGATGTCTTGCCACATAAAGTTCATAGGAGGTCTGCTCTCTGGTGGCATAAAATCCGGCAGCCAACAGGCGTTCCTGACCTTTAGTCTCATAGGCATTGGCAAACCAGGCCGTCTCTTCCCCGTAGCCGATCTGCCCCATCCAGCCGCATAAGTCCGCCTGGCAAAGCCGGTCATAGTTATCTGCCGGCTCCACCCCTGTATAAACAATGCCGCTTGCACCAATATTGGGATCGTAGTAGGACACATAGAAGACCCCTTCATCTCCAAATCCTGCTCCCCAGCTGTTGGTACAGAGAAACGCACCGTCTCCTTCAGGCTCCACATTGAAATTCTCTCTGGGAAAATGGTCATCCCAGCCAATGATCACAGAATCGTGGTTCGGCTTTTCCTGACCCTCATAGCAGTAGGAATTAAAAGCTTCACTATAATATCTGGAATCCCTTTGGGTTTCTGTCATATCGGTGTACAGAGAACTCTGGACTCCTCCTGCCAGATAAACCGCCCGTTTGACGGCCTCATAGTCCTTCCTGGGCAGAATCTGGATTTCCTGCACATGTTTGCAGGGAGAAAGACCATCGGGAGAAATGCCGTCTCCATAAGGATCCTGTTCTTCCAGCACCGGTCCCTGCCATGCCAGCAGATAGGCCATGGACATACTATATTCTCCTCCCGCATCCTGAGGAAGTGAAAAGCTGTTGTGAAGCGTCATATGGTCCACAGAAAATTCCAGCTGCTCCTGAGGCATGAGCGCCGCCTCCAATGCAGTCAGAGAAGCAAACGCCCAGCAGGTACCCAGATTTCCCTGGTCCCTTACCGGAGGAACCCGGCCCTCCTGACGGCCGTCATAAAACTCAGGAAGCGCAGTCTCCTCCCACCCAAAAAACCTGGGCATTACCTCCTGACCGGGCATTTCTTCCTGCACCTGTCCAGGCCCCGTGGACTCTCCTTCCCCCGTCTGACGGCTGCTGCCGCAGCCTGCCGCCGTCAGGCACAGTACCAGAACCACTCCCGGCAAAAGTGCATTTCCCCGCCTTTTACCTTTCTTCAAGTTCTCGGTTCTCCTGATTTCTTTTTGGCGGCCTGGGGCCCATAAACTGGTAGAAGTAAGTTTTCAGCATACCATTATAGATTTTACGGTTTTTATCCGCCTTCCGTCCAATATAGCGCTGTGCCTCCTCATAGGAGGTAATCAGATACATGGACCAGGAGTCCAGAGCTGCAAACCGCTCTCCGATTTCCCGGTACAGCTGCGGAAGACTGGCCTTTTCCTCCAAACGCTCTCCATAGGGGGGATTGGAAATAATAAAACCATATTTTTTAGGATGGCTCAGTTCGCTGACCGGCCTCTGCTGAAAGTGGATCAGATGGTCTACCCCTGCCTGTCTGGCATTGGCCCTGGCCGCCTTGATAATATCCCCATCGATATCATATCCCTGGATGTCCGTCTTAACATCCGGATTGACCATCTCTGCCGCTTCGTCTGCCGCCTCATACCAGCATCTGCGCGGAATCAGATTCTTCCACTCCTCCGCCAGAAAACTGCGGTTCATGCCAGGAGCCATATTGGCCGCCATCATAGCCGCCTCAATGGGAAAGGTCCCGCTGCCGCAGAAGGGGTCCACCAGGATCCGCTCCTTGTTCCATGGCGTCAGAAGAATCAGAGCTGCCGCCAGGGTTTCGGTAATAGGCGCCTTGCTGGTGTAGGTACGGTATCCTCTTTTGTGAAGAGATTCTCCGCTGGTATCAATGCCGATGGTCACCACATCCTTGTAAAGAAATACCCGTAGCGGATAAGAGGGTCCTGTCTCCGGAAACCAGGAGATTCCATAATGTTCTCTCATCCGTTCCACCATAGCCTTTTTCATAATGGATTGGATATCCGAGGGACTGAACAGCTTGCTCTTGATAGAAGATGCTTTGGCCACCCAGAATTTTCCATCTTGCGGGATCAAATCCTCCCACGGAATCTTTTTTGTCCCCTGAAACAGCTCCTCGAAGGTCCTCGCCTCAAAGCTCCCGGCTTTTAAGAGGACCCGCTCCGCTGTGCGCAGAAATACATTAGCGCGGCAAATGGCCTCATCATCGCCTACGAAGGTAACCCGGCCGTCCTCCACAGAGGAAATCTCATATCCCAGGTCCAATATTTCTTTCTTCAGCACTGCCTCCAGTCCGAAATGGCAGGGCGCGATCAATTCAAATGTACGTTTCAATCCACTTGTCCTCGCTCTCTATAAACGGATCTGACGGACTACATTTCCCTCCATGTCCAGAATGGAAAACAGTCCGTCCTCCAGCATAGCATAAGTATGGGGATTCCCGCCCTTGGGAATGGACACGGAACCAGGATTTAAAATCTTCACTCTGCGCCCGTCCTCTGTCTGAATTTCCTTTGCTTCCAGAATATGGGTATGCCCATGGATCAAGACATCTCCACTCTGGAGAGGCGGCAGATGATTCTCATGGAAAATATGACCGTGGGTAGCGTAAATGGAAACCCCGTCCACCATTAAGAATCCGTAGTCAGCCAGGACAGGGAATTCCAGGACCATCTGATCCACCTCCGCTTCGCAGTTTCCCCGGACTGCCAGAATCTGATTTTTCAGTGGGTTCAGCATAGCGATCACTTCTTTGGGGGCATATTCCTTCGGCAGATCATTTCTGGGGCCATGGTACAGAATGTCTCCCAGCAGAATCAGGCGGGAAGCGCCGGACTTTTCATAAATTTCCACCATTTTCCGCCCGTAATAGGCTGAGCCATGTATATCGGATGCAAACATCAATTTCATAGGTGCTGGTCTCCTCATTCATCGTTCTATTTATCATTCTCAGCTGTTCGGGACAAACGGGCTCCATTCCTGTTTTCCTTGGTTTTTCCGCTATCCGGAACCTGCTGCATACGTTCTTATTCTAAGCTTACCGCGGAGTTCTGTCAATGAATTTTCCCCTGTAATTGCGAAAGCCGGAGGCCAGGCTGGCACAGATGTAACCCATCCGTGATAAATTCCGGCAGACCAGCATACTCTTGGAACCCCAGTCACAGTAGAATACATCCGGCCGGTCCCTGGGCACCTCCTCCAACCGGTCCTCCAGCTCTTCAAAAGGAAGACTGCGGCTTCCCAAAATCCTTTCCCTCTCATAATATTCCGGTGCCCTCAGATCAATGACTTCCACCGGTTTTCCGCTTTCCAGCAGCCGGTCCAGCTCCCGCCAGGTAATTATGGAAAAGCCCATCTCTTATCTCCTCACAGAAATTCTTCTTTATGATCCAATATATGAAACGAGCTCTGAAATGGTCATGCTCCCCGGATGCAAAAAATCCCGCCCGGCTGTTTCCGGAGCGGGATTTATCCCTGCAGCTATAACTTAATAATCGGAGTCATCGTAGCTGTTGTTTCTGGAGCTGTTCCTGGCCGTTCCAGAGCTGTTCTGAGAAGAGTTCCTGGAACTGTTTCCGGAAGCATTCTGGCTGCCGCTTCTGTGGCAGTTCTTCTGGTCCATATCCTTGCAGTTTCTGGAATTTTCCATGTCATTGCTGTAATTGTTCTTGTTGGACATTTTCTTACCTCCTAAAGATGGCTTATTTTTGTTACATCCTTAGTATGTCTGAAATCCACGAAATTATTCGGCGCTTGCTTTTTCCTGAAAAATGTATTATAACTAAAATGAGGAAAGATGGTTTCCCTTAGACCATTTCCTCATCCTTATTAATTATTTATACTCCCCTTGAGACAGCCGGAATAGCTCCCCTATTCTGGCTGTCTCTCTTTGTTGCGAGCCCCGGCATCCTGGATTTTGGCATCACGCAGAAGCTGCCGCGGCGCTCCTCACAAACAGCACCGCGGCAGCTTCTCTACCCTTTTATCAAAAAATCCTATCCTAGCACATTTGTAATCTTGACGGGAGTCCGGTAATTCCAGGGAGAAAGCTTAATTCCCGTCGCTTCTGTGGAAGCGTGGACAATCTGTCCATTTCCTATGTACATGCCCACATGGTTAATTCTGCTGCCGCTTCCGTAAAAGATCAAATCTCCCGGCTGCATCTCATCCGCACTGATGGCACTTCCCTGCTGTGCCTGGGAGCCGGAAGAACGGTTCATAGAAACTCCAGCTCCATTCTGCATAATATAGCGGATAAACCCGGAACAGTCCACCCCTGTATTGGGGTCCGAACCTCCATAACGGTAGGAACCTCCTAAAAACTGCAGCGCATAATCAACCAGCTGCTGGCGTTTGTAACTCATAGAGGAAGTGAGGGCCTCATTTTGAATGGCCTCCATCTCATCCTCATCTACCTGGCTGATTTCTGCATTTTCTGATACGGGAAGGTATCCCTCTGTATCCATTACCTGCACTCTCACCCAGCCGTTTCCAAGATCCTCCAGAACCTCATACTCATCCCCTGCCTCCGCTGTCAGCAGCACCTCTTCACTGTCCTGGCTCTTGTTAATGTTGACGCTGTCTGCTGTAACGGTGGCCACATAAGTTCCTGCGGTGAAACCGGGGCCGATGGCTGCCAGCGCTGTTACAGGAGATACACTCCCCACAGTCAGGCAGAAAGCTCCAAGCTTCATCATAAGGTTCAGTTTTTTGATCATGGTCCATTTCTCCTAAAGATATGTAGTTCGTCCTGATTTATTACATAATTATTACATTCGTTACAGGATTATTATATCATGCTCAGTTTCTGCGTCAACCTTTTTATATTTTTTTAATTCTTTTTCAGATTTTCTTCATCTTTTGTCATATTCGGGTCTTTGACACTTTTTCATTAATAGTATAATAACTAATCCCCATGGTTGAGCCATTTTGGCTCTCTTTTTTTGTCAAATTTTTTGAATTTAATAGTGCTTGTTTGTGCTAGTTGTGGTATAATAAAAAGAAAAGGAGTTTTTATGTATATAAATATTACTGGCAGCGCAAACAACAAAGATGTATATATCTATCAGTCCTACCGTAAAGAAAACGGCAAAACTTCATCCCGTATCTACAAAAAGCTGGGAAAACTCAATGATCTTCTCGAACAATTCTCCGGTGATCAGGAAAAATTGATGGAATGGGCAAGAGAAGAAGCCAGAAAAGAAACGGAACTCTACAACCAGCATAACGGAAAAGTCACAGTCGATTTTTCACAGGGAGCCCGTATTGCTATGAATGAAATGCGTTCCTTTCATATTGGCTATCTTTTTCTTCAATGCCTTTGCTCACAGCTTCGTATAGATAAGATCTGCCGGGCGATCAAAAGCCGGCACAAGTTTAAATACGATCTGAACGCAATCCTTACAGATCTGGTCTACGCCCGGATCCTCTCTCCCTGCAGTAAGCTGGGGAGCTACGAGTATTGCCAGACCTTGCTGGAACCTCCTAAATACAGCCTCCAGGATATGTACCGCTCTCTTTCTGGCCTTGCGGAAGAATCCGATTTTATCCAAAGCGAGCTTTATCGGAATTCCAACTATATCCACCCACGGAATAAGCGGGTCCTCTATTACGACTGTACGAATTACTACTTTGAAATCGAAGAGGAAAGCGGGCTGAAACGTTATGGAAAAAGCAAAGAACATCGTCCCAATCCTATTGTAACTATGGGACTGTTTATGGACGCAGATGGGATCCCCATGGCTTTTGATATTTTCCCTGGGAATCAAAATGAGCAGACCACTTTAAAACCTTTAGAATCCAAAATCCTCCAGGACTTTGGATGCAGTGAATTCATCTTCTGTTCCGATGCCGGGCTTGGCAGTACAGCCAATCGCCGTTTTAACAGCCTCGTAAACCGTGCCTATGTCATTACCCATTCTTTAAAAAAGATGAAAAAAGAAGATCGGGATATCGCTTTGAATCCCGTACAGTTTCGGAAACTGGGATACAGCTCTTTTATTGATCTGCGCACTCTGGATGAAACCGACGAAGAAGTATTTAATACCGTCTATTACAAAGAGATTCCTGTTGTTACAGGAAGCATGGATGAGACCATTATCGTCACCTATTCGCCGAAGTACAAAGCTTATCAGAGAAAGATCCGTGCCCGACAGATTGAAAGGGCGCAAAAGATCATTGCATCCTCTGACAGAAAACGCAAAGGAAAAAATCAGAATGATCCCATGCGTTTTGTGAAAAAGATATCTGTTACTTCCGAAGGCGAGACTGCCGAAAAAAGCATTTATGATCTGGATATGGAGCAGATCAGGAAAGAAGAGATGTATGATGGGTTTTATGCTGTCATTACAAATCTGGAAGGGGATGTCAGTGAGATTTTAAAGATCAATCGGCAGCGCTGGGAAATCGAAGAAAACTTTCGGATCATGAAAACAGAATTCGAAGCGCACCCGGTATACGTCCGGAGAGATGACCGTATCAAAGC
>DWYS01000105.1 GCA_019118585.1 Candidatus Enterocloster faecavium | reverse complement strand
GCATAAACAAAAGAAAGCGAGGAAAAATTTCATGGCATTAGGCATACTTTTAATTTTATTTATTTTTTTAAGTGCAGCAGGCGGCATCGGCATTCTTTTTCTCTTCTGGGTACAGGACCCCGGTAAAAAGAAATGGATTCTCTGCTTCCTGGCGCTCCTGGGAATGGCCATCGCCTTTTTAAGCGCCTCCAGTCTTCCCTCCAACTATATATTCCAGCAGGCTGCAGCCTGGGGGATCGGATTTTTGAGCGCAGCCGCCCTGCTCATGGAGCTATGCGGACAGCAGAGCCTTAAACTCCCCGCTCAGATCCTGGTATCCGTCTCTGTCATCGGCGGAATTCTTTATCTGTTCTTCTGAAACCGCGCAAAAAGGCTGAGAACCTGCGGGATTCTTCCCCGGCTCTCAGCCCTTTCTTATGTATCACCGAACAGTTCTCCGTACTGCACCGTCTGATACTCCTCGATCAGCTCCCCATATTCATTTGTCTCCAGATGGCTGTAGGCTTCCCCCTGACGGTCAAAATACCCGGCAAAGGTCAGAGCCGGAAGACTGCGGCTTACGCCCTTCAAAAATTCTCCGTAATCATCTCCGGAAATCCCGGCGCACTCCAGCACATACTGGGCCAGGAAATTCAGGCTGGTAATCTCCGGATCCAGACCGATTTCCTCCGGGGCGGGAAGAGGATAATTGGCCCAGATCACAAAGGGGACACGGAACTTACCCATGTACTCCTCCATGGTCATGTCCTCCTGCTTTACACCGTAGGCCTTGTCCAGAAACTCCTGTTCTACTGCCGGCTGATGGTCCCCGAACATTACCACCAGCACCGGCTCCGGCTCATTTTTCAGGTACCGGATCAGCTCCAGAAAGGCCTTCTGGGTTTCCCCTTCCAGGGTCAGATACTGCTCCGCCATGGGGTAGGCCCCCGGCTCATCCGTCAGATGGACCTTTGCCTCATAATCCTCATCGGTATAGCTTCCGTGGTTCTGGATGGTCACGTTGAACAGAAACATCCGTTCCCCCTCCTGACGCTCCTCAAACATGCGCACCAGCTGGTCAAAGGAGGAGGCATCGCTGATGTATCCGTGTTCCTCCGTCACCGGAACCTCAAAATCCTCCCCGCAGAGAAATTCCTCAAAGCCCAGCAGCGGGTAGGCCTGGTTCCTCTGCCAGGAATCCCGCTCCCCCGGATGGAGGGCCAGGCACCGGTATCCCTTGTCCCTTAACAGGGAGGCCAGGGAATCGGTCGGTTCCAGAATATACTGCTGATAGGGGATGCTGCCGGAGGGCAGAAAAGCCATGGTATTGCCGGTAAGAAACTCAAACTCGCTGGCACTGGTGCCTGCTCCGAACACGGATGTGTAGGCGTGGCCGAAGATTCCATCCAGGGTGCGGATCTCATCCATAACGCTCTCGTTTAGGGAGAGATTTCCAAACTCCTCAAAATCCGCCCAGGATTCATTCATAATGGCGATCACATGCGGAGTTTGGCCTGCTTCCTTCTCCCGATGAGAGGTTTTCGCCTTGCCTAACAGGTTCTGGTAGCTTCTGCGCGAGTAGCCTGCCGGCTTTTCCACCTCCATAAACCGTGTATTGCAGAGAAAGGACGCCAGCACTCCCTGGGATCTATAAGCCCCCTTCTGGTCCCACACATCGGTGGTAATGCCCCAGTGTTCCAAAATTTCCGGCCGGACCACAGGCCGCAGGCACAGAATGCCCAGACAGAAAAGACCTGCCCGCAGCCACTTATTTCTCAGGCAGAGCGCTCTCCTTTTCCGAAAGCAGAACATCAGACAGGCTGCTGCCCCGGCCGCCAGGAGGGCCAGCGTCATCTGCAGGGTGGGGCGATAGCGGTAGGTGCCGGAAACCGCCGCCGCAGTGCCCAGGGCCGTCAAATCCCAGGGCAGGACCGGATTTCCTCTGAAAGCGGCTACAAAATAATTGGCGGCCCCCAGCAACCCGGCGGCCAGATGCGTCAGCAGACTTCCCAACAGCAGCCGCCCCGTCAGTCCGGCGATCAGATAATAGACAAAGGCCAGGCATACCCCGTTCCCCAAAACCACGTGGAGGGGATAGGCGGAAAGACTGCCTGCATAAATCCACTGCATCAGAAAAAAGGCCGTCAGAGGCGTTGCCGCCAAAAGCAGCAGCGCAAACGCCGTCTGACGCCCTTTCCCGTGCAACCATTGTTTCATCATAACACTCATTCTCCTCTTTTGGTCAATGTCCAACGGTTCTCTATTCTACCGAAAAAGAGGAGAAATGTCAAAGGTTAATGCGGCGGGGCACAGCTCTCCCGCTCCACAATATGGTGAGGCACAATAATTTTTGTAGCCAGAAGATCCGGGTTCTCAATATGGCTGATCATCTGTGCCGCCGCCTCCGCCCCTAATTGGAAGGAATTTACGTCCACTGAGGTCAGCCCCGGAATGGTCAGCCTTGCAAACAGTGAGTTGTTGAACGAGAGAACGGAAAAATCTCCGGGGACGGAAATTCCCATGGCCATGCAGGTCTGCACCAGTGCCACTGCCAGGATGTCATCGCTGACCAGGGCGGCAGTGGGAGGATTCTCCCCCTTCAAAAGCCGTCTCAACACTTCCCCCGTCTGTTCCCTGTCCTCCGGCAGCTCCACACACAGCTCCTCCCGGAAGGGAATCTGGTTCTGGATCAGAGCCGTCATATAGCCTGCTCTCCGGTCAGAGGCAAAGATCAGGGTATGGTCCCCGGACAGATAGGCGATGCGCCGGTGGCCCAGGTCCACCAGATACTGGGTAGCCTCTCTGGCCGCCAGCACATTGTCATTGTCTACATAAATTGTCTGGTTGATATTCCGGTACGCCTTTCCGATCAGGACATAAAGAAGCCCTTCATTGTATAAATAATCCAAAATCGGGTCCTGCTCCCTGGAATACAGCACGATCAATCCTTCCGCCAGCCCATTGCGGACCATCGTGCGGATTGCCTGGATAATCTCCTCCTCATCCTGTCCGGTAATCACCGTGTTCATATACTGCTTCTGATTGCAGAACTGGCTGATGCCGCGGATGGCCTCCAGATAGAATGCATTTTCATAAGCCTCCCTGCGGGAAGGCGGAAGGACAATTCCAATTGTCCGGGAATTCTGGGTCGCAAGGCCGCTGGCCTGAAAATTCGGCTCATATCCCAGCTTTTCCATGGCCTGGCGGACTTTCTCCTTGGTCTGACGGCTGATGGAAGGGTGGTCCTTGCAGGTTCTGGATACCGTAGAGGGGGACACCCCGGCCAGCGCAGCCACATCTTTAATTGTAACAGGCATAAGATCGCCTCCTTCAGCACTTTCTTATAGTTTAGCCGGTAACGCAACTTTTGTCAAAGGATTTTGCGTGAATTTCCTTCTGTTTTTGCGCAACTACTTGCGTATTTTTGCACAAATTCCCCTGCACCATTTTGTATAAAACGTAGAAAAAGGAAAATCAGTACAAATTAGGATTGATTTTCCTTTATTCCTGTCATATAGTTAATGCAAACGGTTGCGCAATTATTGCAAAAGCTGTGCAGCCAACACTATGAGGAGGTATTGAGTTATGAATGAAGCATCGAAGGAAGGACAGCGGGAGCAGCTGATCTTCGCTCCTGTTACCGGCACTGCTGTCCCCCTGGACCAGGTCCCGGATCCGGTCTTCTCACAGAAAATCATCGGCGACGGAGCTGCCATCCTGCCGGAGGACGGAAAGATCTTGAGCCCGGTGGACGGAGAGGTGGCCACCGTGGCGGATACCCTTCACGCCTACGGTTTCCGTACCGGGGACGGACTTGAGGTACTGGTACATTTCGGACTGGAAACGGTAGGTTTAAAGGGAGAATTCTTCCGCTGCCATGTCAGAGCAGGGGACCAGGTAAAAGCCGGGGACCTCATCGCCGAGGTGGACCTGGAAGGGCTGAAGGCCAAAGGGATCAACACCGTCACCCCGGTCCTGGTGTGTGCCGGAATGGAAAACCGCACCATGACAGCTGCCAGAGACCATGTAACCGGAGGAAGGGATGTGCTGCTGACTCTGAAAGACCAGACAGCCGGCAGCCAGAGCCAGGCGCCAACCCAGCCTGAAGCCTCTGAATCCCCCGCCGTTCCCGCAAAAGAGAAAAAGGCCCGCAAATTCCCCATCAACTTCGATTTTCTTCAGAAGCTGGGCAAGGTTTTGATGACCGTGATTGCCGTTATGCCGGCAGCTGGCCTGATGATCAGCATCGGAAAGCTGATTCAGATGTCCGGCGGGGACATTTCCCTGGTTCTGACCATCGGAAGCACCATGGAAAATATCGGCTGGGCCATTATCAACAACCTTCACATTCTCTTTGCTGCAGCCATCGGCGGGTCCTGGGCCAGGGAAAAGGCAGGAGGCGCCTTCGCCGCCATTATCGCTTTTATCCTGATCAATGTCATCACCGGCGCCCTCTTCGGTGTTACCAGCGAGATGCTGGAAACGGAAGGAGCCGTCACCCACACCTTCTTCGGACAGGAGATCGCTGTAGATGGCTACTTTACCTCTGTCCTCGGAGCCCCGGCCCTGAACATGGGCGTGTTTGTGGGAATTATCGCCGGCTTTGTAGGCGGAACGGTGTATAATAAATATTACAACTACCGGAAGCTGCCTGACGCCCTGGCCTTTTTCAACGGAAAGCGCTTCGTTCCCATGGTGGTCATCCTCTGGTCCGTGATCATCTCATTGATCCTCGGACTGGTATGGCCGGTGGTACAGACCGGCATCAATGCCTTCGGCGTGTGGATTGCAAACTCCTCCTCCACCTCCCCGGTGCTGGCTCCTTTTATCTACGGAACCCTGGAGCGTCTGCTGCTGCCCTTCGGCCTTCACCACATGCTGACCATCCCTATGAACTACACCTCCTTCGGAGGCACCTACACCATCCTCACCGGCACCAATGCCGGAACACAGGTGTTCGGCCAGGACCCCCTGTGGCTGGCCTGGGCCACTGACCTGGTAAACCTGAAAGATGCCGGTGATCTGGCCGGATACCAAAACCTGCTGACCTCTGTTACTCCTGCCCGCTTTAAGGTGGGACAGATGATCGGAGCCACCGGCCTTCTCCTGGGAATTGCCCTGGCTATGTACCGCCGCGTGGACGCCGACAAGCGTAAGAATTACCGCTCCATGTTCGTGTCCACCGTGCTGGCCGTATTCCTTACAGGCGTAACAGAACCGTTGGAATTTATGTTTATGTTCTGCGCCCTGCCCCTGTATGTGGTATACGCCGTCCTTCAGGGATGTGCTTTTGCCATGGCCGGGATCATCCATCTCCGCCTCCATTCCTTTGGGAATCTGGAATTTCTGACCCGTGTTCCCATGTCCATCCGGGCAGGACTTGGAGGAGACATCATCAACTTCATCATCTGCGTTGTGGTATTCTTTATCATCGGCTATTTGGTCGCCTACTTTATGATCGGGAAATTCCACTTCGCCACCCCCGGCCGTCTGGGCAACTATACGGATGAAAACTCCGAGGACGAAGCCGCCGATGCTTCCTCCTCCCCCGCCGCCTCCGGCAGCAGTCAGGCTCAGGCCATCATCGGCCTTCTGGGAGGACGGGAAAATATCGTTCTGGTGGATGCCTGCATGACCCGCCTGAGAGTTACGGTAAAGGACCCCTCCAAAGTGGCACCCCTGGCCGACTGGAAGGCCCAGGGAGCCATGGGGCTGATCCAAAAGGACAACGGCATCCAGGCGGTATACGGCCCCAAGGCGGATGTTCTGAAATCCGATATCAATGATCTGCTGTAGGTTCTGATCTCCCCAGCAGGTTTAAAAGGAGGCATTCTTCCATGAAACTGATCACCCTCAACAGCCACAGCCTGATCGAGGAACATTATGAAGAAAAATTTTCCCGGTTTATTAAGGGAATCCTTGCGGAGCAGCCGGATCTTCTGGCCCTCCAGGAGGTCAACCAGGACATGACGGAGGCTGAGGTTCCCCTCAGCGAGCTGAAGGAGACGGGATTTCATCCCGTCCCCTCCTCACCAGTCCCCATCCGCCGGGGAAATCACGGACTGCGCTGTGCAGAAGAGCTTGCCCGCCTTGGCTTTCCCCTCCACTGGACCTGGGTTTCCGCCAAGACCGGCTATGACCGGTTCGATGAAGGCCTGGCTCTTTTCTCTCCCTTTCCTATCCGTTATCCGGATGCCTTTTATCTGACCAATTCTCAAAGCTACCAGAACTGGCGCACCCGGAAAGCGCTCCTGGCTGCTTTTGAGACACCCTGGGGGCTCCAATATGTCTGCAACCTGCACATGGGCCGGTGGGAAGATGAGGAGGAACCCTTCGCCCTCCAGTGGCAGCGTCTGAGCAGCCGCCTGGCTTCCCTGACGGAGCAGCGGATCTGGCTTATGGGAGACTTTAATGCCCCGGCCCACCGCCGGGGTCAAAGCCTGGACATGATATTGGAACAGGGATGGCTGGATACCTGCCGGCTGGCCGGGCATCCGGAAGACGATCCACGGGACTATACGGTGGAGGACGGCATCGATGGCTGGGAAGACCGCTCTCTGGGCGGCGGCATGCGCATCGACTACATTTTCACCAACCATCCTGTTTCCGTTTCTTCCTCCCGGGTTATCTTTCATCCGGAGCGCTACGGAACCGTTTCCGACCACCGGGCAGTAGAGGCAGAAGTCCTGCTCTCCCCCTTTTTAAAATAGACCGAACTGTTACGAAATATCTAAGGAGCGATTAAATTATGCGGCGTGAAAGCGGAATCCTGCTTCCTGTTACCAGCCTTCCATCCCCTTACGGCATTGGCTGTTTTTCCAGGGAAGCTTACGAATTTATAGACCAACTAAAAAAAGCGGGCCAGTCCTACTGGCAGATCCTTCCTTTGGGACCCACCAGCTACGGCGACTCTCCCTACCAGTCCTTCTCCACTTTTGCGGGGAATCCCTATCTCATCAGCCTGGAGGACCTTATCGAGGAAGGCGTGCTTACCCATGAAGAATGCGCCCAGGCGGATTTAAAAGTCCAGGAGGATTCCATCGACTATGCACGGCTTTACGAGGAGCGTTATCCCCTCCTGCGCCTGGCCTATGAGAGAAGCGACATCAGCAAAAATCCGGATTTCATCCGGTTTTGTCAGGAAAACGACTGGTGGCTGTCCGACTATGCCCTGTTTATGGCAGTCAAAGCACGCTTTGAGGGAAAAGCCTGGACGGAGTGGGCACAGGACATCCGGCTGCGCTGGGGCAATGCCCTGGACTACTACCGCAGGGAGCTGTATTTTGACATTGAGTTTCACAAATATCTCCAGTTCACCTTTTTCAGGCAGTGGAGCCGCCTGAAGGCATACGCGAACCGGCAGGGCATCCGCATCATCGGGGATATTCCCATCTATGTAGCCATGGACAGCGCCGATGCCTGGGCCAATCCCAGTCTGTTCCAGCTGGATGAGAACAATCGTCCCCTGGCTGTGGCAGGCTGTCCTCCCGATGGCTTTTCCGCCACCGGACAGCTTTGGGGCAATCCTCTCTACAACTGGACTTATCACCAGCAGACCGGCTACAGCTGGTGGATCAGCCGTCTGGCCCACTGCTACCGTCTCTACGATGTGGTGCGCATCGACCATTTCCGGGGCTTTGACGAATACTTCTCCATCCCGGCAGACGCCGCAGATGCCACCCTGGGGCACTGGGAAAAGGGGCCGGGCATCCAGCTCTTTCAGGCGGTGCGCAGCGCTTTAGGAGAAAAAGAGATCATTGCCGAGGATTTGGGCTATGTAACGGACTCCGTCCGCCAGCTGGTAAAGGACAGCGGATATCCGGGCATGAAGGTTCTGGAGTTTGCCTTTGACTCCAGGGATTCCGGCTGCGCCAGCGACTATCTGCCCCACAATTACCCGGAAAATTCCGTGGTCTACACCGGCACCCACGACAACGAGACCATCACCGGCTGGTATCAGTCTATCCGTCCTGAGGAGCGTCTTCTGGCAAGAGATTATCTCTGCGACCATTACACACCGGTGGGCAAGCTCCATCTCTCCTTTATCAGTCTTGCCATGAGAAGCAGTGCCCGGATGTGCATCATCCCCATTCAGGATTATCTGGGACTGGACAATACCGCCCGCATCAACACCCCTTCTACCGTGGGAACCAACTGGAAATGGCGCCTGACCAAAGATCAGCTCTCCCCCAAGCTCATTGAGCAGATCGGAAACATCACGCTGCGGTACGGCAGATGGAACTGGACCTGATGCAAAAAAATTAAAAAAAAGCAGCCAGCTACTATCCAAAACAGAAGTTTTGTTGTATAATGTCGTAGTTGGCTGTTTTTACTTCAGCTGACCCTTCAGGAGATGTACCCAAGTGGTTGAAGGGACCGCTCTCGAAAAGCGGCAGGTCGGTGATCCCGGCGCGAGGGTTCAAATCCCTCCATCTCCGTTTCCACTTAACAGGCCCCGGCGATTTTCGCCGGGGCCTGTTTTTATTAAAACCCGAAAAACTGGTCTACTCCCGCCGCCAGCCCATCGGCCAGGTTGGAGAGGGTCCCATCGGAGTGGTCCGATGCCTTGTCCCCCAACTCAATGTCGATGGAGGGAACTGTGGAGAAGGAAGTCTGGGTCAAGTCCATCTCCATGGAACCGGAAGAAAAGATCTTTACGCCCACAGATTTTAATCCGCTGATCAGACTCTCTCCCAGAGCGTTGTGTTCCTGCCAGTGAGATTTCACCGGCTCCATATTGCGGTAGGATTCATTGGAAGGAACGCTCATATAGAAAGCCCCCTTATTGCTCTCCGTAGAATCCCAGTGCAGGGCAATGTGGCAGTCGCTGGCATTATTGGCGATCACGGTGCGGGCCACGTTGTCCAGCTGCACATCATCCCCCTCCCGGATCATCAGCACATCGTATCCCTTTGCCAGGAGCCGCTCCTTCAGAATGCGGGCCAGAGCCGCTGTCACCTTGTACTCCGGCGTCCCGTCAGCAAACGTCATGCCTCCGGAAACCGCCGCTGCCGAAGTGGCTCCCGCACTGGTAGTGCCGCTGGTCACCTTGGGACTTCCGTCCGGATGACAGAGCGTTTTCACGCTGCTTCCCCCCTGGGTGCCGTGTCCTGCATTGACGCAGATGGTCTTTCCCCTTCGGTTCTCAGCCTGGGAACGATAGAGAACCGCCGCCCCGGAATTGATCTTTGAAAACTCCGCATACTGCCAGGAGGGGTCCAGACTGACCTCACCTCCGGCAAAGGAAGCGGAATTGGAAAGCAGGGATGGGTCCGGCTTTTCTGTGCTGACATAAGCGGAAGCAATATATGCTACCTCCCCATCCAGTACGATCCGGCTCCATTCTCCGCTGATACCGGTCCTCTTTAACTCCGTGCCCGTTGTCAGAGAAGCAACCACATTGGAATTATTCCGTTTATTGCAGCTGGAACGGACATTGACGGTGCCCCCCTCCTCCGTTGTGACATAAACCGTTTCATCTGCTGGTTCAAATTCCGGCAGCTTGGCCTGGGTCATCTCTGTCTCCTTAGGACTGCTCTCGGCCTCCTGAAGGGTCTCAGCTTCCTGCTCCGCCTCCAAAGGCGCGGCGGTCTCCTCCGCCCTTTGTCCTGACCCTGTTTCCACCTTTTCATAGGAACCGCAGCCCCATAAACCGGCCGCTGATGTACAGAGCAAAATTCCTGACATCAGCAAAGGCGCATACCATCTTCTCATAAAATTGTTCCTCCTCCGGCCACGTAATCTCCCTGGTAAAAGACCAGAGCCTGTCCCGGCGTCGCTGCCCGCACCGGACGGTCAAATTCACATTCCACCATGTCCTCGCCGATCTGACGGATGATGCATGGCTCTTCTTTGTGACTGTAGCGGATTTTCGCCGTCAGCCTCATTTCTTCTCCATGGAGTCCGTCTATTGCCATCCAGTTCAGTTTACTGCACCGGACTGTATTTGTAAATACGTCTTCATTCTCCCCGATGACCACCTCGTTGGTCTCCGGCCGGATGGCCACAACGAAAACAGGATGCCCCATGGACAGATTCAGTCCTTTGCGCTGTCCTACCGTATAGTGGGTGATCCCCCTGTGGCGTCCCAGCACATTGCCCTGCAGATCCACAAAATTTCCCGGACAGTCCTTTTTCCCTGTGTACTGCTCGATAAACGAAGCGTAATCGTGATCCAGGATAAAACAGATCTCCTGGCTGTCGGGCTTTGAAGCCACGTTCAGGCCGATCGTTTCCGCAATCCGGCGGATTTCCTCCTTCTCATAATCCCCCACCGGCATCAGCGTTCTGGCCAGCTGCTCCTGGGTCAGATTATAGAGGGCGTAGGTCTGGTCCTTTCTGGCGGTAACAGAGCGCCGGATGGCATACCGCCCATTCTCCAGCTGCTCCACCCTGGCATAATGGCCGGTGGCGATGTAATCTGCTCCCAGGCCCAGGCTCTTGGTGAGAAGGGACTCCCATTTCACATACCGGTTACAGGCGATACAGGGATTGGGCGTTCGGCCTGCCAGATATTCAGCGGCAAAATAGTCCATCACCTGGCGGCGGAACACATCCTTAAAGTTCATGACATAATAGGGGATCTCCAGGCGGGCTGCCACCCGCCTGGCATCCTCCACGGCGCTTAACCCGCAGCAGCCCCCTTCTTCTTCCTGAACCTCCCTGGACTCATCCTGCCAGATCTGCATGGTGACGCCCACCACCTGATATCCCTGCTCCTTTAACAAATAGGCAGCCACGGAGGAGTCCACTCCTCCGGACATGCCTACTACTACCGTTTTCTTACCTTCTGCCATGGCTGATCAATAATCTTCCTCTTCTTCCTCTTCCTCGATATTGTCCTTAGGCTTCTCCAGTCCCTCAATGGTAATGCCGTTCTTCTGGGCATAATCCCAAAGAGCTGCATGAATTGCCTCCTCTGCCAGAAGAGAGCAGTGGATCTTCACCGGCGGAAGTCCGTCCAGAGCCTCGCACACCGCCTTGTTGGTCACCTGCATAGCTTCGTAAATGGTCTTTCCCTTTACCAGCTCCGTTGCCATGCTGCTGGTGGCAACAGCCGCACCGCAGCCGAAGGTCTTAAACTTCACATCCCGGATCACCTGATTCTCGTCAATATCCAGGTAGATCCGCATAATGTCTCCGCACTTGGGATTTCCAACAGTTCCCATGCCGCTGGGGTTTTCCATCTCCCCTACGTTGCGGGGATGCTCAAAATGGTCCATCACTTTTGCTGTATACATATTCATTTCTCCTGTCGTTTTTTAATCCTTATAACTTCGCTCCATCGCTTCTTAAAACGTCACGCCTTATCGTCCGTTCTTCTTCAAATAGTCCTCGTAGAGAGGGGACATGCCTCTTAAATATTCCACGATCTGCCGGATCTGCTCTGCCACATAGTCCATCTCTTCCATGGTGTTCTCCTCGCTTAACGTCAGCCGCAGAGAACCGTGGGCGATCTCGTGGGGCAGGCCGATGGCCAGCAGCACATGGGAGGGGTCCAGGGAGCCGGAGGTGCATGCGGAGCCGCTGGAGCCGCAGATTCCCGCCATATCCAGTTTGATCAGGAGAGATTCCCCCTCAATAAACTGGAAGGCAAAGTTGATATTGTTGGACAGCCGCTCCGTTCTGGAGCCATTGATCCTGGTAAAGGGAACCTTCTCCATCACCTGTTCCATCAGGTAATCCCGCATCCGGCGCTCCTTGTCCGTACGCTCCTTCATGGTCTCCACAGCGATTTCCGCCGCTTTGCCGAAGCCTACGATGCCGGGTACGTTTTCCGTTCCGGCCCGGCGCTTTCTCTCCTGGGCGCCTCCATGGATAAAGGAACGGATCTTCACACCCTTGCGGATATAGAGAAATCCGATGCCCTTGGGTCCCTGAAGCTTGTGGGCGCTGGCGCTGAGCATATCGATGTTGTAATCATCTACGGAAATCGGCACATGGCCGTAGGCCTGGACCGCATCGGTGTGGAATAAAATCCCATTTTCCTTTGCGATCCGGCCAATCTCACGGATGGGCTCAATGGTGCCGATCTCGTTGTTGGCAAACATAATGGAAATCAGTATGGTATCCGGCCGGATGGCTTTCTTTAACTCATCCAGCTTTACCACACCCTGCTCATCCACATCCAGATAGGTCACCTCAAATCCGCGCTTTTCCAGGTATTCACAGGTGTGGAGCACCGCATGGTGCTCGATCTTGCTGGTGATAATGTGTTTTCCTTTCCCCGCATAAGCCTCAGCCGTGGCTACCAGAGCCCAGTTGTCGGACTCGCTGCCTCCGGCAGTAAAATAAATTTCATTGGTCTTTGCACCCAGAGAGCGGGCAATCACTTCCCTGGCGTGGGCGACCGCCTCCCTGCTTTTGGAAGAAAAATCATAAATCGAGGAGGGGTTGCCGTAGTATTCTGAAAAATAGGGCAGCATGGCCTCCACCACTTCCGGCCTGGTCTTGGTGGTAGCCGCATTGTCCAGGTAAATCATCTGTTTCATGTTTCAAATCCGCCTTTCATCATTTTTACGCAGCCGCTCAGGCCGTCCTGAACGATTGCACTTTACGCAGAAACGCAGTATGAAGGTAAAAGCTTCATCTACCTTTCCTACTATACCATTTTATTCCTATTATTTCAATAGGAATAAAGTAATATCTGTTTTTCGTCTGTCATATATTGATAATAATTTCCTCTGTCAGGAGTTCCTATGGTTTCTTCTTCCTCTTCCCGCCAAACTTCCTGGCTGACACCGCGCAAAAAAGCCTTCCTCACCGGTACCCTGCTCCTCACGGGAACCGGCTTTCTCTGCCGGATCCTGGGATTTTTTTACCGGATCTTTCTCTCCAGGACCATCGGAGCCGAGGGCCTTGGCATCTACAACATGGTCCATCCCGTATTCGGCATCTGTTTTTCCCTCTGTGCCGGTTCCCTCCAGACCGCTTTGAGCCAGTACACGGCCGCTAATCTGAAAAAAGGGAGAAATGCCTTTTACAGCGCCCTGTCTGTCTCCCTGTCTCTCTCCCTCCTGCTGGCCTTCCTGATCTGCCGCTTTGACGGGCTGATTGCTTCCAGGCTTTTGCTGGAGCCACGCTGCGCCCCCTACCTGCCCGTCATCGCCCTGTCGGTACCCTTTGCGGCTCTCCACGCCTGCATCAACGGCTACTACTACGGGATGCAGCAGTCAAAGGTCCCTGCCTTTTCCCAGGTTGCGGAACAGGTCATCCGCATGGGAGCCGTCTTTTTCATCGTGAACGCCTGGGCAGCACAGGGACGCGCCATCACCGTCTCCCTGGCGGTCTGCGGGCATCTCATCGGGGAGGCGGCTTCGGCGCTGTTCTGCCTCCTGGCTCTGATGTTCTTTCCTCCCAGAGGAGAAGAAAAGCGCAGGACCTCCCCGCTGTTTCGCTCCTTCACCGCTCTTCTTTTGGAGAATATCCAGCCGCTGATGTCCCTGGCCCTTCCGCTCATGGGCAGCCGGCTAGTCCTTAATCTCCTTGGAAGCGCCGAGGCAGTCTGGATCCCCAACCGCCTTACAGCCTCCGGCCTCTCCTCCCAGGAGGCCTACTCCGTCTACGGCGTCCTCACCGGCATGAGCCTGCCCTTTATCTATTTTCCCTCCGCCATCACCAACTCCGTGGCGGTACTGCTGCTGCCTGCCGCCTCCCAGGCCCAGGCGGACAAAGACCACGGGAGGATCTCCCGTCTAATCTCCATGTGTCTTCGCTACAGCTGCTATATGGGAATCCTCTGCATCGGAATCTTTTCCATGTTCGGGCTGCCCCTGGGGCTGAGCGTCTTTCACAGTGAAGAAGCGGGACGCTTCATGATGTGCCTGGCCTGGCTCTGTCCCTTTATGTACCTGGCCTCCACCCTGGGGAGCATCTTAAACGGCCTTGGAAAAACCTCCGTCACCTTTGGCCTGAATGTGACCGCTATGGTGGTGCGCTTAGGCTTTGTTCTCCTTGCTGTTCCGCTCTTTGGCATCCGCGGATATCTCTGGGGACTGCTGGCCAGCGAAATCCTCCTGGCTGTTCTGGACCTGTTCTTTTTGAGACATTTTGCCGTCTATACCTGGGACGCCTTTGATATGCTGCTCAAGCCGGCCCTTCTGCTGATTGCCTCTGTGGGGATCTACTTCTTTCTGGCACCGGTCCTGAAACTCTTCCCCAGCCTTCCCCTGTTTGCGGAAACCGGGCTCCATATTGCGGTGGTCTGCGGAGGCTACTGCGGACTGCTGCTCTTTGCCCATCTGGTCAGAGGAGGAAGATAAAGGAGTGCTCATAACAATCAAAAAAGGCTTTCGGAAACGCCCCTTGACAGGCAGTCCGAAAGCCCAACTTTATGAGATCACTCTGTTTATTTCAGGAATCCGCTGATGATCTGCTCCTCAGCCTCCTGCTCGGTGAGTCCCAGCGTCATCAGCTTGATAATCTGCTCGCCGGCAATTTTTCCGATGGCTGCCTCGTGAATCAGCGCCGCATCAATATCATTGGCCACCAGGCCCGGAACGGCGATAATCTTGGCATCGTCCATGATAATGGCATCACATTCGGAATGACCGGAACACTTGGCATTTCCGTTTATCTTGGAGCGGAAAGTCTGAACCGACTCCTCTCTCGCCACAGAACGGGATACCAGATCCGTGCTGGCATTTTCCCCGTTTAAATCGATTTCGTAATCGCTGACAGCGTTCTGGGTCCCGTGGGTCATCAGGCGCTCCCGGACCACCAGCTTGGCTCCTGCCGCCAGCTCTGCCCGGGTCACCCGCTCCGTGGAGTCCACGCCTTTAATCTGAACCATCTCCATCTCCATATAGCTGTTCTCATCCATATGGGCCTCCGTGACGGGGTTCAGGATCCGCTTGCCGCGTCCGTCGCCTTCTCCATAATGCTTCTCCACATATTTGACTTTCGCATTTTTTCCCAGGAAAAACCGGTGGATGCCATCGTGTTCCGAATCCTGGTCGCCGCAGTTGTTGATGCCGCAGCCTGCCACGATTACCACATCCGCATCATCGCCGATGTAGAAATCGTTGTAAACCATCTCCTTTAAGCCGCTCTCGCTGACCACCACCGGAATGTGAACACTCTCGTGCTTGGTGCCGGGCTTAATCCGGATGTCGATCCCGTTTACATCCTTTTTGGTACTGATATCGATATTCGCTGTGGTATGACGGCCCGCCATCTGTCCGTTGGCACGGATATTGTATGCACCTTCCGGCACATCGTGAAGGTCCGCCACCTCTTCCAGCAATCTCTTCTGAATCTCATCAATCATGTCCTACGCCTCCCTTTTCTCTGGCTCCACCTGCTGTCCCTGATAACCGCTGCACACATCTACAGCGGAAGCGGTTCCCATAATCTCCGGAAGGATTTCCTCCCTTGGTCCCTGTTTGGTGATCCGTCCATCGGCAATTACCACAATCTCGTCTGCAATATTCAGGATCCGCTCCTGGTGGGAGATGATCAAAATAGAACCGTTACTCTTTTCTCTCATGCGCTCAAAAACCCGGATCAGATTCTGGAAACTCCAAAGGTCGATTCCTGCCTCCGGTTCGTCAAAGACGGACAGCTTGGAAGCCCTTGCCAGAACAGTAGCGATCTCGATGCGCTTTAACTCTCCTCCGGAAAGACTGGCGTTCACCTCCCGGTTGATATAATCCTTGGCACAGAGTCCCACCTCGGACAGATACTGACAGGCCTCAGCCACCGTCAGGCGCTTCTTTGCCGCCAGGCGGATCAGATCCAGAACCTGCAGTCCCTTAAAGCGGACCGGCTGCTGAAACGCAAAGCTGATTCCCAGGTTTGCCCGCTCCGTAATACTCATATGGGTAATGTCCTGACCGTCGAAGAAAATTTTTCCCTCCGTCGGATTCTCAATCCCCATGATCAGCTTGGCTGTGGTGGACTTTCCGCCTCCGTTGGGACCGGTAATTACCACAAACTTTCCTTCATCAATGGTCAGGCTTAAATTTTTAATAATTTCCTTTTCCCCTCTGTCATCTTTTACGTCAAAGGAGATATTCTCTAATGTAAGCATAAGATTCCCTGCCTCTCTGGTGCTTTCCTTATGTTCTCATTCAGTTACAGTGTACCCGGATTTTCCAAAATTATCTGGTGCATTTGCAACAATTTCGAAACTAATTTTCCGCAACTGTAAAAATAGACGGAAAACTCATCGAGTCTTCCGTCTACCTGAACTGCAGAAGATGGGAGTCGAACCCACAAGGTATTTCTACCACACGGACCTGAACCGTGCGCGTCTGCCAATTCCGCCACTTCTGCTTTCCCGCCTCTGCATTCCTGCAGACGACAA
>DWYS01000104.1 GCA_019118585.1 Candidatus Enterocloster faecavium | reverse complement strand
GTTTTTGATGCTCTTCTCAAAGATGTGGTTCTCTTCCCAGAACTTCTCCACCTCTTTTTCCCGTTCCACAAACTTTAAGTCTGTGGGAACCTTCTGATACATGGCAATTCCTCCATTTCTCTTCACTTCATCCAGCCGCGTCCGGAAAGGAGCCGGCTTCTGCCCGCGCCTTTACGCCGCTGTCAATTCTTAACTTATCATTATAAAAAGGCTTCCGCCCCATAACAGGACGAAAGCCCACAATGAACTTCTTCGTTTTACCACCTATTACTCCATACCATCATATGTGTTCCCTTAACGCGGAAAATACGTCCTGCCCTACGGGTCAAACGTGCGGAAATCTGCGGAGACTCCCCCCTGCATTCCCCTTCGTTCTTCCTCTCAGCCAGGCGGCTCCGGAGTGATCTTCACACTCTGCCATACTTGCGCCGGTTCCCACCTTTCCCGGCTCTCTGGGGCGTTCCGGCAGGGCTACTCTCTCCCTCACAGCCTTTTGCTTCTGACCACTCTATTATAGACGCCAGTCCGGGAAATGTCAACGGAATTTGCAGAAGCTTTACATAAATCATACAGCCCGTCTGTAGCGCCGGTTCCGGTTGCTGCCTTCCGCGATCAAAAGTCCGTCCAAGGCCATATCCCTCAAAATCTTGCGGGCCTGGGTCATTTCTAAATTTAAAAGTTCCGCAAGTTCCGCTGAGGAAATCGTATCATGGCTCTCCAAATACGTTTCAATCATTTTCCTGCGCTTTGTCATTTTATTTGACAGATTCTGTCGATTGTTTTTTATCAACGTTTTTTTATCGGCGCTTTTTATCGACGCTTTTTTATCGACGCTTTCTAAGGTTTCTTCCAAAATGTGCTTTCCATCCACCTCCCGAACTGTCACATGTCCACTTGACAAAATATTTCTGCTGATTTTCTGACTGTTGTTAATCGTATTCCAGAACTCTTTCACCAGGCGTTCTGGTTCTGAAAGTCCCGCAATTCGCAGGCTTCCGTCCTTTTCTTCCTCTACTCCCAATAAAATAATACCTCCAAGGGTATTTGCGAAGGAAGAATAGGTTTCCCAAACACTCTGTGGTAAACCGCCTGAAGCTTTTTTTACTTCCAGCTGATTATTTTCTTTATATTCAGCAATATTGGATAAATCAATCATCCTCTCCATCCCTCCTTCACACGGATTCCCTGCGGTACACTATATAAGAATACCCCACCGGCGCTAAAACAATCACAATCACCACCGCAAAATAAAGAGCTTCCATCCTGAGATATCCCAGCACCATCATCAGAAGCCCTCCCGCCATCCATAAAGATCCGGCAATGCGATGGGTTTTATTCCAGTTTTCTTCATCGTTTAAGGTCCAGGGGGTTCGGATTCCCATGGTAAAGTTATAACGGCATCGGGGAAGGACATTTCCCATGATCAGGACAGCAAGACCAATAAACACACTCACGATCCTTCCCACATCCACCTGAATCCCCAGACCCGCAGCCGTAATGATCACCTGGACTAAAATTCCCAAGATCACCAGGAACCAGCGGCTGATATGCGCCAATGGCCCGGAACGTTTGATATTCCACCACTTTGGGTCCAGACGGAGGGCCCAAAGCAGTACAACCTCCATCACCAGCATAAAGGCCGGTATGCCAAAGCAGGCAGAGAACCGGCTGGAATACCCATTGACCTGTCCTTCCCAATCCCATTGGGTAGGTACCTGCTCCGGCATCTTCTGATAAAATACCAGTGAGATCATAAAAGGGATCAAAGCGGCCGCCCAGTAAACTGGCTCCCACCTGCCCATTCCAAGCTGTCTGCCGTCCTTATTTTCCATAACCCTTTCCTCATTTCTCCGAATATGATACACTAATAGCCAAAAGGATTTTCCATAAACCAACAGAAGGAGCTGCAGCCATATGAACGAAAAAATCCTTTCCCGGTCCATCCATCCCCGGCGTTATCCTTTAACCGTCACCGCCTACACCCGGATTTCCCCCAAGCTTACGGCCCCCATCACCCTGGCGCTGGTCACCGACCTGCACAGCACCCTTTACGGTCCCGATCAGGAGATACTTCTGAAGGCCGTCCACCGCCAAAGTCCGGACCTGGTCCTCCTCAGCGGAGACATCGCCGACCACAGGGTTCCCCTGAACGGCGCTCTGATTCTGCTGAGAAAACTGGGTGCTTCCTATCCGTGCTTTTACGTGTCAGGAAATCATGAGGAATGGACCCGGCAGATGCCAAAACTCCGTTCCCGCTTCGCCCGGCTGGGGGTCCAACCCCTGAGAGGAAACACCGCGACACTCCGGTTAAAGGGGCAGACCATCCAGCTGGGCGGCGTGGACGACCCGCACGCCTTCGTCCGCTCCCATCACAGCAGCCGTCTTTCAGAAAAATGGATAGGGCAGCTCCAGCGCTGCAGCCGCAGTCTCTCCCCCGACAGCTATTCCATTCTCCTGTCCCACCGTCCGGAGCTGACCAGATACTACGCGGAAAGCGGCTTTGACCTGGTCCTCTGCGGCCACGCCCATGGCGGTCAGATCCGGCTGCCCTTCTGTCCCGGCGGCCTTCTGGCTCCCCATCAGGGATTTTTTCCAAAGTATGCCGGCGGAATGTATGAATTGGGAGGAACTTCCATGGTTGTCAGCCGCGGGCTGTGCATCAACCGCCTGCCCCGCTTCGGCAATCCTCCGGAGCTGGTTATAGTCCGGCTTGAGCCTCTTGGTAAAGGCAGGGAGGGGGAGGGTGACGGATGATAGCAAAAGAGGGCAGGCTACCTGCCCCTATGCTTTTCTTTCTTTTTCTGCTGTTTCAGTTCAAACTGCCGCTGTTTCTCTGCTCCTTGATTTTAACATACAATCGGGCATTTTACTATAGAAAATAAGCCGCAGGCAAACAAAGTATCTCGCTACGCACCAGGAGCCGGCAACACCGCTGTCTGCGCGGCATTCCCGGCTCCTTATTTCCATTAATCCAACTCAATGATCACATCCCCGGCCTTCACATCCATCCCGGTCTTACATACCATATCCGGGAACTGGGGCGTATTGCAGACGATGACCGGAGTTACCACATCGTATCCGGCCTCCTTGATCTTCTCCATATCAAACCGCACCAGAGGCGTTCCCGCCTTCACCTTCTGTCCGGCCTCTGCCAGAGCAGTAAAATGCTCGCCCTTCAGCTCCACCGTATCCAGACCGATGTGGATGATAATCTCCGCTCCGTTGTCCGCCGTCATGCTGACCGCGTGCTTGGTATCAAAAATCATGCTGACGGTGCCGTCCGCCGGAGCCTTCACCTCTCCCTCAGAAGGGATGATGGCAACGCCTTTTCCCAGGATTTCCTGGCTGAAGGTGGGGTCATTCACCTGGCTCATGGGGATGGCTTTTCCCGCCACGGGTGATAAGATCACATGCTTTTCCTGGCTTCCGAATAAACTTTTAAGTCCTTTTAACATACCGTTCCTCTCCTTATAAAAACTGATACAAAAGTCATACCAGCATCCAAAGGAAAAGTCAATCAGCCGGCCGTTACCTTTTCAGGTAACCTGTTACCATTTCCGTTTCCACCCCACAAAGGCCGCCGCAATGACCGTCACGCCCAGGTAAAACCAGGTGCTGGGGTTGGAAAACCAGGTGGTGAAAAAGGCCAGGGCCATGTACATGGCAATCTGGGCGTAAATCACATGGACCACCGGATTGCCCGACCGTTCCCTTAGCCCGGAAAGGAGCCTGCAGAACAGCCCCAGAAGAAGGGCGAACAGGATCACCCCGAAAACTCCGAAATCATAGTAGGCATCATAGAGGATCGTAACCGTCGTCAATTCCTCCTTCGTCACAAAGAGAGGAAAATCCACCAGACCGGGAGCCAGGAATTTCAGCCCCGTAAAGGCCCACAGAGGAAACAGCATCCGCAGCCCCATGGCAAAGGACGGCAGCTGCTCCACCAGACAGTTGAAATTGTCGTAATTGTTGGCAATATACATGTAAGGCTGTGTGATCCAGATGGGGGTACTGCTGTTTTTCATCTCAAAGATGCCGTTTAAATACTCCACGCTGTGGCTGCGCAGCACCGTCAGCCCCAGGTAGGCCGGCACCATGCAGCACAGCAGGATGAGGACGTATTTCAGCCGGAACCGTCGGCTGATGGAGATAAAGGTAAACACCGCCATCCCCACTGCCAGGATCAGCTGGAACCGGGACACACAGAGCAGAGGAATCGCCAGGGATACCGCCGTAAATCCCAGGGCCGCCGCCCCCTGGCCGGTTTTCAGCCGCTGCCACAGCCGTCCCTCTTCTCCTCCCTCATCCTCCTTGATCCACACCACCAGCAGGCTGGGAACCAGCACACAGGAAACGGTAAAATAGTGGACTCCGCTGATGTGAAAATAGGAATAGGCGTGGGGCACGCCATAGGAAAACATGGGGATAAAGCCCAGAACCGCTGCCTCCAAAAGAAAGGCAGCCAGGGAAATGAGGGTAATCCCGCCCATAGCCCAGAGGATCCGCCTCCGGACCCGTCGGCAGGGCTCCTCCGGACTCTCCTCCCGGCCTGAGGCAGGTCCCATCTGACCGGACGCCGTCTCCCAGGACAACACCCTCCACCGGGCCATCCCTCCAGCCAGGCTGTCAGGCCCTTTCCACCGTCCTGCCAGGCGGAATGCGGCAACCGCCAGCAGAAAGCAGAGCCAGGTCAAATCTGACCAATCCGTCTGAAGCCTGGACAGCTTCAGACAGGAAATTCCCTGTCCTCCCACAAAGGACAGACAGAACAGTCCCTTTAGATCAATCAAATTTCCGCTTTCCCGGTAGTCCTTCCAGTAAAGCCAGAAAGCAGCAGGAATCAAAACCAGCCCGGACAGCATGTAAACATGCTGCCGGGCCAGGATCCAGCTGACTGCGTAACAAATCAGATAAACTGCCATCAGACTGTGCCTTTCTCCACAAATTCTTTCATGTACTGCTCCACTTCTCCGGCAGTAGCAAAGCTCATGGCTTTCTCCGCCACCTTCTGAAGCTCCCTGGTGTCATAACTGCACACCATCTTTCTGGTCCGTAGAATGGCGGAAGCGCTCATGCTGAACTCATTTAACCCAAAGGCCAGAAGAAGAGGGATCATCACGGGGTCGCTGGCCGCCTCGCCGCACATCCCCACCATAATGCCCTGCTCTCTGGCACAGGCAATAATGTGGCGGATGCTGCGCAGGACCGCCGGATTGAAGGTGGAATACAGATAGGATACCTTCTTGTTGCCCCGGTCCACGCTCATGGTATACTGGGTCAGATCATTGGTGCCGATGCTGAAGAAATCCACTTCTTTTGCGAAAATATCCGCAATCAGGGAAGCTGCGGCAGTCTCCACCATGATGCCCACCTGAATATCCTTCTTGTAGGCGATCCCCTTCTCGTCCAGTTCCTTCTTCAGCTCCTCCACCAGAGCCTTTGCTTCCCGGTACTCCTCGATACAGGTTACCAGAGGCACCATGATCCGGATGTTCCCGAATGCGCTGGCCCTCAGAAGAGCCCTGAGCTGAGGCTTGTAGATATCCTCCTTCCGGTCCAGGCAGAACCGGATCGCCCGGTATCCCAGGAAAGGATTCTCATCCTTCTCCAGGCCCATGTAGGGGATTTCCTTGTCACCGCCGATATCCAGGGTACGGATGATCACCGGCTTGCCGTTCATGGCTGCGGCCACCTTTTTGTAAGCCTCAAACTGCTCCTCCTCCGTGGGCATGGCAGTCCGGTCCATAAACAGAAACTCCGTGCGGAACAGGCCTACGCCCTCCCCGTCATACTGGAGCACCTTGTCCACATCCTCAGGCTTTCCGATATTGGCTACAATCTCTACCTGAACCCCGTCCTTTGTGACGGAGGGTATTCCAATATACTGCTCCAGGTCCTTTTTCTCCTGAAGGAATACCTGGCGCTTCTTTTCATATTCTTCTTTCACATCCTGGGACGGATTTACATATACTTCCCCTGCATCTCCATCCAGAACTACAAAATCTCCATTTTGAACCTGTTCCATCAGGCCATTCACCGCCACCACAGCAGGGATCTCCAGCGCTCTTGCCAGGATCGCGCTGTGGGAGGTTCTCCCTCCAAGCTCCGTAACAATTCCGACCACATGCTCAGGATTGATCCCCGCCGTCATAGAGGGAGTCAGATCCTTTGCTACCAGAATGCTCCCCGCCGGAAGAGCGGCGATATCCACCGACTGGATCCCCAGCAGCACCTTCTGCATCCGGGTTTTAATATCCCGCATGTCCGTGGCTCTCTGCTGCATCAGTTCGTCTCCCATGGAGTCAAACAGATCCGCGTATGTGTTGCAGACGGTCTCAATGGCGTATTCGCTGTTAACCGCCTCGTTTTTGATAGCCGACTCGATCTCCCCGGTCAGCATGGGATCGGACAAAAGCATCACATGTCCCTGGAGAATCTCCGCCTCCTTCTCTCCCACTCTTGTGGCCAGATCCTCAGCCAGCGCCTCCGTCTCTCTCAGGCTCTGCTCCAGCGCCCCCTTAAAACGCTCAAGCTCCGCCTCCTGATTTGCCACAGTTTCCTTTCGGATAACCAGCTCGGCTTCCTCCACCACCACGGCTGTTCCCAGACCGATGCCGGAAGAAGCTCCTGTTCCCTTATACATGTTTCATTCCTCCTTATATAACATTATTTATACCATGCACAGAAATCTGTTTTCCGCGCATTACTCCCCTAATCCGCTTTCGATCAGCTTCACCATCGCCTCCAGGGCTTCCTTTTCATCTGGCCCCTCACACATAAGCTCTATCTCGTCCCCGCATTTTACGCAGGCCCCCAAAACGCTTAAAACACTCTTGGCATTAGCCGTGGTGCTGCGAATCTTAAATAATATTGCCGACTTATAATTCAGTGCCTCCTTGCAAAGGATGCCTGCCGGTCTTAAATGAAGACCAGATGGATTTTTAATAACTGTTACCTGACTAACCATACTTACACCTCTCTCTAGTTGCTATCCTTCTGTTGCAGATGTGTTCTGCTCTCCGGTTGTTTCCGAAGCGTCATCACCTCCATGACTTCCTGGCCGCGTCCCTGTATGGGCGGCACTCTCCTCTTCTGTATTGGAGCCGGAACTTCCGGCTCCCTCACTGGTCTCGTCCGCTGCCGCCGGACCCACCTCGGAAACGGTGATGGTGGACGGACTTACGCTGACGATTTCGTAAGCGCTGCTTAATGTTACCTGAGCGGTGGCGCTGTGGATGCCCGGACCCATGGAGCTTACGTCGATCTGAGCGTCAAAGCCGCCTGTGGTAAGCTGGTCCAGATCCTCGGACAGGCCCTGCACCACCACGCTGACCGTGTCCTGCTCAAACTCATATTCATAGCGGCCCGTATCCCCCTCCAGACGGATCTGGGATACCGGCAGTTCAAATCTCCGGTTGGTCAGGGGCTCTACCCGGATCACCACCTGGATAATCCCGTCCCCGCTGGTCAAATGCACGCCCTCCGGCAGATAACGGGTCAGATCCAGCGTAACCCGGCGGTCTCCCGTAGCTCCCTCCATATCCAGGTCCTCCCCGGAAATCGTAATGGAGGAGATCTCCGCCAGAGTGGATTTTAAGCCCTCCACGGTCACGGAGTTCACACTGGATTCCACTCCGGTATACCGGTACCCATCCGCCACCTCTCCGGAAGGTTCAAAATCCAGCACCAGATCCTTAACCCTCAGAATATTCAGGTCGTAGGTAATATCCGTCCGATTCACTGTCAGACGGTCATTCTGGGCGATCTCATTGCCGTTGGCATCATAGAAAATGGGGCTGGCCGTTCCCGTCACATTGGAACTGGCATTCTCCACATTGATCTCAATTCCCACCTGACTGATTTGCCCTACCAGGGATTCGGGACCGCTGACATACACATAAGAGGGCGAAAGGGTTGCCGTTCCGGGAGCGTAGCCGTCCGCCGCATTTCCCACCGGCTTCACCGTCAGGTCAAAGGCCTTGCGCTGCAGATCCTCCGTCTGGACCCGAATCACCCCAGGCCTGGTATAGGGCTCGCCGCTGATCAACCTGGTGTGGTTTACCACCTCCACATACACCGGAACAGAGCCGGTAGGCTCGTACATTTCGGCCAGATCGATGTAGGCTCTAAAATCCGAAGCCCGGATATTTCCCGCCTCCATGGTCTGAACCTCGTAATAGACCGTAACGGTCTTCTGGTCTCCGATAATCTCATAGGTTTTATTTTTCGACTCCAGCACGTTGGCATTGACGATCTCAAGCTCTACCTGCTGGGACTGAGTGATCACCGGGTTGGAAACACTTACCACAACCAGCCAAATGAAGAATGCCAGAAAAACGGAAAGTATTTTCAGCCCAAGATTGTTAGTCAGCTTTTCTTTCATTCTTCAGCCTTCCCTTCCATAATTTGAACCTGCCGCTCTCCTCCGCCGGCTTCTCCACCTGGGCCAGGACCTTGCGCAGGCTCTCTGCATCGGCAATCCGGGTAAGGCCGCCGCCCTCGGCAACGCTGACCCGCCCCGTTTCCTCAGAAACCACGATCGTCAGGCTGTCGGTCACCTCGCTGACTCCCACTGCAGCCCGGTGTCTGGTTCCCAGGTCCTTGCTGATGGTCATATTGTCAGAAAGGGGCAGATAGCAGGTAGCTGCTGCCACCCGGTTGCCCCGGATCACTACCGCACCATCATGAAGAGGCGTATTGTGTTCGAAAATATTGATCAGAAGCTGGCTGGTCACCAGACCGTTGATTTCGATTCCCGTGCGCTCGATCTCTTTTAAGGAGGTGTTCCGCTCAATTACCATCAGGGCGCCGGTCTTCACCTTCGCCATCTCAAAAGTGGCCCGTACCAGCTCATTCACCGTTTTTTCCGTAAATCCCCGCTCCTCCTTTCCATCGTCAAAGGAAAGGATACTGGAAATAATCTTCTGGCTTCCCAGCTGCTCCAGTGCCTTTCTCAGCTCCGGCTGGAAGATGATCAAAAGGGCGGTTACCGCGATTCCTGTAATGTTCTCCAGGATCCACAAGATAGTAGTCAGATGAAGTACTGCCGCCAGCAGAGCAAAGGCGCAGATGACCACCAGTCCCTTTAAAACAGTCCAGGCTCTTGTATTCTTGACCCAGTACAGGATTTCATATACCACGAAGGAAATAATGATAATTTCCAAAATATTAGTAGGTGAAATTCTGGTCAGCAGGGAAAGCCAGGATCTGCCCATTTCCATCAGCTGCGCCATATCTCCACCTCCTTAAAGCCAATTCTCAACACATTTTCCACTCTTTCATTTCCAAGGATTTATTCCCGCACACTTTTTTTGCGGGCATTGATTTTCTGCACCTTGAACTCCGGCGTAGCCACCGTCATCTTCGGCACAGCCTTTACATAGTAATAATAGTCATCGTCCTCAAACTGCACATACTCCGTCCTGGTGTAATCTACGCTGAAAATAAAGAAGTCATAGACGATCGCCAGCAGACAGGAAACCGCCAGTCCCAGGATCATGGGCACTACCGGAACGGACACGCTGAACAGGAAATCTCCCATAAAGATCACCACCAGCTGGACTACGGCTCCGGCCGCAATCGCAACTGCCCAGGCATAGTCCATGGAAAGGCGGTGGATCAGATAGACCACCAGGATTCCCAGAGCGCAGGCAACTGCCATCACCATCATGGTCCGGTTAAACACAACAGACTGGATGATCTGCGTATACTTCTGCACAATATCCACCGTTGAATCACTGGTCAGCACTCCTGCATTCTGCTTTACATACAGGAGCAGATAATACAAAAATACGCCGCAGCTGACCGGGATCACGGAAAAAAGGCTTCCCCCTAGCCCTACCAGAAGAGGGATGGCATAGGGAATCTGAAGCCCAAAAGCCATAGGCGTCAGGATCATCAGAACACTGTCTCCCGGCTTAAACCCATAATAGAGAGTGGCAATTACCAGAAGCAGGATCAGGGTGATCAGCGCCATCTCAAGGGACACAGCGTAAATGTGAGCTACCATCAGACAGCCGGCCATAAAAACCGTCACTCCCCAGGGCAGGGCGGCGCTCACCAGAGCCATTACCAGTGCTACCACCGGGTTGGTCAGTTCCGTCATATATCCCAAAGCCTGGTTCAGGCTCATAAACGTACACAGGCCAAACAGGAAGCGCAGAACCGGCTGAATTATCATACTGTTTTTTGCATAGAACGCTCTCATATGCTCTTTCCATACCAAAAGGCTGGTCATCCGAATTTTCCTCCTTTATAGCTGGTACCGTCCCCCTTGCCATAGCGGTTCAGCAGATGCTTTAATTTCGCAGAATACATGATCTGGTAACGGGAGGCATAGTTATAGCGTCTCTGAGCGATCACGCAGGAAATCCCCAGATAGACGGCCAGCCCCAGCAGATACCAAAAGCCGCAGAGTGCTCCCAGCCTGGCTGCCCCCTCAAAAGAAATGCTTCCCAGAATATCCTCCAGCTTATAGAGGGCCCATAAAAGCAGAATCAGCAGATAGGAAAAGGTATATCCAAAAAAGGAGCGGAACATCTGAATCCCCACATAATCGCTTTTAAAATAGCGGTTAATGGAGAATATCTCCTTTCCCCGTTTCTTTTCAAAAATGGCCAGCTCTGTCATATATCTGACCTTCTCTTCATTCAGCATAGCAAGTCCTTTCCATGTTGTATTCGCTATCCTCTGGATATGCTTTTTTAGTATACCACAAGTTGATTCAGATTGCGACACCTATTCAGAAATTTTCCGCGGCCTCCATGCTTTCCACTACCAGTAAGCGCGGAACAAAGGCCTTCCTCTGTTTCCGCGCTCGATATGGTATTTCCCCTATTTCAGCTGGTCCAGAAGGGATTCTCCGATGGTCCCCTCCGGCATAGCCACTCCGAAGTTGTCCGCAATGGTGGCTCCGATTACTGCAAAGCTCTTCTGGTCTTCCAGACGTCCCCTCTCCTTCATGGACGGAGAATAAGCCAAAAGCGGAACGATCTCCTTGGTGTGGTCCGTTCCCTTAAAAGTAGGATCATTTCCATGGTCCGCCGTCACCATCAGCAGGTCATCCTCCCGCATTCCCTCCAGGAAGATCCCCAGCTTCTCATCAAAGCGTTCCAGCTCCTTTCCATACCCGATGGGGTCACGGCGGTGTCCCCAGAGGGCATCGAAATCCACCAGATTGGTAAAGCAGAGTCCGTGGAAATCCTCCTTCAGAAGGTCAATGGTCTGCTCCATGCCGTGCACGCTGCTCTTGGACTTATATGCCTGGGTAATGCCCTCTCCGTCAAAGATATCCCGGATTTTTCCTACGCTGATCACATCCAGCCCGGCATCCTTTAAAGCATTGAGCACGGTCCTCCCGTAAGGCTTTAAGGCGTAGTCGTGGCGATTTGCAGTGCGCTTAAACTCGTCCCTGGTCCTTCCCACAAAGGGGCGGGCGATCACCCGTCCAACCTTCCACTCATCCTTCATGGTCAGCTCTCTGGCAATCTCACAGCAGCGGTACAGCTCGTCCAGGCCGAACGTCTCCTCGTTTCCGCAAATCTGGAGCACGGAATCTGCAGAGGTGTACACGATCATATCTCCGGTCTGGACCGACTGTTCTCCAAGCTCTTTTAAAATCTCCGTGCCGCTGGCCGCCTTGTTTCCGATAATCTTATGTCCGGTGCGCCGGCTCAGCTCATCCAGGAGCTCCTGGGGAAATCCCGTATCCGTAAACGTCTGGAAGGGCTGGGTAATATAAAGTCCCATCATCTCCCAGTGCCCGGTCATCGTATCCTTTCCCACACTGGCCTCAAACAGCCGTCCGTAATGCCCCTTGGGCTCACCCTCTTCCTTTACATGGGTCAGCGGGTGCAGACGGGTAATGCCAAGTTCAGCCATATGAGGAATCTTAAATTTCGGCATATGCAGATCGATATGTCCCAGGGTATCGCACCCTTCATCTCCATATTCAGCCGCATTGGGCATAGCTCCGATCCCCATGGAGTCGATGACAATAGTAAAAATCCGACGATACTTCATCTAAATATCTCCTCCTGTATTCTGTGTGTCTTGAGAAAGCATAACACAACAAAATGCCGGCGTCAATGGCCGTTTCCCGAAACCGCTTGAAGGCTCCCCGGGAATGTGTTAAACTGTTTAGGACGGCCCCAATGAGGGGGAAAGATCCCTTGGATGGAGCAATTTTGAAGTGGAGTGAAGCATAATATGGAACAGAATGAACGCAGATTTGCCGTGCTGATCGACGCGGACAACGTATCCCCAAAATACATCAAATATATCCTGGATGAGGTGTCCGATGTGGGCCTTGCCACCTACAAGCGCATCTACGGCGACTGGACGGACAACGAAAAACGCGGCTGGAAAAATGTTCTTCTGGACTGGTCCGTCAACCCCATCCAGCAGTACAGCTACACCACCGGGAAGAATGCCACCGACTCGGCTATGATCATCGATGCCATGGATATTCTCTATTCCGGAAACGTGGACGGATTCTGCCTGGTATCCAGCGACTCCGATTTTACCAAGCTGGCTCAGCGCCTCCGGGAGGCCGGCATGTTCGTCATGGGAATCGGCGAGCAGAAGACTCCCAAACCCTTCCGCGCCGCCTGCGACACCTTTAAGCTCTTGGAAATCATCTCATCCGAGGACGCGCCGGAGGTAGTGGAGACGGTAAAAGGCCGGGGCACCATCGTATCCATGAAGGAGGATGTGGCCAATATCGATGCCATTCAGAAGACCATTACCAGCACCGAGGAGATACAGAGAGCGATCTCCAAGCTTCTCATTGAAAACAACGGCTTAAACCAGCCGCTGGGCCTGGCGGCAGTGGGAAATTTCCTCACCAAGCGTTTTTCCGACTTCGATGTGCGAAACTACGGATATTCCAAGCTGTCCACCTTCCTGGAGAGCCTTACCGGAAGCGACTTCCAGGTGGTTAAGCTTCACGGCGGATACTTCGTCCAGGAGAAAAATGCCAGCATCTCCAAATCCGAGATCGAGCAGGAGATCATCCGCATCATACAGGGTTATCAGGGCCATGTGGACAATTTGAGCATCATCCACGACGAACTGAAAAAGACCTACCCGTCCTTCGATGTAAAGCAATATGGATTCAGCCGGATTTCCAGCTTTCTCCGCAGCTTCGGCAAATTTAAGATCAAAGACAACATGGTGCAGTTAAAAACATCCTGACATCCGCAAAGAAGGGACAGGCGAGGCCTTTTAGCTCACGCCTGTCCCTGTTTTTTTGCTGCGGCCTCCCTGCCTTTTCCTACTCGAATCTGACCATCTCCTTCTTCAGCCGCTTCATGATCTTCTTTTCCAGCCTGGAAATATAGGACTGCGAGATTCCCAACAGGTCTGCCACCTCTTTCTGAGTCATCTCCGTTCCCTCCCCGTCCGTAAGGCCGTAGCGCAGCTCCACGATCTTGCGCTCCCTGGGGCTCAAACGGCTGATTGCGCTGTTCAACAGATTCTTCTCCGCCTCTGATTCCAGATCATGATAGATCACATCCTCATCTGTCCCAAGAATATCCGACAGAAGAAGCTCATTTCCGTCCCAGTCCACATTCAGCGGTTCATCAATGGACACCTCCAGCCTGGTCTTATTATTCCGGCGCAGATACATGAGAATCTCATTTTCAATGCACCGCGAGGCATAGGTCGCCAGCTTGATGTTTTTATCCGGATTGAAAGTATTGATGGCTTTGATCAGACCGATGGTTCCAATGGAGATCAGATCTTCCACTCCAACGCTGGTATTGTCAAATTTCTTCGCAATGTACACAACCAGCCTGAGATTGTGCTCGATCAGCGTGCTTCTGGCATGGGCGTCCTCCTCCCCTCCCAGAAGTCCGATCATTTCTGCTTCCTGGGCCGCATCCAGCGGAGCCGGCAGGATATCCGCACCGCCGATGTAATGGACCTCACTCTGTCCCGGCAGAAGAACGGTCCGAAAGCTGGGCATGGTCTTTAACTGAAAACGGCTGGGTATCGACACTTTGATCATCATGAATTTTCCCTCCTGTATGCCGGAGTAAGGGATGACGCCGCTTTGCCTTTTTTTCCCACTGCTCCTGCTGGAGCAGCAGATCATAATCTCCCCTTCCGGAGAGAGGTTCCCTGGAAGCGGCCACCAGCGGATGAGAGAAGCAGTACTCTCCATCATCCATCTCCACCTTCATCCAGTCCAGACGGACCGCCGGGAGAATGCCGCTTTTCGTTCCCACCGCCCGGTAAGGCACAAAAATAACGCCCCGGACTTTGGGACACAGCTTGAGCATCACCTGGGCGGAGGCCACGTGGACCGGGCAGCCGCTGACTGGCTCCTTCAGACAATTTCCCGTGTCCAGCAGCCCCCTGACCCGGACCTCCTTTCCCTGAAAGCACAGCACCGCCTGGCAGTATGTCCGTTTCCGAAAACGTTTTTTCAGCATTTCCGCCGCATTTTCCAAAAGCACCCACGCTCCCGCCATGCCCCCTGCCGCAGTCAAAAGCCAGCATAAAAGCAAAATCCCTGCCGCCCTCTCTCCGCGAAGAAGCAGTTCCAGATAAAATCCCGCTCTGGTATGCTCATAAAGGAACTCCGCCACGCCTCCTGCTGCGGCGGCTGTCAGGTACAGCCCCGCTACAGCCCGTCCCAATTGTTTGGCTCCCCTGGGGCGGAAGGCCGTCCAGACCATGAGCCCCGGCACCACCATACCTGTTCCCAAAAAGCGGAGAAAAAGGGGCATGCCGGGCAGCAGCGCGGCTGCACATGCCCACAGCGCGCCAGGAACCGCTCCCAGAACGATTCGTCCCGTCCCGGCGCCTGCTCCCAGGATCCGGTTTAATATGGCCAGCAAAATGCCATCCATTACCCCGTTCACGATCAATATCACATCTATGTATACTCTGTAGGTCATCTGCAAGGGCGTTTTCTCTGTCCGCGCCCCTCAGCCTCACCTCCTGAAAAATGATACAAGAGCATTATAATCATTCTCAGGTGCAGATGCTGTCGAATGGAAGGGGGATATTCTTGATTTTCTTCGACAAATATTGCCCGCCGGGCACACTCAAAAAATCCCTCCCCGCAGCTTTCACTCCGGGGAGGGATTTCAAACTCTTCTTAACGATTCAGTTTTACTTCCGGTTCTTCAGAAAATCCGGGATATTGATAGACAAATCCTTGTTTGCCGTAGGACGGAAGGCAGGGCCGGAGGTTCTCTCCGTGCTGTTCTGTCCGGCGGAGGAAGAATTGTTGTTGTAGTTCTGCTGGCTGCCGTAATTTCCATAGCTCTGGTTCTGTCCGCCAGTGTGGCTGCCGTATCCGGCTCCGGTCTGAGGCGCCGTGTAGGTGCTGTGGCCATAGTTCTGTCCGCTGCGGTAGCTGCCTGCAGTAGCGGCCGCCTCCTGACTGCTGTGTGAAGGAGCCTGAGTCTGAGCGGAAGGGATCTTGGTCTTGTAGTTGGCAAATCCGGTCATAGCCTTCTCAATGTTTGCATCCCCGCTGTTCTCATCCAGACCGGTGGCAATTACGGTGATGGTGGCCTCATCCTGGGCGTTCTCATCGTACATAGCACCGAAGATGATATTGGCGTCATCTCCTGCCAGTTCCTGAACGTAGCTGGCGGCCTCGTTGGCCTCGATCAGGCTGATATCTCCGGAAATATTGATAATCACATGGCTTGCACCCTCGATGGTGGTCTCTAAAAGCGGGCTGGAAACGGCCTGCTTTACAGCCTCCAGGGCCTTGTCATCACCCTTGGCATGTCCGATTCCGATATGAGCGATGCCCTTGTCGATCATAACAGTCTGAACATCGGCAAAGTCCAGATTGATCAAGCCAGGCACGTTGATCAGGTCCGTGATGCCCTGAACGGCCTGCTGAAGGACCTCATCCGCCTTCTTCAGCGCATCCGGCATGGTGGTACGGCGGTCCACAATCTCCAAAAGCCGGTCATTCGGAATTACGATCAGTGTATCCACGCTCTCCTTTAAATGAGCGATGCCGTTTAACGCATTGGTCATACGGGTCTTGGCCTCAAAGCGGAACGGCTTGGTCACCACTCCTACCGTAAGGATCCCCATATCCTTTGCGATCTTTGCTACTACGGGGGCTGCTCCTGTTCCGGTGCCGCCTCCCATACCGCAGGTTACGAACACCATGTCCGCACCCTTTAACGCCTGGGAGATCTCCTCGGAGCTCTCCTCGGCGGCCTTCTCTCCGATATCCGGGCGGGCGCCTGCTCCCAGTCCCTTGGTCAGCTTCTCACCAATCTGCATGGCAGTAGGGGCTTTGCAGAACTGGAGGGCCTGCTTATCGGTATTGATCCCGATAAATTCCACTCCTGCGATATTCTCATCGATCATGCGGTTTACTGCGTTATTTCCGGCTCCGCCAACTCCCACTACAATAATTCTGGCGGCGTTCTCCGACTCATTTATTTTTATCTCTAACAAGACAATATCCTCCTTCTTTATCCCTCACTGCCCTGAATCAGTCCTCCGGGACTGATTTTCCTTTTCATCATGGGGTTCCCGATTTCTGGTCTACCTAATACTATAGGGGATTTTCCAGAAAAAATCAACCTTTTTTCCCGGAAATGATGAAGTTTCCTCGGCTGGCACTTAAACATCATAATGAATCCAAAGGCGGTTGTCAATACCCGAAAAATGGGTTTTTTCTGGTATTTTACCGCTTGCGGAACGTAATGCCCCCTCCGATCCCGTCCTCGCTGTAATTGTCCAGCTCCATGACCCCGTCCATCTGGGCCAGCTGGGGCTGGCTTTTCAGAATATCGCTGAGAACTGAGATCTTGCTGTCCATATTGTCCCCTTTTCCCAGGCTGACCTCCATCTGCCCGATGTACAAAGTGGCCTCCTTCTCCGAATTGTAGGCGATCCGGTCCACCTTCACCTCGTAGAGCTCCAGCTGCTGGGTCAGGGTCATAATATCCTGGAACACGCTCTGATCCTCTACCGGAAGGGGCTGGTGCAGGATCAGGTGGCCGAACTTTAATCCCGTGATCTCCGGCACTCCCTCCAGCCGCTTGGTGGAGCTCTCCACAATGATCCCGTCCCGGTCGAAATACATATAGCTGCTCATGCAGGACACATATCCCACCACACTTTTTTCATAAACGATGATCTCCAGGCTGGTAGGGCCGTGAAATACCAGGCGGTAATCATCCACAAAGGGAATCTGGCGGTGGGGCTGGAGGCGGTCCTTCAGGTAGCAGACCAGAGGATTTCTGTCCCAGGTATCCTGAAACAGATACTCCTCCATCTGCTCCGGCGTATAGCGCGTACTTCCCGAAACGGTTACCGTGGTGATCCGCAGAGTCACAGCAGCAATCGCAGCCAGAAGAAGCAGGGCAGCTGCGGCCCACAAGCCCAGATTTCGTTTTTCTCTTGCCTCTCCCATCTGCATCTCACCTCGTTTATTTCTCTGCGTCCATCCAGCGAATCTCAGCCCCCACAGCGGATAGATCCCTGCATATGTCCTCGTACCCCCGCTCAATATGGCGGCATTCCTCGATCACCGTTGTTCCGCCTGCTCCCAGAGCGGCCACTGCCAGAGCGGCTCCTCCTCTTAAATCTCCCGCCGTTACCCTGGCCCCCATCAGAGGCCATACTCCTTTAATAGAAGCAGTCAGCCCCTCTACCTTGATCCTGGCTCCCATCTTTTCCAGCTGGGAGGCCGTGGCAAAGCGCTCCTCAAATACGGTTTCCCGGATGCAGCTCTCCCCCATGGCCCCTGCCAAAAACGCCATAAAGGGAGACTGGAGGTCCGTTGGGAATCCGGGATAGGGGGCGGTTTCCAGTGTCAGGCCCCTAGGACGCTCTTTGATGGAAATACGGAAATCCCGTCCCCTCTCCTCCCGGCGTATCCTGGCCCCGGCCTTCATGAAAAGCCTTGCCGGCTCTTTAAGCTCCTCTAAGTCCGCTCCCCGGATCTGCACATCACCTGTCGCCGCCATCACTGCAGCCATATAGGTCCCCGCCACGATCCGGTCTCCCCCTACGGAAAAAAAGCTGTCGTGAAGGTCAAAGGACTTCACTCCCAGAACGGACAGACAGTCTGTCCCTTCCCCCTTCACCCTGGCTCCCATTCCTCTTAAAAACCGGCAGAGCTGGCAGATCTCCGGCTCCCTGGCCGCCCCCAGGATCCGGGTCTCGCCCTCCGCCAGAACTGCTCCCAAAAGCGCCTGTTCCGTGGCGCCTACGCTGGGATAGGCCAGAACAATGGTTCCGCCTGTTGGTCCTCTGCCTTCCCTGGCCCTCACACGGACCTGCAGCTCCTCCTCCTCTGCCAGCGCCCCCAGCCCATTCAGGGCCTTCAGATGCAGGTCAATGGGCCTGGAGCCGATCAGGCAGCCTCCGGGATAGCAGCAGCTGGCCTCCCCCAGACGTCCCAGAAGGGCTCCCAGCAAAATAATAGCGGAGCGCATCTGCTTCATAAAGCAGTCCGGGATCTGAGTGGTGTGCAAAAGGGAGGCGTCGATTTCCAAGACGCCTCCCTTTTGTATGCAGCGGCATCCTAAAGAATTTAGGATGGCTTTCATACATTCCACATCCTGAATCAGAGGGACATTGGACAGCACCGTCACGCCCCGGTGGAGAACGGCCGCAGCCATCATGGGCAGAGCGGCATTTTTAGAGCCTTGAATGGAAATCCGCCCCTTCAAGGGACGGAAACCCTGAATCTGGATTCTGGACAACCGGACACCTCTTTTTGCCGCTTTGGCAATCCGGAATCCATCCGTCAGGACCAGGCGGCTTTCTGCTCTTTACTCTAAGCATATGCCCGCAGGCTCCTTTTCGTTCCTGTCCTTCCGTATTTTCTTTTGACCCTATGTTTTTTCCAGTTTAATCTGGTTGGACACGCTCAGGACAATCCCCATCTCCGCCATCAGGAACAGGATGGAGGTGCCTCCATAGCTGATAAAGGGAAGTGTGATTCCCGTATTGGGGATGCTGTTGCTGACCACGGCGATGTTAAGGATCACCTGGATGGCAATGTGCCCCATCACGCCCACCACCATCAGCCCGCCTAAAAGGTCCGGCGCATTCCAGGCGATCAGCATGAACCGGTAAATCATGAACAGAAAGATCAGAATGATGGACACCGCTCCAAATAATCCCAGCTCCTCGCAGATAATGGCGAAGATCATATCGTTCTGGGACTCCGGAAGAAATCCCAGCTTCTGGATGCTCTCCCCCAGTCCCTGGCCGGTCAGCCCGCCGGAGCCGATGGCGTAGAGCCCCTGAAGGACCTGGAATCCTTTATCCGTAGGGTCCGACTCCGGGTTCAGCCAGGCCAGGATCCGGTTGTACTGATAATCCTGAAGGAGACCGATGACATTCAGCGCCTTTCCGATGGGACCGGCAAAGGCCAGCGTCCCCAGGCAGGCGGCTCCCCCCAGAAAGAAGGGCCACTTTACCCGGCAGGCCACAAAAAGCATGGAAACCGCGATCCCCATAATAATGATCCCGGAACTTAAATTGTTCATCGCCACCAGCCCGGCCAGAGGTGCCGTCAAAGCCAGGACAACGCCCATGCTTTTCCACTTGTTGATGCGGCTCCCCATCTCCGCGATCACCGCCGCGAGCATAACGATCAGGGCGATCTTTACAAATTCCGTAGGCTGGAAGCTGACCGGACCAATGGGCAGCCACCGTTTCTTTCCGTTTGCCTCTGTTCCCACGATGCTGACGGCGATCATCAGGACATAGGACATCACATATGCAGGAACGGCAAACCGCGCGAAAAAGTGGTAATCCATCTTGGAAATGATCAGCATAAACACAAATCCGGCAACCGCGATCTTGCCCTGACGCAGCATAAAATAGGCAGCATTTCCATCGTACTCCAGCTGTGCCGAGTAGGAGCTGGCGCTGTAAATCATCACCAGTCCGAAGGCCGTCAGAAATATGATGCAGAACAGAAGGCTGTAATCGTAAAAATGGCGCACCTTCTTTTTCTTTACCGGCTGATCATAAGCGCCCTGCCGTGCATGGGCCGCAGCGCTTTCCGCTCTGGCCGGACTCTGCCGCCGCGCCCCGGCTGCCTGGGGCGGAGCATTCCGCCTGGCTGCGGGAGCCGCGCTCTGATGGGGGCGCCGCTGTCCCCCGGCGTATACTCTGGAATCAGCTCCAACCGCCGCCCGGACGGGCTGTCTTTTCTTCGCCATGGTCATCTCCTCCTCTTAATCCGGTCCGCTCCCCGGCATCAGAATTTAAAGGGCCATTACACACTCCTTGAAGATTCTTCCCCGCTCCTCGTAATCCCGGAACATATCCCAGCTGGCGCAGGCAGGGCTTAAAAGCACATAGTCTCCTGCATCCGCATACACCGCACTGACCTGTACCGCCTCGGCCAGATCTTCCGCGTACATAATTTCCGTAAATCCATGCTCCTTGGCACAGGCGGCAATCTTATCCCTGGTCTGGCCGATGAGGATCAGATACCGCACCTTGCCTTCAAACTCCTTCACCCACTCATCGTAGGTGCTGTTCTTGTCATATCCCCCTGCGATCAGCAGAGTGGGCCCCGGCATGGCCCGCAGGGCCTGGATGGCCGCATCCGGGTTGGTTCCCTTGGAATCATTGTAATATTTCACGCCGCAGCGCTCTCTTACAAACTCAATCCGATGCTCCACCGGACGGAACTCCTTTGCCACCCGGGCAATTTTCTCCAGGGGGACTCCCATGCGGTGGCAGATAGCGGCGGCAGCCATGACGTTCTCATAATTGTGCCGGCCCAAAAGATGCATGGAATGAACGTCCAGGAGCACCGTCTCCTTTCCGTCCCTGCAGTATACGATCTCATCGCCCTTTAGACAGAATCCGTCCTTTAGCATTTCCCGGCTGGAAAACCAGATGACCTGGGGCTTTAAGTCCTCACTGTTTCCGAACTCCCTGAGAACCGGATCATCGTAGTTGAGCACCACTGCGTCCTCCTCGGTCTGGTTCAGGGTGATGGCCTCCTTGATCCGGATATAATTCTCCATGGTTTTGTGCCGGTTCAGATGGTCGGGGGTAATGTTCAAAATAGCGCTGACATCTGGCCTGAAATCCATAATGGTCTCCAGCTGAAAGCTGGACACCTCGGCCACGGTAACGGACTTCTCCGTCATCTCCCCCACCTTGGCGGTATAGGGTTCCCCGATATTTCCCACCACAAAGACCTCCTCGAAGTGGGATTTTAAGATCTCCCCGGTCAGGGCCGTGGTGGTCGTCTTTCCGTTGGTTCCCGTAATGGCAGCCAGACGTCCGGCTCCGCACTGGTATGCCAGTTCAATCTCCCCCAGAATGGGGATTTTTGCATCGTCCACTACCTCCACGAAGGGACTGTCCATGGGGATCCCGGGGCTGACAATGCACAGCTCCACCCCCAGAAGGTCGCTCCGCTTAATCTCCCCCAGCACCAGGCTCACCTTGGCGCCCTCCGGGAAGTTCTTTTTTACTGCCTCCTCATCCAGACCTGCATTTCCGTCATAGAGCAGCACTTCTCCGCCCCGGTCCAGAATCAGCTTTGCGGCGGCAATTCCGCTTTTTCCGGTTCCCGCCACCAGTACCCTCTGACTTTGGTTCATTTGTTCATCCTCCTCACTCTATTACACTGCTCTACAGCCCCAAATACGCTACCAGACACAGGATTGCCGTCACAATGGAAAATACCGCGACCACCCGCGTCTCAGACCATCCGCCCAGCTCAAAATGATGATGAATGGGCGCCATGCGGAAAAACCGCTTTCCGCCTGTTTTCTTAAAATAAGTCACCTGGATGATCACGGACAGCACCTCTGCCAGATAGATGAATCCGATGATCGGCAGAAACAGCGGCATCCGCATCATAAACACGCTGGCGGACACAAATCCGCCCAGAGCCAGAGACCCCGTATCTCCCATAAACACCTTGGCCGGATATACGTTAAACAGCAGGAATCCCAGAAGGCTTCCCACCACCGCCCCGGTGATCGGGCTTATGCCCGTGTTCTCCCCGATCGCCACAATGGTCAGGAAGGTGGCCACCAGGATGGTCACGCTGGTGCAGAGTCCGTCCAGTCCATCGGTAAAATTAACTCCGTTGTCTGTTCCCAGCACGATAAAGAACAGGGCGGGGACAAAGAGAATTCCCAGATGCAGAAAAGCACCGTTTTTGAATCCACCGGTGAAGGGAATGAGCATCTCCGTTCCCACCTCCCCGCTTTTTACCACATACCAGGCAAAAATTCCGGTGATCACAAACTGCCCGATGAGCTTCTGCACCGGATTCAAGCCCTCCGAACGCTTCATTACGATCTTGATGTAATCGTCCAAAAAACCAATAATGCCAAAACCAACGGTCATAAACAGCACCGGAATAATCTTCGGATATCTGGAAATGTAAAAAAGGGAGGTGATGATAATGCTGGAAAGAATGATCAGCCCTCCCATGGTAGGCGTTCCCTGCTTCTTCAGATGGGCCTGGGGGCCATCCTGGCGCACCTGCTGGCCAAACTTCAGTTTATGAAGAAATGGGATAATCAGCGGACATAAAACAGCGCTGATGGCAAATGATATGATAATGGCAAGTATGGTTTCTTGAATCATAATGCACCTCAGTTTCCTATGTAGTAATTGGCGTAACAGTTCAGGCCGGCGGGAATACAGAACCCGCCGCCCGGACTTTCACAGTAAATAGTATACGTCTTTTTCTATGAATAATCAACCGCCAGTTGGATTGGCTCAATTCCCAGATAAGGCAAAATATTCCGAAACAGTTCCCCGATGACCGGAGCGGCGATGGTCCCGCCGTAATAGATCCCCTCCGGCTCATCAATGGTGATCAGGGCGATTACCTGAGGATCATCCGCCGGGGCAAAGCCGATGAAGGAAGAAATATACTTTTTCAGGCTTCTGGGCAGTTTCTCCGAGGTGGCGGTCTTTCCGCCGATCCTGAATCCCTCCACCGCCGCCTGCTTTCCGCTTCCCTCCGCCACCACCTGCTCCAGGATGTAGCGCATGGTGGCGCTGGTCTCCTCCGACAGGATTCTTCCCCGGGACGGATAAGAAAACTCCCGCACCCGCTCTCCCTTTGCATCCACTGCCCGCAGGGCTAGATGAGGGGTTACGCGGTTGCCTCCGTTGATGATGGAGGAGGCAGTGGCGATCAGCTGGATGGGGGTAATCTGAAAAGACTGGCCGAAGGAAACCGTGGCCAGTTCCACCGGCCCCATATTCTCCTTCTTGTGCATGATGGTCCCGGCCTCCCCCGGCAGGTCGATCCCTGTCTTTTCCTTCAGGCCGAACTGGGTAAAGTAGTGGTAATAACTGTCCACCCCCAGCCTCTGCCCCACATCGATGAACACCGGATTGCAGGAATTCATGGCTCCCTGAAGGAAAGTTTCTGTTCCGTGTCCCCCCACCTTGTGGCAGCGGATCTTCCGGTCCTCCACGATCCGAAAGCCCGGGCAGGAAAAGGTATCATCCAGATCCACCACGCCTGCCTCCAGCCCCGCCGCCGCGGTGATGATCTTAAAGGTGGAGCCCGGCTCGTAGGTGTCGTTGATGGAGCGGTTGCGCCACATCCGGTTCAGCAGATCCTGCTTCTCCCCGGCGTTCAGATCCTGCGGCCTGGCAGCCGCCTCCTCCCTCAGGCTCTGGCTGTTCAGGTTCTGGTCCAGGGTAAAGGGGTCGTTTAAGTCAAACTCCGGCACATTCACCATGGCCATGATCTCCCCGTTTGTTGGATCCATCACCACAATGGACACTGCCTTGGCATTTTTCTTTTCCAGCACCTGGTAAGCCAGCTGCTGGGCGTACTGCTGGATATTCACATCCAGGCTGATCTGGAGGTCATTTCCCGGCACAGGCTCGATGCGCTCCTCCGCCCCGTTCTCCAGCTCCACGCCCCTGGCATCCGTCATGGTGAGAATGGTGCCGGCCGTTCCCTTCAGCCAGGATTCATACTTCACCTCCAGGCCGATGATCCCCTGATTGTCCCCTCCCGTAAATCCCATAACCTTGGATGCAAGGCTTCCATATGGATAATAGCGCTTATAGTCCTCATCTACCTTAACCCCATTTAAGTTCCGGTTTCGGATTTCCTCCCCCAGGCCGTACTCCACATTGGTGTCAATGATCTCCCGTGAACTGCGCTTCTCCACCTTTTTCTTCACATCCTCATAATCCAGACCCAGGGCTTCGCTCAAAACCCGACTCACCTCCTCCGGGTTCGTAATCTGGCTGTGGATCACCGAAACGGTACAGACTCTCCGGTTATCTGCCAGGACCTGGCCGTTTACGTCCAAAATACGCCCTCTGGCTGCCTTAATGGTCCGTTCCCTCTGGTGCAGGTCCTCCGCCATCTGGCTGTAGTGCCCGGACCGAAAGAGCATCAGATACCCCAGACGCACCGTCAGCGCCAGAACTAAAAGTCCGATCAGAATTCCCATCAGAGCCACCCGCTTCCGGTGGCTGGTCAGATTCGGCTGCATATGAATCATCCCCGGAGCTGTCATTGTTAATTATATATGGGAGAAGGGAGAAATTTATGTCTGATTTCCGCCCCGAAGGGAAAGGGCCGGCGGTCATGTTGGCCGTCAGCCCCTGTTTCTTTAAGTTGTTTCCTCCTCCGAAATGCCTCCGGCCGCAGGGAGATCATAAGCTTCCGCAGCCGTCTCGGAATCTTCTGGAACCCGTTCCGGTATGCCGCTGTCCCCTTCTTCTACTACTTCATCGGTCTGGAAGGGCTTGCGCTCTCCCTCCGTCTCACCTTCCGCAGTTTCCTCAGTCTCCTCCTGGTCCGAATGGAGTCCTTCCTCCTGGGGCAGTCCCTGTTCCGTCTCCTCTCCTTCCTCCGGTTCCGTGTTGGGGAACACATTCATATAAGGAAGGACCTCTCCCATAATCTTGGAGAAAATAGCGCTGGCATAAGAACTGTGGGCCTGCTCCGGCCCCGGCGGGAAATTAGGGGTATCGATCACCACATAGACAAAAACCTGAGGGTCCTCCACCGGCGCAAAGCCCGCAAAGGAGACCAGATAGTTTTTCGCACTTCTGGGAAGCTTCTCTGCGGTTCCCGTCTTGCCGCCCACATCGTAGCCGGCCACCGCTGCCGCGCCGCCCGTTCCATCAGTTACAGTCTCAAACATGGCATCGATCAGGAAATCGGCTGTGGATTTAGATACCGTCTCCCGCACCAGGACCGGGTCCTTGCGCTCTACCACAGCTCCCTCCTCATTGAGGATCTCCTTCACCACATGGGGCTCATAGTAGGAACCGCCGTTGATCACCGAGCAGAAAGCCGCCGCCATCTGAACCATGGTACAGTTATAGTTCTGGCCAAAGGAGTTGGTAGCCAGATCCGTAGGTCCCATATCGTCCGCCGTGTACACCAGATTGCTGGTATCCGCCTCTCCCGGCAGGTCGATTCCCGTCTTGTCTCCAAATCCGAAAAGGGCCTGGTACTTGAGGAAACGCTCTTTCCCGATCATCTGGGCCATATCCATCATGCACACGTTGCAGGACTGCATCAGGGATTCTTTCACATTTAACAGTCCATGACCGCTGCGGACCACGCATCTGATGTCGTAGTCGCCTACGTGGCGGTATCCGGTACAGTTAAAGGTCTCATTGCCCGTCAGGACCCCTTCCTCCAGTCCCGCCGCCACGGTAAAGATCTTGGAGGGAGAACCGGGCTCATAGGTATCGCTGACGCAGAAATTCCTCCAAAGAGTATTCCAGGCCACCTGGGTTCCGTAGGAGATCACATCGTCCCGGCTGAAATAGTCCAGCACCTGGTCCTCGGTAATCTGGGCGCCGTCGTGCTCTCTGCGGTATACCGCCACAGCCTCTGTCTTGCCCAGGTTAAACAGGTCCTCCTCCGTATACCCCTCTGTGGTTCTGGGATTGTTCAGGTCGTAGGTGTTGGAGGTACCCATGGCCAGGATCTCCCCGTTGTTGGGATTCATCACAATGGCAGCCGTCATCTTGCTGCCCGTGGTGTTCTGCCACTCATCGATGTATTTCTGCACAATATTCTGAATATTTACGTCAATGGTGGATACCACCGTATTTCCATTCTGAGCCGGCTTGATCACGCCTTCCAGATTGGCATTTTCATCCAGATAGCCGTACTCCCGCCCATTGACTCCCGTCAGCTCGTCGTTGTAAGACTGCTCAATTCCGCTGGTCCCGCTGCTGCCGTCGCCGCTGGCAAAGCCGATGACGCTGCAGCCCATGGAGCCGTAGGGATAATACCGCTTGTACTCATCCTCAAACCAGATGCCGTAAACCCGTTTTTTCCGCTGGGATGTGTCCTCGCTTTTGCTGTAAGCCGTATTGGTTTCCTGGCGGAGCTGCTCAAAGGCCGACATCTGGTCGTAGCTCAACTGCCTTCCGCCGGAATACCGCACATAGGCGCTGTCCTTTCGCTCCTCGATCAGGCTGCGGATTTCCGAGCCGTCAAAGCCGAAGCTCTGCACCAGGGCGGAAACGGTCGGTTCCAGATAATTTTCCGGATCGGACATGATCTGCCTGGCGTCTATGATCAGGTTGTATACCTTCTCACTCTGGGCAATGTAGGTGCCGTTGCGGTCCACAATGTCCCCTCTGCGGTAGGGGATCACCCGGCTGTCGTACTGCTGCTGCCTCTGGGTCAGCACAATCTTGTTGTACTGCTCATTGTTATTTTTAATGATCTGATAAAGAACCCCGACTAGCAGAAACAGAAGAACCGCCACGCAGATAAATGCGATGAGCAGGTTCTTCTGCATATAAGCCTGAAATATTTTCCGGTCGGGGCGCTTCTTTTGTTCCCTCTTAATATGCTCCGCCTCCCTTGAGAATCGCAGCCGTTCAGGACATCCTGAACTGGCAGCTAATAGCTGGGAATCTCTTCAAACTGCCTTACGTACCCGTTCTCCGTCTTGTCAAAGAGCAGCACCTGGTTCCGGTTGGCGTAAACCATGCCCAGCTCCTCGGTGGCGATGCGGTAGATTTCATTCAAATCCACGCTGGCGTTGATCGCTCCCTCCAGGGCATCGTTTTCCGAACGATACTGCTCCAGCTGCGCCTCGATCTGCTCAATATTGTGCATCCGTCCGGTGATGGAGGACTGCAGATGAAGATAATTCACACAGAGGCATAAGGTACACAGCGATGCGATGGTCAGCAGGATCACATAAGGCAGATCCATCTGCAGCGCTTTTTCCTGGTTCCTTCGAACCCTGCTGCTGGTCCTGGCAGACGTCCGTCTGACAGGCTTTCTCTCTGTCCGCTCCGGCCGGGGCGATGCATTCGGCTCCAGCTTGGGCGCCGCCGCGCCGTACATGTAAGATTGGCGCCGTACCGCTTCTGTCCGGCCTGTCTGCCGGCCCGCCGCGGTTCTTTGTCTTCTTGCAGCCATGACCCTATCCTCCCTTCCTGTTTGTCCCTGCCCCCGTCACGGGACAGAGCTTTATCCAATCCATATCAGATCCGCTCAAAGACCCGCAGCTTTGCGCTCTTAGAACGGCTGTTTTCTCTCGTCTCCTCTTCAGAAGGAAGAATGGGCTTTCGGGTGACCACTCTCCCCTTGCTTTTCTTCCCGCACACGCACACCGGAAAATCCGGAGGGCAGGTACAGGGATTCTCATTCATCCGGAAACGGTTCTTTACGATCCGGTCCTCCAGAGAGTGGAATGTGATGATGCTCAGCCTTCCTCCCGGATTTAAAAGCTCGATCATGGCATCAATGGACTCCTCCAGCACCGTCAGCTCGCCGTTCAGCTCGATCCGAATCGCCTGGAACGTCCGCTTAGCCGGGTGTCCGCCGGTAGCACGGACCTTGGCCGGAATGGCATTTCTGATAATCTCTGCCAGCCGTCCCGTGGTGATGATGGGCTCCTTCTCCCGTTCCTTCACAATGTGCTTTGCAATGTTGCGGGCGAACCGGTCCTCGCCGTAATCCCGGATGATCCGGGTCAGATCTGCCTCGCTGTAGCCATTGACGATGTCTGCCGCTGTCCGGCTTTTCCTCTGGTCCATCCGCATGTCAAGAGGGGCGTCCTCCCGGTAGGTAAATCCTCTTTCGGGCTGGTCCAGCTGCCAGGAAGAAACACCCAGGTCCAGGTAGATCCCGTCCACCTTTTCAATTCCCAGGCCCTGAAGGACCCGGACCATGTTGCAGTAATTATCCCGCACAATGGTTACCTTATCCCGAAAGGGGGCCAGCCGTGCTGATGCCGCAGCAATGGCATCCCCATCCTGGTCGATGCCGATGAGACTGCCGTTTCCCAGGCGCTTGCATACCTCAAAGGCATGGCCTCCGCCGCCCAGTGTTCCGTCCACATAGCAGCCGCCTGGAATGATGTTCAGGCTGCCCACTGTCTCATACAGAAGTACGGAGGTATGTCCAAATTTGATCGATTCCATCATATTCCAAGACCTTCCATGTGCTCCGCAATCTCTTCCATATCGTCAAAGGTGTTGGCCTGAAGCCACCTCTCCTTGCTCCAGATTTCAATGCGGCTTCCTACGCCTACTAACACAGCATCTCTGTCGATTCCGGCAAACTCTCTGAGAACTGCCGGAAGTAAGATCCTTCCCTGTTTGTCTACCTCACAAGTGGTGGCACCGGCCAGCAGGAAACGGGAAAATTTCCGTCCGGCGGTATTGGTAAGCGGCAGTGTGCGAAGCTTTTCTTCAAGGGCGGCCCATTCTGAATTTTCATACACGAAAAGGCAGTTATCCAGGCCCTTTGTCACTACGAACTCGTCCCCCAACTGCTCCCGAAACTTGGAAGGGACAATCAAACGTCCCTTCGCATCGACTGTATGATTGTACTCACCCATGAACATACTTCATCACCTGCCGTATACCGCCGCGGCGTGGTGGATGTGGCGCGGGGGAAAATCCGAAACCCCCACTAATTCCACAGAACAACCATCCTCTACCACTTTACACCACTTTCTACCACTTGTATGTCTATTCTAATACAGAACTTGGGAAATGACAAGGATTTTTCACAAAAAAGATGAAGTAAACGAATTGTCAGTTGACATGAAAGAGAGTGTTCCTAAAGCGAAATGGTTCCAGACTTATTTTCTCAATCATACAACTGAGGGGTCGTTTTTTCAAGCTTATATATTTCCAATCTGCTCCCT
>DWYS01000103.1 GCA_019118585.1 Candidatus Enterocloster faecavium | reverse complement strand
TTCAAAAATTTCTCCGCCACATCCGGGAACAGGGCGTAGGTCAGAACGTCCTCATCGGTTCTCGCCAACGAAGCCGCTTCGCTCTTGGCTTTTTCCCAGCCCGGCTCCAGCAGGCTTCCGGGCCTTTGAGTAATCATCGGCTCGCTGCCCAGAACCGCCTCCTTCAGTTCCGGTAAAATCTCTCCGGCTGGACGGCCATAGAGACCCCGGATATAATTTTTGCTCTCTTTGGACAACATCTGATAGCGTTTTCCGGTCAGGACATTGACCGTAGCCTGAGCTCCCACCATCTGAGCGAAAGGAGTAGCCAGGGGCGGGTAGCCGAAATCCTTTCGTACCTGATGGACCTCCCGGAACACCTCGTCAATACGGTTTTCCGCACTCATAGCCTTCAGCTGGCTTTCCAGGTTGGAGAGCATCCCTCCAGGAATCTGATGTTTCAGAACGCTGATATCCACCCCTGTGAATTTGCTCTCGAATTCTTTGTATTTTTCCCTGAGCTTCTTAAAATAAGAATTAATCTCTTCCAGCAAATCCAGGTCCATGTCCGGCTCATATCCCGTTCCTCTGAGCGCAGTTACAATACTCTCCACCGGCGGATGGGCGGGACCCAAGGAAAGACTAGAGACCGTGCAGTCCACCACAGAGGCCCCCGCCTTGATGGCTTCCCAGTAGCAGATATCCGCCATTCCTCCCGTGCAGTGCGCATGAAAATGAATAGGTATCTGAACCGCCTTCCCAATCTCCCTCACCGCATCGGCCACCTGCTCCGGCGTCATCATACCTGCCATATCTTCTATATGGATCGCAGTTACCCCCAGAGCCTCATACTCTTTAGCGATGCGAATGTAGGAATCCAGGGTATGTACTGGACTCAATGTGTAGCAGATGTTGGCCTCCGCCGTTTTGCCGTTCTTCTTCACCGCCCGGACAGCTACCTCCGTATTTCTCACATCGTTAAGTCCGTCAAAAACCAGAAACTTATCGATTCCCGCCTTAGCCGCGCATTCCACGAACTTCTCTACAATGTCGTCCGGGTACTGACGATAGCCTACCAGGTTCTGCCCCCGCAGGAGCATCCGCAGAGGAGTATTCCTGCAAAGCTTTTTAAAAGCTCTCACTCGGTCCCATGGGTCGTCCCCCAGATATCGGATGGCCACATCGAAGGTTGCTCCGCCCCACATTTCCATACATTCATAGCCCACTGCATCCATCTTTTCCAAGATTGGCAGCATATCCTCGGTCTTGATCCGAGTAGCCAGAAGGGACTGCTGTCCGTCCCGCCATTCCACGCTGCTGATTTTAATCGGCGCAGGCTGTCTCTGTGCCGTCCTGCCCTCCGGTGCGGGGGCCGGGTTTTCTTCCTTCCTTTTTCTGAAAAACATGTTCGCTCTCCCCGTTCTTACTGATAAGTAAATTTTTTTACTTATCAGCGTGTTATAATTAATTTATTAACTTATATCTGTTTCTAATTATATACTTTCCGCTAAGTATGTCAACCAGTTTTTTTTATATTTTTAGATGTTTTTACTTTATTTTTTCGTTATTCCTCTATATTTGTTAACCTTCATTTGGTTGTTTTAGTTAACATTTTTACTGTTTTTCGTCAAGATATTGCTTTTATCCTTTTTCCATGTTATATTTTATTTAGCGAAAGTTGAAAGGGGGATTTTATGCCCACATTAAAAGATGTTGCCGCTTTGGCAGGAGTTTCTACCGCAAGTGTTTCACTTTATTTAAACGGAAAGGCGGACGGGCGTGTATCCCCGCTGAAGCAGAAAGCCATCGATGATGCAATCGCCCAGCTCAGCTATCAGCCCAACGCGGTTTCCAGACAATTACGTACCCTGTCGCCCCAGAATTCCGTTCACACAGTAGCCGTCTATTGGGCTGCGGATACCCGTTCCGCTCTTCTGGGGAAGGTGATGTCGGGCATCCAGGCTTCCATCCTGAACAATCAGAATGCCCAGGAATTTAATATCGTGATCTGCTCCTTCAAATCCAATGAGCTGTATCACGTTAAAAGCCTTCTGGAACCGGAAAAATACGGACACGACGCTGCGATCATCGCCAATACTTCTCTTATCGATATGCAGTATTTAAACAGCATTACTCCCACGATCCCCATCGTCCTGCTGAACCGCTATCTGCCTCAATATCATTCCGTGAAGATCAACAATCACGCCATGGGCGCCGCGATTGCGGATTTGGTTGCAGAGCGGGGTCACAAGAGCGTTGCCGTATTTCGTACCCTCTCGCCCTTCCCGGCTTTAAACAGCCGTGTCAACGGATTCATCGACCGCTGCCGCCAATTGAAGATCGAGCTTCCCAACCGCTCTCTCTTTTTCACCTCCGACTCCACCGAAGGAGGGATCGAAGCCGCCAGAGACTTAATCCGTGTGCCGCAAAAACCGGATGTGCTGTTCTGTGATTCCGACTCCATTGCGCTGGGAGCTCTTTATGCCTTTCACGAAGCCGGGATCCGGATTCCGGAGGACTTGTCCGTGGTCTGCATCAGCATGAACAACTCCTCCATCATCTCCTGCTCTATTCCGGCTTTAACTGCCTCGGAGGTGCCGCTAAAAAAAATCTCCCAAGTCTGCATGGACCAGATTGGGGAGATTCTTCGGACCGGAAACAAAGAACCGGTGCATATTGAGTTGGAAACGGAGATTGTTTTGAGAGAATCGTTTTTGTAGGAGATAAGAAAACAGATAGAGAAAATTTATTGATTCATCAAAAGAAGGCCGGGAAAATTGCAGTGCGTTCTCCCTGGCCTTCTTTCTCTCTGTCTTTTTTATTTTGTAATTCCGTATTTCTTAAAAGTAGCCACCAGCTGCTCTTCCGTCATAGCGTTAGCGGTTGCGGCATCGTGAAGAGTTAGAAAATTTTTCTGGATTAATTTATAAAGCTGTCGAAATTCTCCTATAGATTCGCCCTTTTTCTGGCCTTCTTTCTGTCCTTTCTTAACCCCTTCTTCATACGTATTCTTCAAATGTCGCTCTTCATCATACTCCGTCAACAGCATCCCAATCACCTCCGTTCGGTAGGACGTCAATAAATCCGTTAAAATGCCCTCTTCAATGCAAATGTCAATCGCTGCCCCTATGGCCGCCTCCAGTTTTTTCCCCTGGGCCGTTCCTTCCCGGATTTTTGAAATCAGGAACGAATACTCATACAGCTTCGGGCATTTTTCCATAATTTCCGTATTAAAGCCATAGTTAATATTAATCACCCTGGCCTTGCATTCCAGTGCAGGTTCCTCCTCCTGCTTTTCAAAAGAATCGGAAAGCTTTAAAGTCAGTTCCGGCGTGTGTTTCATACGGTCCGTCCCATTGTAAAAGACAATAAACCGGGGTGTCGGGAGCGTCAGGCGGGTGGAGGAATAGAGATCCAGCTGTTTTCTTTCCACATACTCCTGGTAGACCTTCGCCATATAAAAGCAGCCTCGCAAAGGCATATTGGGATTAAAGGTAGACTGATGTTCATAAAAATTCAGGCTGCCGTCAATCAGAAAGGAAAGGTCGTTTTTCATCCGCATGTAGAGGACATTATCCAGGGTGGTAATCTCCAGCTCTTCCGGATTCTCATAGTCAGAACCGTTGACCGCGTTGTAAAGGCTTAAAAGGGCCTCCTTATCCTCAAACACTTTCAAAAATAACCGGTCCTTGTGCTCCCTGTTTCCCTGTGGTTCAGCCATAGGCGTATTCTCCTTCCATTTTACTATGTCCGGGGTTGGATTGCAAAGATTTTCAGAAAATCAGATTCCGATTCCGATTAATTTTTAGAAATTCAGGTTGATATGAATTTAGATAGTTGTATTGTACCGTGTCCACCAAACTCGTAAGACACCTCGTTAAGTGGACAGGTATTATTCGCACTAGGCTCGAAAAAACCTCGCCCAGTGCTCATATTATATCACGGAGGGGGAAAATTACGCAAGTTAAAAATAATTGCAGACCATAAACGCAGCCTTCATCCCCCCATCCACCCCGCCAACACAATACTGGCTCCCATCCCTACCGCCGTAGCCAAAAGCCCTCCGGCCAGGGTGTAGCGGATTCTGGTAATCCCCGCAGAGCCGAAGTAGACGCTGATACAGTACAGCACCGTCTCCGTACTGGACATGAGGATGGAGGCCGTCAGGCCCAGAGGGGAATCCGGACCGTATTTCTGAAACAGGTCCAGCACCAGGCTGACGGCGGCGGAATTGGAGACCAGGCGCACCAGCGCCACCGGCATGATCTGAGCCGGTATATGAAGGAACCGGGCCGGCTCTGCCAGAAGACCGCACAAAAAATCCAGAAAGCCTGAACTGCGCCACACCGCCACCGCCGTCATCAGCCCCACCAGGGTAGGAAGAAGCCGGGCCACCGTCCGCATCCCCTCCTTTGCCCCATCCAGGAAGTCGTCCATCACCGGACGGCGGGACAGAACGGCAAAGCCCAGAATATAAAAAACCAAAAGAGGGGTAATGGCCTGTGACAAGAACATGAGAAACCTCATACGCGGACCTCCTTCACCTGGAAAATGTTCCTCTGATACCGGATTGCCCCGCACCGCGTGCTTTCCGGTCCTCAAAACGCAAAAAATGCCGGAAGCAGTCCGGGCGCGTCTTTGGCCTACCTGCTTCTGGCATCATTCTATTCTTCAGGCAGCGGCGTCATGCCGCCTTTTTCCATTTTCAAACAGCCTTCTGCTCTCCTAGTCCTCCATAAATAAAGGCGTGGAATAATACCTGTCCCCGCTGTCCGGAAGAAGGACCACTATGGTCTTTCCCTCATAGGCCTCCTCCGAGGCCAGCTTCATCGCCGCCTGAAGGGCCGCTCCTGATGAAATGCCCACCAGAATCCCTTCGGATCTGGCCAGTTTTTTCGCCTGGCGGTAGGACTCCTCCTCCGTGGCGGTAATAATCCGGTCGTAGATCGTGGTATCCAGCACCTTCGGCACAAAGCCGGCGCCGATTCCCTGGATGCCGTGAGGGCCGCTTTTTCCCTGAGACAGCACCGGAGAGCCTGCAGGCTCCACCGCCACCACCTGGATGCCGGGCTTCTGCTCCTTCAGATATCTTCCTGTTCCGGTGATGGTGCCCCCTGTTCCCACCGCAGCTACGAACACATCCACTTCTCCGTCCGTGTCCCGCCAGATTTCCGGTCCCGTAGTTTCGTAGTGAGCCTTTGGATTGACAGGGTTTTCAAACTGTCCTGCCACCATGCTGCCAGGAATCTCTGCAGCCAGCTCCTCCGCCTTGCGGATTGCCCCCGCCATGCCTTCATCCCCGGGCGTCAGCACGATTTCTGCGCCGTAAGCCTTCAGGATATTCCGCCGCTCCAGGCTCATAGTATCCGGCATGGTCAGAATCATGCGGTATCCCTTGGAAGCCGCGATCGCTGCCAGTCCGATTCCCGTATTTCCGGAAGTGGGCTCGATAATTACAGAGCCTGGTTTAAGCCTTCCCTCCTGCTCTGCCGCCTCGATCATGGCCTTCCCCACCCGGTCCTTTACGCTGCCCGCCGGGTTTAAATACTCCAGCTTTGCCAGGAGACGGGCCCGAAGCCCCTCCTGTTTCTCCAGATTCACCAGCTCCATCAGAGGAGTATTTCCCACCAGTTCCGCCGCGCTTTTATAAATCCTTGCCATCTGAATTCCTCCTTTACAATCGCAGGCCTTTAATATCCTTAATTCTTGAGAGAATCGTGTTGCAGCTGCAGCTGATCACCCCCGGCAACGGGTCGATCACATCCCGGATCAGCTCTTCCATCTCCTCGCCGGAGGCCGCCACTGCGTGAATGTGGAGCCGGTTTTTCCCTGTCACCCGGTAAATCTGGGTGATGGTCTCATTGTCCTTTAAGAGCTCCACCACCTTTCCGAAGGCATCCGGCTGGGTCTCGATCTCAAAATAGCAGGAAACCGCCCCGCTGATTTTCTGCGGATTGATGATGGTGGTGTACTCCTCGATGATCCCCCTCTGCTCCAGGGCCTGAATCCTGGCTTTCACTGCCACTCTTGAGATTCCTACCTGCTGTCCGATATCCGAATAGGACATGCGGGCGTTGTCAATCAAAAGCCGCACGATCCTCTGGTCCAGCTCATCCAGTCCTTCCAGAAACATGGCCTTCCTCCTTTCCTCCTGTTTTGCTTCCCATCTCGGTCTGTTCCTCCAGTATACAAAAGAAGGCCATGAAATGCAATGGCTGTCTTGACTTCTGTATTCTGTTTTGCTATGATTCTTTCGGAACGTAATTTACAACTTTCGTTTTGAAATCAAATCGTTCAAACTATCGAATACAAAAAAGAGGAACTGAGGTGCGTAAAATGAACGGAGATCTGACCCGTGGACCTGTAATGAAATCGATGCTGTGCTTTGCCGTTCCCATGATCTTGGGGAACCTGCTGCAGCAGTGCTACAACGTGGCGGACACCCTGATCGTAGGACAGTTTTTAGGGGCCAACGCTCTGGCGGCTGTGGGCTCCGCCTACACCCTTATGACCTTCCTTACTTCCATTCTGCTGGGGCTGTGCATGGGAAGCGGAGCCCTGTTTTCCATCCGCTTCGGCCAGAAGGATGAGAACGGATTAAAGGAGGCCATTTTCGCCTCCTTTGTCATGATCGCGGTGATCACCGTACTTTTAAACGCAGCCGCCTTCTGGTGTCTGGACGGAATCCGCGTATTCCTGCGGGTTCCTGCCGATGTATGGCCCCTCATGCGCGAGTACCTGGCGGTCATTTTCTGCGGCATCGCCGGCACCTTTCTCTACAACTATTTTGCCTCCCTGCTGCGTGCGGTGGGAAATTCCATCGTGCCGCTGATCTTTCTGGCCATCTCCGCCCTTCTGAATATCGGGCTGGATTTATGGTTCGTGGTCGGGCTAAACCGCGGCGCGGCCGGAGCGGCGGAGGCTACGATCATCTCCCAGTATGTATCGGGAGTGGGACTGGCCGTCTATTACTGGCTGCGTTTCCCCGGCCTGCGCATTCAGAAGCGCCACATGAAGCTGCGGCTTCAGTCCCTCCGGGAGATCGGGAGTTTCTCCATCCTTACCTGCGTCCAGCAGTCGGTGATGAACTTAGGAATCCTCATGGTCCAGGGGCTGGTCAACAGCTTCGGCCCCACCATCATGGCAGCCTTTGCCGCCGCCGTGAAAATCGACTCCTTCGCCTACATGCCCGTCCAGGATTTCGGAAACGCCTTCTCCACTTTCATTGCCCAGAACTACGGAGCCGGAAAGCGGGAGCGCATCCAGGCGGGCCTGAAGGGAGCCGTCGCCACCGCCCTGATTTTCTGCGTTATCATCTCCGCAGGGGTATGGGTGTTGGCCCGTCCCCTGATGCTGCTCTTTGTAAATGCCTCTGAGACCGCCATCATCGCCGAGGGCATCCGCTATCTGCACATCGAAGGAGCCTTTTACTGCGGAATCGGCTGTCTGTTCCTTCTGTACGGCCTGTACCGGGCCCTGGGCCGGCCCGGCATGTCCGTGGTGCTCACCGTCATTTCCCTGGGAACCCGGGTCGCCCTGGCCTATGTGCTCTCCGCCATTCCCTCCATCGGCGTGGCGGGAATCTGGGCCGCCGTTCCCATCGGCTGGGCCCTGGCCGATGCGGCAGGACTGGGATATTATCTGGCAAAGAGAAAGAAGCTCCTGGCCTAAAACTGCTCGTTTTTCCAGTTGTGGTTCAGCTCCGTGCCGGAGGCCGTGGCCTTCTGCAGCTGGTAGACGATTTCACTGAAATATCTGGGATTCACCTCATCTAAGGACAGGGTATCTTCGTCCTTTGGCCGGTCGTAGATATAGCTGCCTCTCCGGACCGTTCCGGTGCGGTAAAAGACCGCGTCGTACACCGTCACCATCTCTCCTTCTCCGGACACAAAGCTGCCGGAGAAGGTCAGATTCACGCTGATTTTCCCGTCTTCCCGGTAAAACTCATAGAATCCTCCCCCATCCTGAACAGAGCCCCGGTACCAGCCCATGGACTGGAGCTTGCCAAACAGAGACAAATCCATCACCATCCGGCCGCCGAACCGCTCCATCCGCTTCTGCCCCTTTTCCTCCGGGGTCACGGAAAATGCGGGCCGCTTCAGCTGTTCGATGGACTGCTCTACCTCGTAATCCTCCAGCTGCTGTTTCCAGGCCGAAAGTTCCTCCTCCTTCAGCTCAATGGGATGGACCAGGCCGATTGTCCCCTCAGAGGGCAGTTCATATTCTTCCTCATCCATGGTGTTGAAACTGCCGTCCTCCATATAGCGGAAGGTCTCCAAAAGCTGGTCCTCCTGGTATATCCCCCAAATCAGGCTAATGGCAAACTGGTGCATCACCGGATTTTTCACAAACAGTTTCTCCCAGTCCGAAACCTGCCATTTGCGGTTAATGGAGAGAGCCTGCTCCAGCCTCAGCTTCTGGGTGGATACCACCGCCTTCATCTGCTTTTTCAGCGCCTTAAACCGGGCGCTGGCCTCCTGGGCTTTCTCCGGGTCGTCGTTCTTTCCGGGAGCCGGCAGGGATTTCAGCCGCTTTCCGTTCTGGTCCTGAATCTCCAGCTCCAGGGAGGGGGACAGATAAACGGTAAAATGGCGGGGGCCGTAGTCGAAGGTCTGGCTCATATCCTCCCCAAAGCCCAAATCCGGCACAATGCGGTCCGCCAGCTCCTCCGGCGTCAGATTCCGCTTCTTTGCCGCCTCCAAAAGGGCCTTCCCGGCGGCGGCCTTCACCTGTTTAAACTTGAATTTCCGGGAGATGCTGTCCACAATCAGAAGGCCTTCCGGCTCCGGGCTGAGCGCCAAGGCATAGACGGCGTCGCAGGCAATGGCTCCCCTGGCGTTCTGGGGCCACTGGCTGATTTGATGCTTCATCCGGCTCACCGCCTCCCTGCCTCCGAATGCGGAGACGAAGGAGAGAATCCATTTCTGCTTGGCCGGGGCTCCCTGCTCCATCCAGCGGTCCCACACCTGGCAGGCAAAGGCCTCCAGGGAGCAGGGCTCCAACTCATCTTTCAGAAGAGCCAACGCCTGGGCCGGATTTTCTCCGGAGCACTCCTGACAGCCCACTAAGAGAGCCGCCAGCAGCTCCTCGGAAGCCTGGGAGCCGTCCTTTTTCTTCACCGGCAGAAAGGCCGTATCAAAAAGCCACTGCACCCGGCGCTTTTTTCCCCCTTTCAGCAGGGAAGCCGCCAGCTCTTCTGCCGTTCCGGGGCCGGCTGCGCCGCTGCCTTCCGCCGTCCCCGTTCCGCCATTCTGACCCGTTCCTTCTGCCCCAAGTCCCAGAAGCCCCCGGCAGCGGGCGGCCACCTTCTGACTCTTCTCCTTTTCAAGCAGCCCCTCCAAATCCTCCCGAAACCGGGCCACATCCCACTTGCTGATGACCTCCAGGGCCA
>DWYS01000102.1 GCA_019118585.1 Candidatus Enterocloster faecavium | reverse complement strand
GAATCCCGTATGTCATAATGTAGGTTCAAAATTGGTAAGAATATCGAACATTCCAGGACACTACAGACTTACTTTTTGGTATGGACCTATTATAGCGCAATCATTCTGTTTTTTCAAGCTGATTTTTGTGAACAAATCCTGTCTGCCCTGCCTGAAAAATCCATTTTATTGTCACTGTTTTAAATTATCTGGTCCGAAGCTCTCCGGCAGTAGTTCCTCCAGGGTATACTCCTTAAATTCCTCTGGTGATCTCGCGATCAGAATCCGAAACTGCTTCGGCACGGCAAATTCCCGCATAACCTGGCGGCAGACACCGCAGGGGGCACAATACTGGAGTTCTCCTCCTTCCGGCCCTCCGCAGACGGCGATCGCCTCAAACTCCCGTTTTCCCTGGTTGACTGCCTGAAAAATCGCCACCCGCTCCGCACAGATGGTAGGCGTGTAGGAGGCATTCTCAATATTTCCTCCCCGGTAAATGGTGCCGTCCCCGCACAGAAGTGCCGCACCAACTTTAAAATGAGAGTAGGGTGTATAGGCAGCTTCTCTGGCTTTCAGGGCCTCCCGGATTAAAAAAGACCAGTCTCTCATTTCTCCGCCTCCATGATCTTCACCAGACGGCTGGTTCCCAGACGGTCCGCTCCCAGGCGGATAAATTCCTCCGCATCCGCAAAAGAACGGATTCCTCCTGCCGCTTTAATCTTCACGCCCGGTCCCACATGAGCTGCAAAGAGGGCTACATCTTCAAAGGTAGCGCCTGCTTTGGAAAATCCGGTGGAAGTCTTGATAAAGTCCGCCCCGGACTCCGTTACGATTTTGCACATGCGGATCTTCTCTTCATCCGTCAGCAGGCAGGTTTCGATAATGACCTTTAAGATCTTTTCTTCACAGGCCCGGCGCACTGAGCGGATTTCCTCCAATACCTGCTCGTCTCTGCCGTCCTTCAGCCAGCCGATGTTGATTACCATATCAATCTCGTCCGCGCCGTTTTTCACCGCATCTTCGGTCTGGAACACTTTTACCGCTGTTGTCTCATAACCGCAGGGGAAACCAATGACCGTACAGATGGGCAGCCGGTCTCCCACATATTCCCTTGCCTGCTTTACATAGCCGGATGGAATACAGACGCTGGCCGTCTCATATTTCATTCCCTGGTCGCAAATCAGACGGATCTGGTCCCAGGTTGACTCCGGCGCCAGAAGGGTATGGTCTACCTTTGCTAAAATTTCCTTTTTCTCCATTAAGAACACTCTCCTTTTTTTCTAAATTGCATCAGCGTTTTCCCGCCGTCCCGGATTCTGCCTTAAATCAGAGCCGCAAACACGCCGTCCACGTACCGCCTCAGGTCTTCGGGATTCAGTGTCACCTGAACCCCTCTCTGTCCTGCACTGACGGTAATGGCATCGTAAAGCTGAGCTGTTTCTTCTATATAAGTAGGAAACTTCTTTTTCATGCCGATGGGAGAACAGCCGCCCCGGATATAGCCCGTCAGTCCCAGCATCTCCTTGACATGGATCATCTCCACCTTTTTCTCCCCTGCTGCCTTTGCCACCTTTTTTAAATCCAGTTCTTCATCCACCGGAATGCAGCAGACCAGATGGCCGGATTTTTCTCCCTTCAGCACCAGGGTTTTGTACATGGTGTCATGGTCCACTCCCATCAGGTCCGCCGCATGGCTCCCGGATAAATCATTTTCATCTACCTCGTAGGTTCCCGTTTCATAGGGAATCTTCGCTGCGTCCAGAAGGCGCATCACATTTGTCTTAACCATCCTGCTCTCACTCCTCTGTTTTCTCTTCTGCCCGCTGCGCCTCTCTTGCCAGATGTTCCAGCTCCTCCGGCTGAAGCTGCAGTTCTTCCTCTACCTCTGCCTTGATTTCTTCCCTCTGCTCCGGATTCATGCTGGGCAGGTCCTCGGTGGAGCCAACTCCAAACCGGCGCAAAAACTCCTCCGTGGTGGCAAAGAGAGCGGGACGCCCCGGCGCATCCAGCCGCCCCGCCTCGTAGACCAGATTGTACTCGATGAGACGGTTCACCGCATGGTCCGATTTCACGCCCCGGATCTTCTCAATCTCCAGCTTAGTCACCGGCTGCTTATAGGCGATAATCGACAGGGTTTCCAGCATCACTTCCGTCAGCACCTGTTTCTTGGGGGCGGCAGCTACCTGAATCAGATTTTCGTAGTATTTGGACTTGGTACACATCTGGTAGCTGTCCTCCAGGTGCAGGATCTGCATCCCGCAGGCCCCGTTCTCCTCATAGCGCTTTCTAAGGCGCTCCATAGCCTTTGCTGCCACTTCCTGGCTCTGACCAATGGCCGCAGCCAGCTGGGACAGCTCCACAGACCGGCCCATGGTAAAGAGCACCGCCTCCAGCACGGCTTCCTGCTCCCGTTCATCCTCCACCGGCTCCAGTTCCCGGAGGGCCCGGGGCAAATTTTCTTTTTCCATCGCAATTCCATCCTTCTATCCCGTTTTCAAAAGCCGTTCCTTATGTAGCCAGGTCCCCAAGGTCCTCCAGATCCAGCTCCTCCTCCTGGCCTTCCTGTTCCAGCAGTTCAATATCCATATCACCGAAAATTTCCTTCTGCCGCAGGCCGATTTTTCCAATTTTCATCAGTTCCAGCACAGCCAGGAACGTGACCACCACTTCCAGTTTGTCCTTCTGACCGTCCAGAAGCTGGAAAAAGCTGAACCGCCTCCGCTCTCTGGCATATTTCAGCACATCGGTAATCTTGTCCTCCAGGCTGACCGGCTCCCTGCGGATGGTCCCAAAGCTGCTTCGGATTGGGTCAATTTTATCTTCACGGCGCTTCATCACCTGATTGAAAATGCGCTGAAGTCTGGCCAGGGTCAATCCATCCAGAAGCTGGTCCAAATCCAGAGGCGGCTTATACCTGGCCACTTCCGCCGGAACCGTAGGCTCCTTATACAGAAGCCGTCCTGCTCCATCCTCTCTTCTGGCCAGCTCCTGCGCCAGGGAACGGTAGGTCTTGTACTCCAGCAGGCGCTGCACCAGCTCCGCTCTGGGGTCAATCTCCTCCCCCTCCTCGTCTACCTCCTTAGGCAGAAGCATCTTTGCCTTAATGTCCAGAAGGGTGGCAGCCATCACCAAAAAATCGCTGACCAGATTTAAATCCTCCCGCTCCATGTGCCGCACATATTCCAGATACTGGTTGGTAATCTCCGCAATGGGAATGTCGTAAATATTTACCTTGTTTTTTTCTATCAAATGGAGCAGAAGGTCCAGGGGGCCCTCAAAATGCTCCAGCTTGTACGAAATCTGTTCCATCATTCTACTATCTTATCATAAACCCCGGCAATCTTCCACCGGATTTTCATATCCCCCTTTTCAGCAGGGACTCTCCTATTCCCGCTTCAGATGAACCACTGCCAACTGGGGAAGATTGTTCAGGCGGATATTGACGGAGTGGGTTCCCAGTCCTCTGCTGACCAGCATCCTCCTGCCATCTTTCTCAAATTCCCCGGCACACCAGGGCAAAAAGAACTGATACTGCGGAGTCATCACCCCGCCCAGCAGCGGAAGGCGGATCGTTCCTCCATGGAAATGTCCCGCCAGAGTCAGATCCGCTCCCCATGCGGCATAGGTGTCAAAATAGAGAGGCGAATGGGCCAGAAGGATCTGGAACCGCTTCCCGTCCGCTTCCCCAAGGCGCGCTTTTATCAATCTTACATCCATGGGTTCCGGCTTCCAAAAAAATGCCTTCTGATAGTAGCGCTGGCTCAGCTCCAGACCGCTGACAGCCACATCTTCATCCCAGAGTGCACTGTCATTTTCCAGGTAATGGACGCCCCATCTTTTCAGCTGATTCCGGTAAGCCTCGTACGTTCTGCCGTAGATTTCCCGCTCCCACTTCATCCGGCTTTCATGGTTGCCGTTTCCATAATAGACCGGATACCGGGCTGCCAGCCTGCGAAGGAGGGACAGCGCAATCCTGGTATCTCCCACTCCCTTGGTCACCATCAGGTCACCGCCTATGAGGACCGCCTCCGGATTCACCTGCGCGATTGCCTCCAGAAGCTCCTCATTATCCGTCCCAAAGGAATTGTCGTGAAGGTCCGAGAGGAATACAAAGGTTTTGTCCCGCTTAATCTTCGGGGAGGCGATCCAGGTCTCCTCCAAAGACAGGGTCCTTCTTTCATAGCGGGAGCGCAGCAGGCAGGCAGCCGCAGCTCCCGCCAGCAGTACCCCTGTCCCCAGCCAAAATCCCATCGCTCTATTTTCCGTTCCGGTCATTCCTTCCTCCTTCTGTTCCAAATTGGAAAAATCCCTGTTCAAACAGGTCAATCACGCCCAGAAGGCTCTCACACTCCGCTGTCAGGCGTTTCTTTAGCTCCGGCCCCGGAACGCTTAGATCCGGCACCATCACCGTCAGGAACCCTCCGGTAAGTCCTGCCTCCACACCGTTAAAGCTGTCCTCCAGCACCAGGCATTCCTCCGGCTTCTCCCCCAGCATCTTCGCCGCCAGAAGGAAAATCTCCGGGTCCGGCTTGGCATGTGAGACCATCTCTCCATATGTATATGTGTCAAAAAGATGGTCAATCCCTGCTTCTTTTACATTTCTCTGGGTCCAGGACTGACTGCTGGCGGTGGCCACTCCGGTTTTGCAGCCGTGTTCCTTCAGATAGACCAGAAGCTCCCGCAGTCCCTTCTTTACCGGAACTCCTTGTTCCTCAATCTGCCGGTACGAATAGGCCCTCTTCTCCTCCAGGAACTTCTCACAGGGAAAATCGGCCCCAAACGCAGACTTCATCATCGCCATCGTCCTGGTCCGGTCGCCTCCCTTCAGGTAGTCAAAAAATTCTTCCGTCACCGTGATGCCGTATTTTGCTCCTACTGCGTTCCACGCCTGAACAGACAGCCGCTCCGTGTCAAACATCAGTCCGTCCTGGTCAAAGATCACCGCTTTTACTTGATAACTCATATAGGGAATCCTTCCTGTTTTTTATTATGTCAGAACTATCATATCACACTCCCCCGATTTTTCAATGAGATTCACACACCTCAAAAGAGGAAGCATTTCGCTTCCCCTTCCTGCTGATCCTCTAATCCGCCAGATGCCAGGGTGCCAGCTCTGCCCGTATAAACCAGCCCTGGTCATGGCTGCATACCGGGCATTTCTGGGGCGCCTCAGTCCCGTAATGAATATGACCGCAGTTTAAGCAAATCCATCCGGTAGCTACATCGGAGCAGTAGAGCTTTCCCGCCTCCAGCAAATCCGCCAGATATTTGAACCGTTCCCCGTGGGTCTGCTCAATCTGGGCAATCATACGGAAGGAATTGGCGACTGCCATAAATCCTTCCCGCTCCGCAATGTCCCCAAAGCTTTTGTAAACCTGGTCGTGCTCCTCAAATTCATTGTGCATAGCCGCCCTGAGCTGAGCCAGGGTGTTCTGCTCCAGGTCCACCGGAAATCCCGCATCGATGACAATGGTCTCTTTGTCCAGAGCGGACAGGTGCTTGTAGAAAATTTCTCCGTGCTCCTTCTCCTGGGATGCTGTGTACTTAAAAATCATTTCCACTGAAGCCATCTTCTGCTGCTTTGCCAGCCCCGCCGCAAAGGTATAGCGGTTTCTGGCCTGGCTCTCTCCTGCAAAGGCCCGCATCAGGTTCTTGGCGGTTTCACTTGTACGAAAATCTGTCATAGTATCTCCTTCCTGTAATCCGTTTTTTCATTTTCTTACATGGGTACTATTTCCAAAGGAGGGAGAAATTATGCACCGGAATCTGCTGCCTTTCAGCTTCTTTTTTTGCGCTGAAAGGCAGCACAAATCCGGTTGCCACCCTTTTCCCTTTATGCTATACTAAGGTATATTTTACCGCCCCGGGCGGTTGGCTGAGATGGCCTTACTATTACCTTCCATAAAGGGGGATCAAAATGATACGATATGACCGCTTGTGGAACACCATGGCCCAGAAGGGAATGACCCAGTACCGGCTCATCAAGGGCTATGGCTTCAGTGCCGGACAAATCGGGCGGCTGAAGCGCAATATGCATGTATCCACTCACACGCTGGAAACCATCTGCACCATTCTGGGGTGCAGGATTGAGGATATTGTGGAATTTATTCCGGATGTCACGGAGGATGCTTCTCAGGAGGCAGCCTCTCCTGCTGCACCGGAAGCCTCTCCTGTTTCGGATTTCTCCCAGGGCAGTGAGGACCGGGCTTCGGAGCCGCAGCCGGAAGCTTCCGACAAAAAATCTGTGAAAAAAGCCGCCAAAGCCAAAAGCGAAAAAACAGGCAAAGACAAAAAGAGCGGAAAATCGAAAAAGGGAAAGAACAGCAAGAAAAAATAGCGGCTTGTGAGGCCGCTATTTTTTCTTGCATTTATTTACGAAACCCACGCTCCGCTTCCGTCTACCCGATAGCCGTCCGGTGTCGTCGTATTGGTCAGCATCGCTCCGCTGCTGCCCAGATAGAACCACTTGCCATTGTCCTCCACCCAGGCATTTTTTGCCATGGCTCCCGTTGAATGGAAATAGTACCAGGAACCGTCCGTAAAGTTTCTCCACCCGGTTGCCATATAGGCGTTGTCATCAAAGTAATACTCTTCCCCCTCAATCTGCAGCCATTCTCCCGAAGCCTTCGCCCCGTTGGACTTAATGTAGTACCAGCCCGTTCCGTCCTCCTTCCAGCCGGTCTGAATGGAAGCTCCCGGTCCGGTCACAGAGGTGTTTGTACCGGAAGAAGTCCCCGTCTGCGCGGCAGTTCCCTGCTGTTTCACCAGCTCAAAGCCGTAATCCAAAAGAGCCTTGGTATCCGTATAATGGGTGGAACTGCTCTTTAAGATCACCACGATCAGCCGGACTCCGTCCTTCTCCACTGCCGTCACCAGTGTATTCCCTGCCTTCGAGGTATAGCCGGTCTTTCCTCCGATGATCCCCGGATAATAGTTGGAGCTGCTGGGATTTAACATCTTGTGCCCCATGGTGATCGTCCTTGCTCCGCTGTTCTTGGTGGCCGGCAGCGTATAGGACACGGTGGAAGCCACCTTCCGCACCGTATCATTCTGAAATGCAGCCTGTGCAATGAGGGCCATATCGTGGGCCGTTGTATAGTGGTTGGGGTCGTTCAGCCCATGAGGGTTATTAAAGTGAGTGTTGGTACAGCCGAGGGAGGCCGCTTTCGCATTCATCAGATCCGCAAATGCCTGATTGCTGCCCGCCACATGTTCCGCCAGGGCATTTCCCACCTCGTTGGCAGACTTTAGCAGCAGGGCGTAGAGACACTGCTCCACTGTCAGCTGGTCCCCCTCCGTCAGATTCAGGGAAACAGCGCCGGCCTCCAGGTTGGTGGTGGCAGTGGCAGAAAAGGTAACCGTATCGCTCAGATTGCAGTTCTCCGCCACCAGCAGAGCCGTCATCAGTTTGGTGATACTGGCAGGATAATACTGGGTATCCGCGTTCTTTGTATACAGGAACTGACCTGTTGTCGCATTGTACAGGGAGGCCCCCTGTGCCGCCACTTCCGGCTCCTGAACGTTCACCGCAGGCTGAGCAGTTTCCTGCGTCTGAGCAGTCTCCGGCCGGGAGGCCACAGGCCCGGTCTGTTCCGTTGGAGACGAACTGGTCCCCGACTGGCCGGGGGCCGGCGAGCCGCTCTGAGACTGGCTTTCCTCCAGGGGAACAATTACCACCGGCATGTCCGCCCATGCCAGACTGACAGAACCGGCTGTTAAAACCACAGACAGCCCGAAGGCCGCCAATATCCTTCTTACATTTTTCTTCATCATCAATACTCTCTCCCGGGTGTTTTGATTCGTATACAAAAATTCCTTTTTATTGTACCACATCTGCTCTTCCGGGAGCCAGCGTATTTTCTGACAATAACCTTACAATTTTCGTAATAGTTCAGGACAAACGCTCTTTTAAAGCCTCCAGCTCGCCCACATCCAGGCAGTTTTTTGGCTCCCCGGTCCGGGCGATCTGAATGCACCTGGATAAATCGGTCCAGCAGACGCTTTCCACTTCCTCCTCCTGGATCACGATCTTTGGCGTTTCTCCCAAAACCCGGTACAGATACACCGAGATCAGCTCCCGGTCCCAAAACGGCACGCCTTGATATTCCTGCCGGCTGTTCTCCCGGATCTCATAAAAAGGCTCCAGCTCCTGAGGCGAAGCCTGGATCCCCAGTTCCTCCTCCAGTTCCCGGACCGCTGCCTCCAGACAGGTACCTCCCGCCCTCACATGGCCGGCGGCAGAACAGTCATAACAGCCCGGATAAGCCTCTTTGCTGCTGCTGCGCTTCTGCAGGAGCACCTCCCATTTTCCCTCCTCCTTTTTCCTGGCCACCCAGATATGGCTGGTCCGATGGAAATCTCCGTTTTGGTGAACCAGGGACCGCTCTCTGGCCACTCCCGTGGGATTTCCCTCTTCATCCAGCACATCCAGAAGCTCCAGCTCCTTTCCCTCCAGGCTGGCATAGACCAGACGGTCCCCTTCATAGCTCAGCTTCATGGAGAAAAATGGCGCGTCCTCATTTAAAAGGCGGAAGAAAATCTTATCCCCTTCCCAGATGTTCAGCTCCAGCACCTTCTCTTTGGGGATCCATTCCAGGGTACCCTCATTGCAGGCGGTGGGAACTCCCTCATACCGGTCCGCTGTATAAAGGCACATATACTCCGTGCCCCAGCCCTGAGACTGAAAGGTGATCAGCCCACGAAAACGCCAGGACAGAAGGGTCAGCCCGGTTTCCTCCTTCACTTCCCGCAAAAGGCACTCCTCCGGGCTCTCCCCCTCCTCAAAATGGCCGCCCACGCCAATCCACTTGTGCTGGTTTACATCTTTTTTCTTTTTGATGCGGTGGAGCATCAGATATTTTCCATCCTGTTCAATATAACAAAGTGTAGTCAGATTTCTCATAATCCTGTTCCTTTCCTGAACTGCCGCAAATTTCTGCGGTACTGAAAAAAGAGCCCGGCAGCGCCGGACTCTCTCATTCTGAAACTTTCCTTCACCCAAGGTTTATTCGTCAACGGAATAGTTGGGAGCCTCCTTGGTAATGTGAATATCGTGGGGATGACTCTCTTTCAGGGAAGCGGCGGAAATCTTCATGAACCGCCCTGTCTCCTGAAGGGTGGGAATATCCTTGGCTCCGCAGTATCCCATTCCGGCTCTCAAACCACCCAGAAGCTGGAATACCGTATCCTCAACCATTCCTTTGTAAGCCACACGGCCCTCCACGCCTTCCGGAACCAGCTTCTTGGCATCACTCTGGAAATACCGGTCCTTGCTTCCGTTCTCCATAGCAGCGATGGAGCCCATTCCGCGGTACACCTTATATTTCCGTCCCTGGTAGAGCTCGAAGGTGCCCGGGCTCTCATCACAGCCTGCGAAGATGCTGCCCATCATGCAGACGCTTCCGCCTGCGGCGATGGCCTTGGTCAGATCGCCGGAATACTTGATCCCTCCGTCCGCAATAATGGGGATCCCATATTCCTTTGCCACCTGATAGCAGTCCATCACAGCGGAAATCTGGGGGACACCGATTCCCGCCACCACACGGGTGGTGCAGATGGAACCGGGGCCGATTCCCACCTTCACCGCATCGGCTCCCGCTTCAATGAGAGCCTTTGTAGCCTCGCCCGTAGCCACATTTCCTGCGATCACCGGAAGATCTGGATACGCTTCCTTGATCATCTTCACGCAGCGGATCACGTTGGCGGAATGTCCGTGAGCGGAATCCAGGACCACCACATCCACCTTGGCCTTCACCAGGGCCTCCACCCGCTCCAGCACATTCGCCGTAATCCCCACTGCAGCGCCGCAGAGCAGGCGTCCCTGGGAATCCTTTGCGGACAGCGGATATTTAATCTGCTTTTCAATGTCCTTGATGGTAATAAGGCCCTTTAAATTGAAATTCTCATCGACAATGGGGAGCTTTTCCACCTTGGCCTTGGAGAGAATGGCCTTTGCCTCTTTCAATGTAACCCCCTCTCTGGCTGTTACCAGATTTTCGGAGGTCATGCACTCCTTGATGGGGCGGCTGAAATCTTCTTCAAATTTCAGGTCCCGGTTGGTGATAATCCCTACCAGCTTCCGTCCTTCGGTGATGGGAACGCCGGAGATGCGGTACTTGGCCATCAGCTCATTGGCATCCTTTAACGTGTGCTCCGGGGACAGATAAAAGGGATCCGTAATCACGCCGTTCTCCGAGCGCTTCACCCGGTCCACTTCCTCTGCCTGTTCCTGGATGGACATATTCTTATGAATGATTCCGATTCCGCCCTGTCTGGCCATCGCAATGGCCATGCGGTGCTCTGTTACCGTATCCATGCCTGCGCTCATCAGGGGAATGTTGAGCCGAATGGTTTTGGTCAGGTCGGTCCTCAAATCCACCTGGTTGGGAATGACCTCCGAATAAGAGGGCACCAGCAGCACATCATCAAATGTAATTCCTTCACCGATAATTTTTCCCATGGAAAACTCCTCTCTTTGCTGATTGACATTTGTTAGTATTTAATGTTAGCAAATTTTCCATAGCTTGTCAAAGGGTTCCAGCGGGAATCATTCATTGTATTTACTAATAGCTGACTGCCGTTTTCCTTATGAATCCTCACCGGTACTCCGGTCACCCAGCCTCTCCCCGTACTACCTTCCTTGGAATATAATTTCTCATGGAACGCAGGAGACGGTCATTGGGCTCAAAGATCACCTTTACGCAGTCAGCTCCCTGCTGATAGATCAAACTGTAAGTCTTTGCACCGGTACCGGAGGAGCAGTCTTTCACCTTCATGCCGCTTTTCTCATAATCCTTCAGCATATAGGAATCCGAAGGCGCCACGATCTGGATTTCATCCTTTTTGCACTCCAGGACTTTCTTTCTCCGGGATTTCGCCAGGATGCGGTCAATGCTCAGATCGCCCTCCACAAACAGATACTCATACTCTACACTGAAGCTGGTATACACAAAATAGGCGGCCACTCCCGCCGCCACCAGCAGCACCAGCCCCAGCAGAGACACAAAAGCTGCAAGCAGCGCCACAACCAGAAGCACCGTAATCCCCACCTTCGCCGGAAGAGCGTAGGGCGGGTCCTTGCGTTTCACAAGCCACTCTGCATATGCGTCTTCGTTCATTTGTTATCCTCCTTCATTCCGCCGTCCTGAAATATCGCCGCGGATTTATAAAAAGCCCGGAGAGCAGTTCGCTCCCGGGCTTTTGGTCCATTGTATATCTGTAACAGTTCAGGAAATCCTGAATTATTTTTAGTACATTCCGCCCATATCCGGGTTGCCTGCTGCGGCAGGAGCCGGCTCTTTAATATTAGCAACTACAGACTCGGTTGTCAACAGGGTGGAAGCTACGCTGGTAGCATTCTGCAGAGCGCTTCTGGTAACCTTTGCAGGATCCAGAATGCCGGCCTTAACCATGTCAACGTACTCTTCTTTGTATGCGTCAAATCCGGTCCCAACAGGAGACTCTTTTACCTTGTTCACGATTACGGAGCCTTCCAGTCCTGCGTTGGCAGCGATATGGAACAGAGGAGCTTCCAGAGCCTTCAAGATCAGGCGGGCACCGGTCTTCTCATCGCCGTCCTCCAGGGTATCTACAATTCCAGCAACCTTCTGAGCTGCGTGTACATAAGCGGAACCGCCGCCTGCGATGATTCCCTCTTCCACAGCCGCTCTGGTTGCGTTCAGGGCATCCTCCATACGCAGTTTCGCTTCCTTCATCTCGGTCTCAGTAGCAGCACCTACGCGGATTACTGCAACGCCGCCGGCCAGTTTTGCCAGACGCTCCTGGAGTTTCTCGCGGTCGAAATCAGAGGTGGTCTCCTCAATCTGCTTGCGGATCTGGGCAACTCTTGCGGAAATCTGAGTCTTGTCGCCGCAGCCGTCCACGATGATGGTGTTCTCCTTCTGAACCTTAACGGATTTCGCACGTCCCAGCTGATCCATGGTAGCATCCTTTAACTCCAGGCCAACTTCCTCGGAGATAACGGTGCCGCCGGTCAGGATTGCGATATCCTGCAGCATCTCTTTTCTTCTGTCGCCGTAGCCGGGAGCCTTAACTGCTACTACGTTGAAGGTTCCTCTCAGCTTGTTGACGATCAGGGTGGTCAGGGCTTCGCCCTCAACATCCTCAGCGATGATCAGCAGTCTTGCGCCGGTCTTAACGATCTGCTCCAGCAGGGGCAGGATTTCCTGGATGTTGGAAATCTTCTTGTCGGTAATCAGGATGTAGGGATCCTCCAGATTTGCCTCCATCTTATCCATATCGGTGCACATATAAGCGGAAATATATCCTCTGTCGAACTGCATTCCTTCTACCAGATCCAGTTCG
>DWYS01000101.1 GCA_019118585.1 Candidatus Enterocloster faecavium | reverse complement strand
TTATAAAAAACCATAAAATATAAGTATTTGTCTGCTTTCGGATTTTATCATACAGTATAGATATAGAAAACAGGCGGCCGTTTTCAAAGAAAAAGAGATAAAAACGGGAGGAACGAATATGCGCAAAGTGAAAAGAGCGGCGGCATTCATCAGTGCGGCGGTGATGGCATTCTCACTGGCAGCATGCAGCACCCAGGGCGGACGGGATACTGCGGCGGATACGCAGGCAGTGCAAAATGAAGAAACCAGCCAGGCGGAGACATCCCAGACTGGGGAAGGCGAACATCAGGCGGCACAGGAAGCCGGAGAAGAGAGTTCAGCGGAAGGAGTCAATTACGCAGATATGACGGATACATCGATTGTTGCGGAGCCGATTGTGCTTACGGAAGAGTGGGATAAGGTGTTCCCTTTAAGCGATGAGGTAAATCACAGGAAAGTTACATTTGTCAATCATTTTGGAATCACGCTGGCGGCGGACCTCTATGAGCCGAAGGAATATACGGGCCAGCTTCCGGCAATTGCCGTCTGCGGCCCCTTCGGGGCGGTGAAGGAGCAGAGCTCCGGCCTCTACGCTCAGGAGATGGCAAAAAGAGGATTTTTGGCTATCGCCTTTGACCCGTCCTTTACCGGAGAGAGCGGCGGCCATCCCAGATACTTCAATTCTCCGGATATCAATGTGGAGGACTATCAGGCAGCCATTGATTTCCTTTCTACGCAGGAAAATGTTGACCCGGAGCGAATCGGCGTCATCGGTATCTGCGGATGGGGCGGAATGGCCCTTCAGACCGCTGCGCTTGATACAAGAATCAAGGCTACGGCGGCCATGACCATGTACGATATGAGCCGCAATACAGCTCTTGGATACTTCGATTCCATTGACGAGGAAGGCCGGTATGAAGCCCGTGTGGCCTATAACAATCAGAGAACAGAGGATTATGCCAATGGCAGCTATACGCTGGCCGGCGGACTGCCGGAAGAAGCTCCGGAGGATGCGCCTCAGTATGTAAAAGATTATGTGGCCTACTATAAAACCGACCGCGGGTATCATCCCCGTTCCGTAAACTCCAATAACGGCTGGGCGGCGACAGCCAGCGGTTCCCTGATGAACATGCGCCTGTTTGAATACGCGCCGGAAATCCGCAGCGCGGTGCTGCTGGTTCATGGAGAAGAAGCCCATTCCCTGATGTACAGCCAGTCGGCCTACGAGCTTCTTCAGGGAGACAACAAGGAACTGATGATTATTCCGGGAGCGAATCACACGGATTTATATGACCAGATGGATATCATTCCTTTTGACCGGCTGCAGTCATTCTTTGAGGAGGCATTTGCCGGAGAAGCTTAAATTGGACAGCGGCAAAAGGTCAGAAACATGGGAAATATGGATTTCCCATAAAGAGGAGAGCATATCGTTTCATTCGATAAAAAATTTTGATTCTGTCCTGTTTTTAGATGAAAGCGATATGTGGGCCTACATATACCGCTTTTTAGAAAATGGCTATCGGATTCAATAGCCAGCAGATATTTCAGATTAGTAACTGACGAGAGGAGCATGAATCATGAAAAAACATCTATTTGCCGGCATAATCGGCATTGTCTTGCTGGCTGCAGGAGGCTGCGGCGCAGACGGCACAGCGGCGCAAAATGAGGCCCAGACGACTGTTTCCGGGACGGAAGGAATTTCGGAAACGGCCGCAGCAGAGGAAAACACAGCAGAGGCGAATACAGAAGAAGTGAGTACAGAAGAGGAGGAAGAAATGAGTGAAAATCCGAACCTGGCTATCCGCAGAGACCCCCAGGAGGACCATTACATTTTTGAATTGAGCGAAAACGTGGAGCGGACCCAGGTTTATTATAAAAACCGTTTTGGAATTGAGATTGCGGGCGACCTCTATATAGCAAAGGATGCGGATTTGAGCCAGCAGTATCCGGCGCTGGTCATCGGCCCGCCCTTTGGGGGAGTGAAAGAACAGGGACCGGGAGTATATGCCAATGAACTGGCCCAGAGAGGCTTTGTGGTCCTGGCCTTTGACCCCTCTTATCACGGATACAGCGGCGGAGAGCCCCGTATGACCGGCTCTACGGCGATGTATGTGGAGGATTTCAGCGCGGGAGTAGATCTTCTCGGCTCTCTGGACTATGTGGACCGTGAACGGATTGGGGCGATGGGAATCTGCGGCAGCGGCGGGTTTGCTCTGGCGGCAGCGACCATGGATACCAGGATTAAAGCGGTGGCCCCGGTTGTTATGTATGATATTGCGGGACTGAACAACAGCATGAGCGGCGAGGCCCGCCAGGAGATGCTTACCATGGCCAGCGAGCAGCGGTGGGAGGATTTCGGAACGGATGAGGCGGCATGGAGAGTGTCCTATCCGGAAGAGCCGACAGAGGAAATCCCGGAGGGACTGGATGATGTGACGGCAGAGTTTTACTCCTTTTACGGAACAGAACGGGGCTGGCATCCCAATGCCCTGGGAAATGTGACCAACGCATCGTTTGCGGACCTGATGACATTTCCCGCCCTCACCCATATCAGTGAGCTGAACGGACGGCCGGTGCTGTTTGTGGCAGGAGAAAACGCCCATTCCCTCGCCTACAGCGAGGATGCTTACGCAGACGCCGCAGAGCCGAAAGAACTCTATATTGTGCCGGACGCCAATCATGTGGATTTGTACGACCAGGTGGATAAAATCCCATTTGATAAGCTGGAGAGCTTTTTTAAGGAATCCATGTAGGAATTAAAAAGGGAGAAATGAAAATGGAACAGCAGATGCTGAAAGATAAAGTAGCGATTATTACAGGCGCAAGCTACGGCATGGGGAGAACCATGGCGGAGCTGTTCGCAGAGGAAGGCGCGGCGGTTGTGATTACCGCCAGGGGAAAAGAGAAGCTGGAGGAAGTGGTAAGAGGAATCCGTGAAAAAGGCGGAAGGGCAGTAGGCGTGACGGCGGACGTGTGCTCCACCGAGGATACGAAAAAGGTTTTTGATACGGCCTTAAAGGAGTTTGGGGATGTGGATATCCTCATCAACAATGCGGGAATCGGAGAGCAGAAGATGATTGACGAGACGGACGACGACTGGATGCTGTATGTAATGAATACCAACCTGGGCGGTCCCATGCGCTATATCCGGGAAGCACTGAAAATTTTTCTTCCCAAAAACGACGGCGTCATCATCAATGTATCCTCCGTCAACGGCACACGTCCGTTCTGCGGCGCGACCTATACCTCAACCAAAGGCGCTTTGAATACACTGACAAAAAATGTAGCCATGCGTCTGATTGACACGAACATCCGCTGCAATGCGGTGGCTCCCGGCGCTACGGTTACGCCGGCCCACCTGGCCAACAAGGCGGGAGAGCAGCCCGGAGGCGCGGAAATTCTTAAGTACAGCGGCCATTTTGTCTATTTTCCCGGTCCGGAATGTGACCCCATGGACCAGGCATACGCTTGTCTGTACCTGGCAAGCAAAATGGGACGCCATGTGAAAGGGCAGGTCCTTCAGGTCTGCAACGGAGCGTTCCTGTAAATGACAGTGAATCATCACTGCTCGTAACGAATCGTTACCGCTGCTCTACAAAATAAGGAGTTGACATATCATGAAAAAGAAATGGTTGCTGATTGCAACATTAACATTAGGAATCGCTGTGACAGGCTGCGGCAATTTGACCGCATCATCGGCGGAACGTACGGAGGCTGCAGATATACAGGATTATTTGGAGGAAGAAAGTTATCCGACCTCTTCTGCCACAGAATTGTGGGTACAGTTCGGCGACAACGGCGAAGCCTTTGCGATGAACCTGGAGGATAACAGTACGGCGGCGACCATTGCCGGATATGTGGGACAATCCCAGTGGCGGCTTCCGGTGTACAGCTATGATGAGTCCGATGTGATGGAATACTACGATATCCCAAGCCGCTATGAAATTCCCGATAACAGCGAGCCGATGACAGAGGCACATGCGGGAGATGTCTTTTATTCCGAGCCCAACCGGATTATCCTGTATTACCACGACGCCCAACTGGATGGAGCGTACACCAAAGTCGGAACCTTTGAAGCCACGGAGGACTTTGTGGACGCTGTGGAAAACAACCCGGTTTTAGAGGGCTGGGGCAACCAGATTATTGTCATCAGCAGCGCCGGGCAGGTACAGGAGGAAACAGTGGTGACAATGAATGTAGAAGTAAATGGAAGAACCTTCAGGGCTTCCCTGGAAGAGAACGGGGCGGTGGACGCCCTGGTGGAAATGATGGAAAACGGGCCGGTCACCATTGACATGAGCGATTACTCCGGCTTTGAAAAGGTGGGAGCCCTGGGAACAAGCCTTCCCACAGAAAACAGCCAGACCACAACCCAGGCGGGAGACATTGTGCTGTATCAGGGCAATCAGATTGTTATGTTCTACGGCTCGAATTCCTGGAGCTATACCAGGCTGGGTCATGTGGAGGATTTGACCGGCTGGGAGGAGGCCCTGGGAAGCGGCGATGTAACCGTTACCTTTTCTTTGGAGGATTAGGAATGAGAATATTAATGCTGACAGCCGGCATAGCGGCTATGGTCCTCTTTTCCGGCTGCAGCGGGGAAAGAAGTTTGGAGGATACGGAAGTGGCGGACTGGAACAATGAGATAACGGAATTGGAGGATGGGCTTTCCGCTGTCCTCTATGAAGGGGACTATGAGTTTCAGGAATTTCTGGCTCAGGGCGGCGCCTCTTCTGACGGGGAAGTGGTGCAGTTCCTCACAAGGAACGTGATTTTGGGCGCCTCCGGCCTGGAGCTTCAGTCCCGGGCCTTTGGCTGCAGCACAATCTTGGCTCCGGCGGGAAATGGGGAATATCTCTTTGGCCGGAATTTTGACTGGAACACCTGCGAGGCGCTGATTGTGGGTTCCCGGCCAGCTCAAGGGTATGCCTCCATCTCTACGGTTAACACGGACTTTATCCGTCAAAGCGCAGGGGGAATTACAGGGCTGGCTCTTCGGGATGAGGAGATTTTAACCCTTGCGTCCCTGTACGCACCTTTGGACGGCATGAATGAGAAAGGATTTGCGGTTTCCGTCAATATGATTCAGGATTCCGCCCGGATCGAGCAGGATACGGACAAGCCGGACCTGACCACTACCACGGCGGTACGCCTTCTGCTCAACCAGGCCGGGGATGTGGAGGAAGCCCTGGAACTTTTAGGACAGTATGACCTTCACGGTTCCATGGGAATGATGGTCCATTTTGCCCTGGCGGATGCATCGGGCCGGAGCGTAGTGGCAGAGTATATCGATAACAAGATGGTGGTGACGGAAACGCCGGTGGTCACAAACTTCTATCTGGCAGAAGGGGAGAAATACGGGATAGGCACCAGCCAGTCCCATGAACGGTACGAAATCCTGATGGCCCGGCTTGAGGAGCAGGATGTTTTTACGGCAGAAGATGTGAGAGATGCGTTGAGCAGCGTGAGCAAGAGAAATTTCGGGGAGTTTGAATCCACGGAATGGAGCATTGTATTGAATCAGGCAGATATGGAAGCCAGGTACTACCACCGGGAGGATTATACCAGGCATTATACCTTTTCCATGCCGTAGGAAGAGCTCAGGCAGGAAACCGGCGGACCGGAAACGCACAGGAGGCAGCAATGAGATATTTTCATTTGTTATGGAATTTATTGAAATGCAAGCAGAACGAGAAGAAGACCAGGGAGCAGATGAAGGCCCTCCAGGAGAAAAAACTGCGGGAAATGCTTGTGTTTGCTTACAAAAATTCTTCTTATTACCACAGAGCCTTTGAGGAGGCGGGAATCTGTGAGGATGAGATTTGGAAAACGCCGCTGAAAAACTTCCCGGCGATGGACAAACAATGTCTGATGGAGCATTTCGACGAGCTGATTACCGTAAAAGATGTAAGCCAGGAGAAACTTCGCCGGTTCGATGTCCAGGCCGGCCTAGAGGAAAAAACCTTCCGGGGAATGTATCATGTGGTCCATTCCTCCGGTAGCACGGGAAAGCCGGGCTATTTCCTCTATGACCAGGACGCCTGGGATGCCATGATTACCGGGATGATTCGGGCGGCACTCTGGGGCATGTCCATGGGACAGATTATAAAATTCCTGCTGAAAGGGCCCCGAATCCTTTATGTGGCCGCCACGGACGGCCGTTACGGAGGAGCCATGGCGGTGGGGGACGGCATCGAAGGCGTGGGAGCGAAGCAGCTGTTTCTGGATATTAAAACACCCCTTTCGGAGTGGATTGCGAAAATCCGGGAATTTCGCCCCAACATGATTGTGGGATATCCGTCGGCGATTAAAATAGTAGGCCAGTTAGAACGCCAGGGAGAGATTAAATTGAACGTCTCCCGGATTGTCTCCTGCGGGGAGCCTCTGGGTGCAAGTCTCAGACAGTATCTGGAGCAGACCTTTCACGGGGTTGTCTTAAACTACTACGGGACCAGCGAGTCTCTGGCTCTTGGGGTCCAGATGACCGGGGAAAAGGGATTATCCCTTTTTGACGATATGAATGTGATTGAGGCAGAGGAGGACGGCATGTACCTTACCTCCCTCTATAACTTCGCCCAGCCTCTTATCCGCTACCGGATTTCCGACCGGCTGCAGCTTCTGCCGGAGAAAGAAGGGGGGACCGGCCCCTTTACAAAAGTGAAAGCCATCGAAGGCCGCTGCGAGGACCTGCTTTGGTTTGAAGACGGGAAAGGAGAGCGGGAATTTCTCCATCCCCTGGCCATCGAGGGCTTCTGCGTGGAGGGACTTCTGGACTACCAGTTCCGCCAGCTGGGAACGGACGCCTTTGAGATGCTGGCCCAGGTGTCAGGTAAAGAAAAAGAGAAACCGGTTCGGCAGGAGATGCTGCGGCAGATGAAGGAGATTCTGAAAGAAAAGAACCTGGACTATGTGCAGTTTTATGTCCGCTTTGTGGATGAGATTTTGCCGGATTTCCACACAGGAAAGAAAAAGCTGATTGCGGCGTAAGGAGAAACAGGATGAGGAGAGTTTTGCTTGAGGCTCAGGATGTGTGCAGAGTTTTTGACCATAACGGGAAAAATCTGATATTAAACCATATCAGCACCAACATTTATGAGGGAGATTTCACGGTAATCATGGGCCCTTCCGGCGCGGGAAAGTCTACCCTGCTCTATTCTTTAAGCGGAATGGACCGCATCACCGGCGGAAAAGTCTTATATCAGGGCAAGGAGCTCCCTCAGGGAAAGGAAAAGGAGATGGCGTCCCTTAGGGCCTCCGAGTTCGGATTCATATTTCAGCAGTTTTATCTGGTCAGCAACCTGACCCTGTTGGAAAATGTGGAGGTGGCCGGATTTTTAAGCCGCCGGGGTCCTTCCGGCGCAGTAGAGAAACGGGCCAGGGAGCTGCTGCGGCATTTTCATGTGGAGAAGGTACAAGACCGTCTCCCCTCCCAGGTTTCAGGAGGCGAGGCCCAGCGGGCGGCCATTGCCCGGGCCATCATCAATGAGCCGGGGCTGCTTTTTGCCGATGAGCCTACAGGCGCGTTAAATAAGCGGAACAGTACGGAGGTGCTGGACCTTTTGACGGAGTTGAACCGAAAGGGGCAGAGCATCCTGATGGTGACACACGATTTGAAGGCAGCCCTCAGGGGAAACCGAATCCTGTATCTGGAGGACGGAAAGATTCCGGATGAACTGACGCTTCCTCCGTTCGGGGAGCAGGACGGACATGACAGAGAGGAGAAAGTAAATTCCTGGCTGTCCTCCCTGGAGTGGTGAGAAAGGAGAGAATTTGAATGGAGTCTGTTCTTTTATGGGCCAATGTGAGACGACACAGAGTCAGTCTTCTGGGAATCGGATTTTTGATTTTCCTGTCCGCCCTGCTGTCCACGGCGGTACTCTCCATCCGGAGCAGCGGGATGAGAACGGAGCAAGAGGAACTTTCACGGCTGGGATACGGAAACTTAACGGCCTGGGTATCTGCGGATGAAGGAGGACTTACCGCCCTGGAAGCGGAACTGGAAGCGCAGGAAGCGGTTGAAGAGGTCACCGTCCAGCCACTGATTTTCTCCGACTATGAAATCAATGGACAGGACTCGGACAGCGAGGGACAGATGGTGCTTTACCAGCCGGAACAGTTCCCTTACCGGTTTTTCAATGAGGAACTGTCCGGATACACACAAGGACCGGAAACCATAGAAGAGGGAACGGTTTACCTGCCAGCGTCCATGGTCTCCATGTATGGCGCTTCGGTGGGAGACACCATTCATTTTTTCGCCGCGAGACAGGGAGGAACTCTTTCCTTAACCGTGGCGGGATTTTTTGAGGACCCGTTTATGGGAAGTTCCATGATTGGCATGAAGAGCGTCCTGGTATCGGAAGAAACCCTGGAAGAAGGGCAGGTAATGCTGGCCGGGGCCGGAATGGACGCGCTGGCAAGAGAGGGAGGCATGCTCCACATCACATCGGCTGAGCCAAAACTTCCGGCGGCCCAGCTGAATCGGATTCTCTATGAGGAAACCAGTCTGGCCTCCCGGACGGATTTCCTCTACAGCGCCGATACCATAGCCGGCTTTATGATGACGCTGCAGAATGTTTTTACCGGATTCCTTCTGGCGTTCGCGGCGGTACTGATTGTGGTGGCCCTGGTGGTCATCCGATGCAGCCTGGAAAGCGGAATCCAGCGGGATACCGCCAATATGGGGATTCTGAAAACCATGGGGATGACCGGCGGTTCCCTGAAACTGCTCTGGCTTGCGCAGTACCTGATTCCCGTGACGGCAGGGATTGGATTCGGGACATTGGCGGCGCTTCCCGTTTCCCGGCTGGCGGGACAGCTGATGGCAGCTACCACGGGAGTACTGCTTCGTCCTTCGGTTCCCCTGGGGCTCTGGGCCTGTTATATGCTCCTCCTGCTCCTGCTGTTTGGCGGGTTCATCTATGCCAGGACGGGGAAAATCAACCGGATTTCGCCCCTTGAAGCCATCGGCTCTGCCGGGGCATTGCCCGCGCCGGAGGGGTCTTTTCATGTTCCCATCAAAGGGGAGGGGATGATTTTCTGGCTGGGGTTCCGACAGCTTATGGATGGAAAACGGCGGTACATAAGCGTCTGCCTTACCGCCATGCTGCTGGTATTTTTCGCCTCCATGGCCGGCAGGCTTTCAAACTGGCTGGGGCCGGAAGGCCAGGGACTGATGGATGCGTTTAATCCGGCCGACCTGGATTTGGCCGTACAGCCCCTGAACGATGTGGACATGGAAGAGGTGGAAGATTTTATCCGCCGGTATACGGAAATTACCGGCCGGTACAGCCTGGCCATGTCCGATGTGGCGGTGGAAGGAGTGGATTACACCGCCAATGTCATTACGGAGCCGGAACGGTTCCACCTCCTGAGGGGGCGGGGCATTGAAGGAGAGGATGAAATCCTGGTGACGGAGTTTGTGGCCGAAGACTTGGGGATTTCGCCCGGGGATACGGTTTCTGTATCCTGCCAGGGAAGGGAGGCGGATTTTACGGTGGCCGGGATTTACCAGTGCGCCAACGAGATGGGGGCCAACATCGGCATGAGCCGGGAAGGGTTTGGGCGGATTGGAACGGAAACCCCCTCTATGTGGTGCCGCCATTATTTTTTAGCGGATATCTCCCGAAAAGGGGACCTGATTTCCGCCCTGGAACATTTATACGGCGGCGCACTGTACATTCATGAAAATTCCTGGCCGGGTCTTTCGGGAATTTTATCGGCTATGAAGCTTTTGATGGGGGTACTGTATCTGACGGCGGCCCTTTTCAGCTTCACGGTAACGGTGCTCACGGGAAACCGCCTGCTTTTGGCCGAGCAGAAGGACCTGGAAATTTACCGCAGTATCGGTTTTACCAGCGGTCAGCTGAGAAGGAGTTTTGCCCTGCGGTTTGGAATCGTTTCTCTGGCAGGAGCCCTGGGCGGCAGTCTCCTGGGGGCCGTCCTGACGGACCCGCTGGTGGGAGCGGTGCTCCGCGGCAATGGAATCAGCAATTTCCACTCCCACTGGAATCTGGCTGAATCCCTGTTTCCCGCCGGGGTCATTACCCTTTTGTTTTCGGGATTTTCGTACATTTACTCTGCAAAAGTCAAAGAAGGAGAGTCAAAACCATGGAGCAGGGGAGTTATTTCATTCGGGGACTATTAATCGGCTTGATTTTTGGTGTTCCCGCCGGTATAATCGGGATACTGACTATCAAGCGGACCATAGAATACGGGTTTTTCGCAGGCGTGGTTACCGGATTTGGCTCTGCTGCTGCGGATTTGATTTACGGATTCATTGGGGTCTGCGGATTAACGGCAGTGTCGGACATCCTCCTCTCCCGGGAACGGCTGATTCGGATATTTGGAGGCATTTTAATCAGTCTCTACGGCTTTATGACGCTGTGGAAAGCGGTACAAAAAAGAAAAAAGCGGGAGAGCCTTAAAGAGAAACCGGAATACCTGGAAGGGACGGGATATTCCGGAGGATATCCGCTCCTGTTCGCCTCATCCTTTCTGATTGCGATTACAAATCCCGCCACAATCCTGGCATTTGTAACGGCTTTTGCCTCTTTCGGGATTTTGGGAGGGGTGAGGGCAGGACAGGGCGGCTGTCTTTTGCTGGGGCTGGCGGGAGGAACCTGTTTCTGGTGGATTTCCCTGGCAGGGCTTACAAGCCTGTTTCGGGGGAAGGTAAGCGGAAACACGGATGCGGTTTTAAATGGAATACTCGGCGGATTGATGGTTCTGTTTGGAATGGGAATCATAGCCGGCAGCCTGTAAATTCCGCAAGAATGATGAAAACATTCCCCGCCGGTTCTGCTATCCTGTTCAGTAAAAAAGAGGGAACACAAATGAGCGACCAATCCATTCTCAGCATAGAGGCAGCCATCGGCTACATTGAAGGCCATCTGGAGGACAAACTGGAGCTGGAGACCGTGGCGGAGGCGGTCCATTATTCAAAATACCATCTCCACCGGCAGTTTTCCGAAACAACAGGAATGACCATCCATGATTACATCAAACGCCGCCAGCTGACGGAAGGGGCCAGTCTGCTTGCCTTTTCCGAGAAGCCGATTCTGGAAATCGCGCTGGTCTGCGGGTACGAGAGCCAGCAGGCCTTTTCATCGGTTTTCAAGGCCATGTATAAGCAGCCGCCGGGGGAGTATCGGGACAGAGGAAGGTTTTATCCCCTGCAGCTGCCGTTTTCCCTGCGGCAAAATTTAGGGATGGGCCAATTGACGGAAAAGGAGATTCGACTGGCCCGGAAGGAGGATATACCGGACTGGATGGATCTGATGCGCCTGGCGGTGGACGGGTATCCGGTGATGGACGAGGCAGATTACCGGGAGAGGTTAAAAGAGCGTATCGGCGGGAAGTGTGCGCTCCTTCTGAGGGACGGGCCGGTCCTGATTGGAGCCCTGGCATTTGACGATTCTGCCGGATGGGTTGATTTCCTGGGGGTACACCCCCAATACCGCAGCGGTGGCATCCAAAAGCTGCTTTTGGATGTCCTGCGGGAAACTTACCTGCCGGGAACGGAAATCAGCATTACAACCTACCGGGAAAAGGACAGGGCGGATACCGGGCATCGGGCTCTGCTAAAGAGGCTTGGCTTTGAGGAACGAGAACTGCTGACGGAGTTTGGCTACCCTACCCAGCGGTTTGTGCTCCCTCCGAACAAAACAGGAGGGAAAATATATGGATGACAAACAATGCGCTGACTGGCGGAGAAGAGTGCTTCTTTTCCTGACCAGCCAGTGCATTACGCTTTTTGGCTCCACACTGGTCCAGATGGCCCTGGTCTGGTACGCAGCTATGGAAACAGCCAGCGGAGGATGGGTGGCGGCCTTTTCTGTCTGCGCCTATCTGCCCCAGTTTCTCATTTCATTTCTCGGGGGCGTGTGGGCGGACCGGTCCCCAAGGAAAGCTTTGATTATGGGCGCGGACCTTCTGATTGCGCTGGCTACTTTGGCGATGGTACTGGCAATTCCCCACATTTCACCGGGGACGCCCCTGCTTTTTGGCCTTCTGGGAATGTCGGTGATTCGGTCCCTGGGTGCGGGCGTACAAACTCCGGCGGTCAACGCGGTGATTCCGCAGCTGGTCCCGGAAGAACACCTGATGCGCTGCAACGGCCTAAACGCGGCCATGCAGTCCATGGTCAATTTCGCGGCTCCGGCGGCAGCGGGAGCGGTGTTCGCGGTCAGCAGTTTAAGGACAACGCTGATGATTGACCTGGTCACAGCGGTCATGGGGAATCTTTTGCTGGCCTGCCTGACCCTTCCCGGGCAGAGAAACATGGGACGGAGGACCATAGGGGAGAAGAAGGATTTCCGTTTGGAGATGAAAAAGGGAATCAAGTATACGTTTTCGGACCGGCTTCTGAGAAAACTTCTGCTCCTCTATGGTATCCTTACCTTCTGCTGCGTCCCGGCGGGCTACCTTTCGGGACTTTTCGTCCGGCGGGAATTCGGCGGGACCTACTGGTATCTGACGGCGGCGGAGGTGGTGGGATTTGCGGGAATGACGGCGGGAGGAATTGTTATGGGCGTCTGGGGAGGATTAAAGCGCCGGGAACTGACGTTTGCGGCAGGCCTTTTTGCCTTTGGGCTGCTTGGAGCCGGGATGGGGCTTTCCGGGAATTTCGCCCTGTACCTTGGACTGATGTTTTGCTACGGGATAGCGCTGACCATGGCCCAGACCGCTCTTACCACCATGGTACAGGAGCAGGCGGAGCCTTCGATGCAGGGGCGTGTATTCGGACTGATGGGGACCATGTACGCCGGTTTCCTGCCCCTGGGCATGGCGGTCTTTGGTCCCCTGGCGGATGTGATTTCCCTGCGGCGGCTGATGGTCGGAGCGGGTCTGGCCCTTGTGGCAATCGCGGCTGCCGCCGGTTTTTTCCGGAAGATACGCCCCACTTCTCAGTCCGGTGGGGCGTAAGCCCCAAAAGAAAATTTTCTGACCATTGCGGGCTTTCCAAAAAAGAGATATGATTCCTATATGAGTAAAAAGCAACACGAGGGAAATAATTTTGAGAAAGGAAGGCAGGCAATGAAACGAGGAAGATTGGCGCCTGGACCGTGGACGGGGAGGTTCAGACCAGATGGGTTCCCACCGCTGCCAGCACATTTGAGACGAGAGAGCTCCATGTAAGCAACCAGGGCGCCATAACGGATATGTCGCCCTTGACGGAGGTAAGCGATTTGGAGGCGGTGCTGGCTTCCGCTCAGACATGGGATTTTGTGAATACCGATTACATTTATCTCATGGGCTGCAGTCAGGGCGGACTGGTATCGGCCCTGACGGCTCCGGACCATGCGGATGAAATCAGAGCTGCCATTCTGTTCCTTTGAGGAGTTTACGGAGCTGTACCGCACGGTGGAGCCGGGAGCCGATATCCGGCAGTGCTTCAGCAAATATCTGACGGCGGGGGGCATGCCCTACCTGAGCAATCTGCGCTACGATGACGCCGCCAGCTGCCAATATCTGCGGGATTTGTTCAACTCTGTGGAATTAAAAGACATTGTCAAACGCAATCATATCCGGGATGTGGATATGCTGGAGCGGATTATTGCCTACATTACCTGCAACATCGGTACGACTTTTTCTTCCACCGCCATCTCCAAGTATCTGAAAAGCGAGGGGCGGTCGGTTTCGCCGGAGACGGTGCTGAATTATATCAAATGCTGCACCGATGCGTTTTTATTCTATCAGGTGAAACGCCAGGACTTAAAGGCAAGAAAATCCTCACCGTCAACGAGAAATACTATGTAGCCGACCACGGCGTCCGGGAAGCGGTATTCGGCGGAAATTTGGCGTCTATGACCATGTCCGCGACAATTTCCCCAAATATGTGGTCACTCTGGACGAACTGGATATGAGTCGGAATGGAATCAAGCACCGCAATATCCGTGATTTCCTGCTGGAAAAATCCTGGGATTAAAATCCCGGGATTTTTTAGGGTATAAAAATGAATGAATATTATTCATTGACTTTTGCTGCCGGGCGGTCTATAATAAACCTCAGATTCAGAAAGGAGGCTCAAACATGGCTGACGCGAAAGAAAATTCCAAAACCGCCTTTAACCGGCAGGCGGTCACATACGACAGGGATATCAAGGGGGAGCATGCCCGGTCCCTTTATCCGGTTCTTCTGGAACAACTGTCCCGGATTCCGTATCACACCGCCCTGGACTTGGGCTGCGGGACAGGGGAACTGATGAAACGCATTTTGGAGGAGGACGGGAGCAAAGTCCTGTACGGGCTGGATTTGTCGGAACAGATGCTGGAAGCGGCAAAAAAGAAGCTGGGAGGAACGGTCCGTCTCCTATTGGGGGACAGCGAACACCTGCCCTTTGAGGATGATTGTTTCGATGTGGTATACTGCAACGACTCCTTTCACCATTATCCGGCTCCGGACAAGGTCCTTGGGGAGGTATGCCGGGTTTTAAAGCCGGGCGGGACCTTTCTCATGTGCGACTCCTGGCATCCGGGCATAGGCCGGGCGCTGATTAACGTCTGGTTCCGCCACAGCAAGGAGGGGGACGTAAAACTCTACTCCGAACAGGAGATGCGAAAGCTGTTGTCCGGGCATTTTTCCGAAATCCAATGGGAGCGGGTCGGCGGCAATGCCTGTATGGCGATGGGGATAAAGCCGCCCTTTTAAATGTCACGTCTATATTTGAGGAGGTGCAAGATGCGTATTACGAAGGAACCAGAGGAGAGAAAACAGGAAATCCTGGATACCGCCATGAGGATTTTTTATGAAAAAGGATATGAGAGGACCTCGATTACGGACATTGCCAGGGCTATAGGCGTGGCCCAGGGGCTGTGCTACCGGTATTTTCCTTCCAAGGAGGCCCTTTTTGACAGCGCAGTGGAGCAGTACGCGGAAAAGCTGGTGAGCCGGTTTGCCATTTTGCCTGAGACGGAGGGCAGGACCCTGAAGGAGCTGATTGAAACCATGCCGCTGACAGCGGAAACGGAGGGGGACGGTTATTACCAGACCTTTCATACGGCGGAAAATAAAAAGTTTCATGACCAGCTGACCCTAAAGGTCTGCCAAAAGCTTTCCGGAATCGTGGCGGAGCTTCTGGAACAGGCGAAGGAACGGGGCGAAATCCATCTGGAGGACGTACAGACCGCCGCCTCCTTCTGCGTCTACGGGCAAATCGGGATTTTGCTGGAGGAAGGGATGACGCCGGAGGAAAAGGAGCGCCGGATTCGCGGTTTTCTGCTTTATGTCCTGAGGTTATGAACAGATTTTAACCATTGGGTTTTAACTGGGAAACGAATTGGAACTACCCAAGAGGGCCGAAAGAAGACTATAATCAATCGATAGGATAACATGGGATTGCCGTGGGTTTTCGCAATCCCCATTCAAATCAGGAGGTATGTTTATGGCACAAGAGAGAAATGTGGACCTTGGCTTTGGCTGCATGCGGCTGCCCCTGCTGCGGGCGGACCAGCCGGATTCCTTTGACTATGAGAAGATTCAGCCCCTCTTTGACGCCTTTTTGGAAAAGGGCTTTACTTATTTTGATACGGCCTACACCTATCACGGCTATCACGGGGAGGAGGCGGTGCGAACGGCCCTGGTGGAACGGCATCCCAGGAACAGCTTTCAGCTGGCCACCAAACTGCCGCTGCGGGATTTTAAGGACGCCCAGGATTTGTAGCGCATTTTCCAGGAGCAGCTGGACCACTGCGGCGTGACCTTTTTTGACAGCTATCTCCTCCACAACATGGGAACCAATGTATATGAGAAATGCAAAACATACGACGCCTTCGGATTTGTGGCGAAAAAGAAAGCGGAGGGAAAAATCCGCAGCGTGGGGATGTCTTTCCATGACATGCCGGAGCTTCTGGATGAGATTCTTTCGGAGTACGGGGAAATGCTGGACTTTATCCAGCTTCAGATTAACTACATGGACTGGGAACAGCCCAATGTTCAGTCCCGGCGCTGCTTGGAAATTGCCCGCAGATACGGGAAACCGGTGACGGTGATGGAGCCCTGCAAGGGAGGAACCCTGGTGAACCTTCCAAAGGAAGCGGAAGCTCTTTTAAAGGCGGAGCGCCCGGAGGCCTCCAATGCGTCCTGGGCCTTTCGTTTTGCCGCAAGCCAGGAGGGCGTTGCCAGAGTGCTCTCGGGCATGAACGCCATGGAGCAGGTGGAGGACAACACGGAAACCTTCCTGCATTTTGAACCCATTACGGAAAAGGAACAGAAAGTCATCGAAAAGGTTACGGAGATAATTGAGCAGAATACGCCCGTTCCCTGCACCGGCTGCGCCTACTGCACCCACGGATGTCCAAAGGATATCGCCATTCCTCAGTATTTTGCCCTGTTTAACAGCATTGCCCGTACCACCGGCAGTTTTTCCAGCCATAACGCGTATTACAACAACATTTCCCTGAAACATGGGAAGGCCGGGGACTGCATCGGCTGCGGCCAGTGCGAGAAGGCCTGTCCCCAGCATCTTCCAATCCGACGGTATCTGAAAGATGTGGCGGAACAGTTTGAGACAGGGGCGGCCTTCCCGACCAGAGCCTGACGGTTTCGCCATGGAGCGGGCGGTCCGCCTCAGCGGGCTTCCCGTTCCGGCAGACCTTCCCCATCGTAAAAGTTTTGTTTCCAGTCAATGTAGGCGACGCTGTCCCCGGTTCCCGGATGGAACTGCGCAGAGCCTCCTGCTTTTTTGCCAGCATCACTTTCCTTTGGGGAATGGTGGACTGCCCCTCCAGGCACAAATCCAGAGATTCTTTCATTTCCTGAATGCTCATGCCGCATTTCTTCAGGCAGACAAGGTCCTTAATCCATTTCACATCTTTCTCGTCAAAAAATTTAAAAACTTTTCAAAAACCTCTTGACCGGTTGCAACAACCGGAAATTATAATCGATAATAACAAGCGGTTCATATCACCTGATTATATCAGGAAAAAAGTTTACAATGCAATATTGTAACAGTTCAGGACGGATTTGCAGATGAACTTTTACGATGAACTGTCAGATTGAAATAGGAGGAAGTTATCATGTTTACATTTTCAATGCCAACGACAACGCTGTTTGGAGCCGGAAAATTAAATGAACTGCACAGCCAGATTAATATCCCTATGGGCGCAGTCCACGGGAAAAAAGCGCTGGTGGTAATTTCCAACGGCAAGTCCACCCGCGCCAACGGCTATCTGGACAGGCTGGAGGGAGAACTGAAGCAGGCGGGCGTGGAGTATGTGGTCTTTGATCAAGTATCGGCCAACCCGACCAAACCGATAGTGGAAGAGGGCGGCGTGGCTGAATTGAAAATGTCTGACTATGGGATTGAACCGGATGAGTTCCCCAAGATGGTTCAGAACGCCCGTGATACCCTCGGCCCCAATTTCCAAAATGACCCGTGTCAGCTCTCCGATGAGGACTGCGTGAGCATTTACCAGAAATCTTACAGATAAAAATCGGATATTCGATTTTAAGAACAGGCGGGAAGTATATGATTTTATGGTTTTTCACTGAAGCTTCCCTTACTATTCATTTTCCAGCAGTTCCCGGAGCTGCTGGAGGAAAAGGTTGGCTGCCTTGGAGAATACCTGATATTTTTTCCAGACAATATACCCCTGGGCCTCCAGGCGGGGGGACAGCGGGCGAAAACAGAGATTGCT
>DWYS01000100.1 GCA_019118585.1 Candidatus Enterocloster faecavium | reverse complement strand
AACTCTCATATTAAAGTTCTCTCTTGGTTAAGATGAATAGCTTGGCTAATCTTCTTAAACCGTTTTTACTTGGTTTCGTTCTGAATTTTCTCAAATTCAAAGGTCCAAACCAGACCTTTTCTTCTAGAATTTTCAGGGTTTTACATACTGTTCAATCTTTGATTTTCAAGGTTCTTCGCTGTTCTCTCTCGCAGACAGCTCATATATTTTATCATAAGCTTTTCTGTTTGTCAAGAACTTTTTTTAAAAAACTATTTTGTTTCGTTGTTGTGATCGCTCAGCAGCAACTTTTATATGTTACCACATTTCTTTCGATCTGTCAACAACTTTTTTAAGTTTTTTTATCGCGCCTTTGTGCTTCTCAGCAGCGCAAGGAGTATAATACCAGACCCTGCCTCAAATGTCAACAAGTTTTTTCATTTTTTTTATTTTTTTCTTTTAAGCCGTCAAATACGCCCGACAACCAGGCTTTTTCTGCTTCTAACAAATGAAAGCGGGAAGGTCTCCTGCTGCCCTCCCGCTTTCTCAAACATATGAATCAGCCGATTCCGTTTCTTCCTGCACTTCCTCCTGAGAGGATTTCTCCAGCGTAAACCAAAACTCCACTCCATCTGGTACATTTTCCACGCCGCACTCCTGATGGTGGGAATCCATGATCGCTTTCACGATCGAAAGTCCGATTCCGCTTCCCCCGTAAGCTCTGGTCCTCGCTTTATCCACCTTATAGAACTTGGTCCACAGATTTCCCAGGTCCTCCTCCGGAATATGATTGCCCGTATTGAATACCGTTACCCTCACATTCTTTTCCTGTTCCTCCACCTGAATCCGGATCCGTTTTTCGCCTTCCAGATGATTTAAGGCATTGTTCAGGTAATTGGTCACGACCTCTTCTATTTTGAACTCATCTGCCGTAACAAAAACAGAGCGGTCCGCGTCAAATTCCACATGGGCGTCATGCTGCTGAAGCAAAATATTGGCTGAGGACAGGATCCCCTTAATCAGTGCGATGATGTCAAAGCGCTCCATCACCGGCATATCGTTGCCGAACTCCAGAGCGGTAAGGGTCAAAAGCTGCTTTACCATCTTATTCATCTTGTTGGCTTCATCCATGATGACCTCGCAGTAGTAATTGCGGCTGTCTTCATCCTCTGCCATTCCCTCGGTCAGGCCTTCCGCGTATCCCTGGATCAGGGCAATGGGTGTTTTCAGCTCGTGGGAAACATTTGCAATAAAATCCTTTCTCGCCTCATCGATACGGATCTTCTCCTGTATATCCTTCTGCAGTTCCTCATTGGCCTGCTGCAGCTCCCCTATGGTCTCCTTCAGCTTTTCCGACAGCGTATTCATACTGTTTCCCAGGATTCCGATCTCATCCTGGGAATCCCCCTGATACCTGGCATCAAAATCCAGTTCTGACATCCGTTCAGACAGAGCGGAAAGAGACTGAATGGGGGAGGTAACCTTTTTTGTCGTAATGTACATTACCAGACTCCCCACCACAAGGGCGGACAGTCCCACATAAGCCATAAACTGATTGGACAGATCCACGCTCTCCCGGATACTGGCCACCGGCATGGACATAATAAAAACAGTCCGGTTGTCCTCCAGGTACCCCCAGCTCTCCAGGTAAAAATTCTTGCTCTGACGGTCATAGCTCTTCTGGATCTGATAGTTCTCCTCATCTACCAGGATCTTCGTTCTGGGGTCATTCTGTCCCAGGATATACTGCTGGACCCGGTCCTCCAGAAATCTTCCGTCCCAGTTGGCCCAGATGGTGCGTCCGGTCAGGCTGTCTGTAATCACAATGGCCGTATTGTACTTTTCGCTCATATTGCGGATAAAACGGCTCAGCGGAGTTTCCTCCCCGTCCTGGGAGTAGAGGCTTTCCAGGCTCTCAAAAATGTCCTGTCCGTTTTCCATATTCTCCGTTACCGCCGCATTGAGCTGCTGGTATCCGGATTCCAGGATTTTCAGCTTTTCCTGGGTATAAAACTTCTCCAGAAAGAATGAATTTACCACCCAGCTGGCCAGCAGCACTGCCGCCATCAATCCTACAAAGATTAATGTGAAGCGAACCCGAATGGAATGTTTCATCCCTCATTCACCTCGAATTTATAGCCCATTCCCCAGACCGTCTTAATATACTCACCCTTTGCGCCCATTTTGCTGCGCAGTTTTTTCACATGGGTGTCTATGGTCCGGGCATCTCCGAAGTAGTCGTAGTTCCACACATTGTTCAGGATTTTCTCCCTGGACAGGGCAATGCCCTGATTTTCCACAAAATAGGTTAAAAGCTCAAATTCCTTGAAGCTTAGATCAATCTCTTTTCCATCGATGGTCACCTGGTGGGCTGCCTTGTCAATCCGGATGCCCCCTACCTCCAGCACATCGGAGGAAACCGCATTGCTTCTGCGCAGGATGGCTTCCACGCGGGCAACCAGGATCTTGGGACTGAAGGGCTTGGAAATATACTCGTCCACTCCCAGAGAAAATCCCTGAAGCTCGTCCCGCTCTTCGCTGCGGGCCGTCAGCATCACAACCGGTACCTGTGAATACTTTCGGATGGTTTTCAAAACTTCCCATCCGTCCATCTTGGGCATCATCACATCCAGCAGAATCAGTGCGATGTCCTTCTGGGCAAAGAAAATATCTACGGCCTCTTCCCCGTCGGCAGCCTCGATTACCTTAAATCCCTTGTTGGTCAAAAAATCCTTCACCAGCTTGCGCATCCGCGCCTCATCGTCTACCATTAATATTTTTAACGCTTCCATTGCCATTCTACCTCCTGAATGATTAACTCCATTTTAGCAAAAAGAACCGGCCATTTCCACTTTTTCACAGAGTTTTCACAAGGAATTGCAAAGCACCTGGCACAGAGGATCTCGCCGAGTGCTTCTTAAAGAAAAAAGAGCAGGCGCCTCTCCTTACCGGAGAAATCGCCTGCCCTCCCTTCATGTTCTTTCACCTGGTTTTCGCTGCACTAAGCCGTCCTCTTTTTACAAATCGTCCAGCTCGTCCTCGCCCACCAGCTCATCGTATTCTTGAGAATCCAGCAGCTCGTCAAAGGCATCCGCTACAATCTCGTACTCGTCATCGTCCTCGATATTGTCCAGGACCGGCTCGCCCGACTCGGTTTCGCTGTAGCGGTAGAGGTAAACCTCTCCCTCCTCGGAGTCAACTCCCTCCATGGGAAGCAGAGCGATATACTCTCTTTCTCCCGCCTCAAAGATGGTCAGCACCACGCACTCCAGCTCCGTATCGTCATCCAGAGTCAGGGTTACGGTCATCTCCTGCTCATCATCTCCCAGTTTCTTCTTATCTGCCATATTCGTACCTCTCTTTGTTTTGTGAGCTTCTTTCTTCTATACTGTAGCAGACCAGGAGCAAAAAAGCAAGAATAACATCAATATTCGATCCCTTCTCTGGCTCCGATCCCCTGTTCATAGGGATGCTTGATCATTTTCATTTCTGTTACATAGTCTGCCAGCTCCAGAAGTTTCTGCGAGGGATTCCGTCCGGTCAATACCACCTCCAGGTGCCCGGGCTTTCTGCTCAGTGCGGCAATCACCCGTTCCTCCGGCACAAATCCCAGGCCCACGGCACCGCACAGCTCATCCAGAACCAGTACATCCCGGTCCGCGCCCATTTCCCAGACTTTCTCAAAGAGCTCCGTGTAATAAGCTGCGGCCTCCGCCTTCTGCTCCTGGCTCATATTCCAGGAAAAGCCAAAACTTCTTTCGCAGGAGGCCACCTGGATTCCGGGAATTTCCATGAGGACGGGCACCTCCCCGGACTGGTCATTTTTTAAAAAGCGGACCACCTGTACCTTAAGGCCTCTTCCGGCTGCCCGTACGGCCAGCCCCAGGGCCGCCGAGGTCTTTCCCTTGCCGTCCCCGCAGTATATGTGAATCAGTCCCTTCATCTTCCTCCATCTCCTTTACAAACCTTGATACCTCCTGGCGTTTATGATAGCGCTCCCTGGTATAGTAAATATGCAGCCGGTCTTTGGCCCGGGTCATGGCCACATAGAACATCCGGCGCTCCTCCTCCATATCCGCCTCCAGCTGGGCCTTGTGGTGGGGCGTCACTCCTTCATTGGCATCCAGGATAAATACCACCCGGAACTCCAGGCCCTTGGAGCTGTGCATGGTCATCAGGCTGACGCCCTCTCTTTGCTTTGAACGGTTCTCAAGCTGCTTTTCCAGCTCTCTGCGGTACTTCTCAATGGATTCTTCCCATTCCTCCAGGGTTTTAAACTTTAGGGCACTCTCCTGGATCTGGTCCGCCGTCTCCCGGAGTTCCTCCGGGTCCACTCTCCTCTCCAGGGCATACTCCCGGATAAAATCATCGTATCCCACCGCCTTGCGGATGTAGTTGATGGCGGCTCCCGGAGCCATATCCTGAATCATATGAAGGTCGTACTCCAGCTGTTCTACCCGCTCCAGCATCCAGGGCCGGTCCTGGTAGAAGGATTTTACCGCTTCCATGGAAACTCTGCGTCCTTCCAGAGCATCCCGGCTGATATAGCGCACCGGACGGTTTATAAAGCGGAGCACATTGGACCGCTCCATATGTCCCTTCCCGGCCCGCAGATAAGCCAGCAGATCACGGGCGATCCAGTGGTCATAGAGATTTGGAAGCGCGTCCCGCATATTGAACGGTATATTATATTCCATCAGCGCCTCCACCAAAAGCCTGGGGCCCGTATTGGTCCGGTAGAGAACCGCCGTATCTTCCCAGGACACGCCCATCCTCTGATAATCCCGCAGCTGTCCTGCGATGGCCCTGGCCTCCTCCCCCGGATCGGCCCATTCCCGCACCACAATACTTCTCCCGGGTCCCCGCACATCCCGGATCTTTTTAGGAAAGCGGGCTTTATTGTGCCGGATCACACGCCCTGCCGCCTTTACGATCTCCCGGGTAGAACGGTAGTTCTGGTCCAGCAGGATCCGCACCGCACCCGGATAATCCTGTTCAAAACCCAGCATGATTTCCGGCCTGGCTCCCCGGAAACGGTAAATGGACTGGTCGTCATCCCCTACAATGAACAGGTTATTCTCCGGCAGAGCCATCATCCGCACAATCTTATACTGAAGGCGGTTGATGTCCTGAAACTCATCGATGAGAATATAACGGTATTTATTCTGCCACGCCTTCAGAATATCTCCTCTGGCCTTCAGAAGCTGGTAGCTCATCACCAGCATATCGTCAAAGTCCAGGCGCCGCCCCGCCCGCAGCCGTTCCTCGTATCCCGTAAACAGCTTCCGGAAAATCTCCTGGGAACAAATCTGCGGATAGTAATGTTCCAGCTGGATCATTTCGCCTTTGACCCGGCTGATCTCATTCAGAATCCCGGACACAAATTCCCCGGCATCCTCCGTATCTACCCGGTGCAGCTCCATCAGCTCCCGGATCAGGCGGTTCTGCTCCTCCTCCGTGATGATGCTGGCGCCCGTGTATCCATACGCCAGCTTCAAAATGGTAAAAAAGACAGAATGGAAGGTTCCAAAAGCCACTCTGCTCCATTCTGTCCCGATCATTTTCTGGTATCTGCTTTCCATCTCCCTGGCTGCCGCCCTGGTAAAGGTGATCACCAGAATGGAGGAAGGGTCCGCCCCCTCCTCCTCAGTCAGATAACGAATCCGGTTGGTAATCACCGTGGTTTTTCCGGAGCCCGGCCCTGCCAGAATCAGAGCCGGACCTTTTCCATGGCGGATGGCCTTCTCCTGAGCCTCACTGAAGGCCATGGGACAGCTTCTCGATCCCAAAGCGGATTCGCTTTAAGGACTCCTCTTTTCCCAGCACCTCCATGATTTCCGTGGCACCGGCCGGGGTCATCTGCTTGCCGGACAGGGCGATGCGGATGGGCCACATGACAAAACCGGTCTTCACGCCCGTGTCCGCTACGTATTTTGACAGAACCCCATAGAGGCTGTCATTGTCAAACTGCTCCTGGGCTTCCAGGATCGGCAGCACATCCTGAAGAACCTTCAGGGAATTCTCGCTGTTGGTCTTCATCTTCTTGTGAGTGTACATGGAAATGTCGTACTCCGGCAGCTCCTCAAAGAAATCAATATGGCCTGCAATATCCGGGAACACCTCGATCCTGGTCTTCACCATGGAGGCAATTTTTCTTAGATCCAGATCCTTGTGGATCACTTCTTTGATGTAAGGCAGTGCCAGCTCATAAAAGCGCTCCTCATCCATGGCTTTCAGATACTCGCCGTTCATCCATTTCAGCTTGGTCATATCAAAGACCGCAGGGGACTTGCTCATGCGGTGATAGTCAAATTCCTTCACCATCTCTTCCAGGGAGAAAATCTCCTGGTTGCCCTCCGGTGACCAGCCCAGGAGAGCTACATAATTGACCACGGCCTCTGCTACAAACCCCTGGTCCAGCAAATCCTCAAAGGAGGAATGGCCGCTGCGCTTGCTGAGCTTGTGGTGGTTTTCGTCCGTAATCAGCGGGCAGTGTACGTACACCGGTACTTCCCAGCCAAAAGCCTCGTACAGGCGGTTGTACTTGGGAGAGGAGGAAAGGTATTCATTTCCCCGGACCACATGGGTGATGCCCATCAGATGGTCGTCCACCACATTGGCAAAATTGTAAGTGGGGTATCCATCGGACTTGATCAACACCATATCGTCCAGTTCCGAATTATCTACCGTAATATCGCCGTAAATCTCATCGTGGAAGGTAGTCGTCCCCTCCGTAGGATTGTTCTGGCGGATCACGAAGGGCATCCCGGCTTTCAGATTGGCTTCCACTTCCTCCTTGGATAAATGCAGGCAGTGCTTGTCATAGGTCATAATCTCCTCGCCGTTTACGGTGCGGCGCAGGGACTCCAGGCGCTCCGGGGTACAGAAGCAGTAATAAGCCTCCCCTTTCTCCACCAGCTTTTTGGCGTACTCCATGTAGATGCCCGCCTTCTGGCGCTCGCTCTGAACGTAGGGACCGCAGCCTCCGTCCTTGTCCGGGCCTTCATCGTGAATCAGGCCGGTCTCTTCCAGGGTCCGGTAGATGATCTCCACTGCGCCCTCCACATAGCGCTCCTGGTCCGTATCCTCGATCCGCAGCAGGAAATCTCCCCCCTCATGCTTTGCAATCAGATAAGCGTAAAGGGCGGTTCTCAAATTGCCCACATGCATCCGGCCTGTGGGACTTGGGGCGTATCTTGTTCTTACTCTCTTAGTCATCGCTTTTCTCCTCACACCTTTGGTATTTAGGGTTATTATATCCTTTTCCCCAGGAAAAAACAACGCCGGACTTGCCGGCGCTGCTTGAAATCTTTTTATTGCGTAACGTTTCAGACGGCGGGAAGCATTATTTCTGGTCAGCCAGATCGCTGGGACGCATGCTGAGGTTAATTCTTCCCATCTTGTCCACCTCGATCACCTTTACCGTCACCTCATCGCCGATGTTCACCACATCCTCCACTTTGGCAACCCTCCGGTCTGCCAGCTTGGAAATGTGGATCATGCCGTCCTTGTTGGGTGCCAGCTCTACGAAGGCGCCGAAGTTCATCAGACGCACCACCTTGCCGGTGAATACCATGCCCGGCTCGATGTCGGTTACGATGCTGTGGATGATGGAAATAGCCTTCTCCATCATAGCCTCATCGGTTCCGCATACGCTTACGGCTCCGTCATCGGTAATATCAATCTTTACGCCGGTCTCCTCAATGATCTTGTTGATCACCTTACCCTGTTTTCCAACTACATCGCCGATCTTCTGGGGATCAATCATGATCTGGCGGATTTTGGGAGCGTAGGGGCTCAAGTGCTTTCTGGGCTCGGAAATTACAGGCTTCATGACATTGTCCAGAATATACATCCTGGCCTCTCTGGTCCGCGCGATGGCCTCCTCGATGATGGGTCTGGTCAGGCCGTGAATCTTGATATCCATCTGGATGGCGGTGATGCCGTTCTTTGTTCCGCCCACCTTAAAGTCCATATCGCCGAAGAAATCCTCCAGGCCCTGGATATCGGTCAGAACAATGTAATCGTCATCGGTCTCGCCCGTTACCAGTCCGCAGGAAATACCGGCTACCATCTCCTTGATGGGAACTCCTGCCGCCATCAGAGACAGGGTGGACGCACAGATGCTGGCCTGGGAGGTGGAGCCGTTGGACTCCATGGTCTCAGACACCGTGCGGATGGCATAGGGGAACTCCTCCGTGCTGGGGAGCACCGGAACCAGAGCCCGCTCTGCAAGGGCGCCATGGCCGATTTCCCGGCGTCCCGGTCCTCTGCTGGGCTTGGTCTCTCCTACGGAGAAGGAGGGGAAATTGTAATGGTGCATATAGCGCTTGCAGGTTTCGTTCTCATCCAGTCCGTCCAGCTTCTGAGCCTCGGACAGGGGAGCCAGGGTGCAGGCATTTAAGATCTGAGTCTGGCCTCTGGTAAACATGCCGGAGCCGTGTACTCTGGGAAGAATGTCGATCTCAGCAGCCAGCGGACGGATTTCCGTAATCTGGCGGCCGTCGGGACGCTTGTGGTCCTTCAAAATCATCTTGCGGACCGTCTTCTTCTCATACTGGTAGATGGCGTCTCCCAGCAGGCCCAGCCACTCTTCGTTCTCAGCAAAAGCCTCCTCCAGACGCTCGGTGATGGCGGCGATGTTGGCCTCTCTCTGCTGCTTCTCATCGGTAAATACCGCTTCCTCCATCTCCTGAGGGGGAACCAGCTCCCGGATTGCGGCAAACAGTTCCTCCGGAACCGCACAGCTCTCATAAGTGTGCTTCTCTTTTCCGCACTCCGCTACAATGGTATCGATGAATCTGATAATCTCCTGGTTAACCTCGTGGGCCTTGAAAATGGCCTCAATCATCTTGGCCTCCGGTACCTCATTGGCTCCGGCCTCGATCATGATCACCTTTTCTCTGGTGGAGGCGACCGTCAGGGCCATATCGGAAACCTGCTTCTGGGCGGAGGTGGGGTTCACAATGAACGCTCCGTCTATCAGACCGATCTGAGTCATGGCGCAGGGGCCGTCAAAGGGAATATCGGAAATGCAGGTGGCAATAGCAGAACCCAGCATAGCGGTCAGTTCCGGGCTGCAGTCCGGGTCTACGCTCATGACCACATTGTCCAGGGTCACATCGTTGCGGTAATCCTTGGGGAACAGGGGACGCATGGGACGGTCGATGACTCTGGAGGTCAGGATGGCATTCTCCGAAGCCTTTCCCTCTCTCTTGTTAAATCCGCCGGGGATCTTTCCCACTGCGTACATCTTTTCCTCATATTCCACACTCAAGGGGAAGAAGTCGATTCCCTCTCTGGGCTTTGCGGATGCGGTTGCGGTGGAAAGCACTACCGTGTCGCCGTAGTGCATAAAAGCGGCGCCGTTTGCCTGTGCCGCTACTCTGCCGACATCAACGGTCAGCTTTCTTCCGGCCAGGTCCATAGTGAAGCTCTTGTACATATGGTTTCTCCTTTTTTTCTTTTCTGAGATTTAAGTGACTCTGGCAGAAGACGCCGAAACTACTGATCTAAGCTTGAAAGAAGGCCCTTCAAGGTCACATCAGCGGTCTCGGAGTAATCCCTCTGCCAGATTGGTTGCAGCGGTACCATGCAAATATAGGGTGGAGTTTCGCTCCACCCTAATACGCAGGAATTACTTTCTGATGCCTAACTTTTCGATCAGGGCACGGTAGCCTTCCAGATCGGTCTTCTTTAAATAATCCAGAAGTCCTCTTCTGTGACCAACCATCATCAGAAGTCCTCTTCTGGAGTGGTGATCCTTGGGATTGCTCTGAAGATGCTGGGTCAGCTCGTTGATTCTCTCGGTGAGAATTGCGATCTGAACCTCCGGTGAACCGGTATCGCCAGGCTTACGTCCGTACTGTGCAATGATCTGAGATTTCTTTTCCTTGGAAATCATGGTAACATCCTCCTTAAAATAAATATTCTCACCGTTCACCAGGCTGCGGCTGGAGTCACCATGCAACCGGGCGGCGGCGTTTGCTCATACTGGGACAGTATAGCACAATCTTTTTCGGTTGTAAACCAGTTTTTGCAGCAACCGTTCAGGACAGCGCCAACTGTTACGATTTCCACAGCTCCCCAAACAGCTCTGCCGGCACATAAGCTTCCACATGGATTCCGTCTTCTCCATATTCTTCCTTTAAAAGCTGGCCATATCTGCGGATCGTCTGGATCCTTCCGGCCTGGGAATAGGGATAGATTTTCCGGAGCAGAACCCTCCGGCTTCGGATAATGGTTTCCAGGATCTCACCCAGCTCCTGGAGCCCTTCTCCTGTCCTGGCCGATATCTTCACCTGGTAATCCGAGGAGAAATCTCTGGGGACCAGGGCCGTTTCCCCCTGACCGCCGGCCTCCAGCTGCTCCCTTCGCCGGTCTATTTTGTTAAATACGGTAACCACTGTCTTATCTACGATTTCCAGCTCCCTCAAGGTCTCCCTCACCACATGCATCTGCATATCCATCTGAGGATTGGAACAGTCCACCACATGAAGAATGATATCGCTGTACCTGGCCTCCTCAAGGGTGCTGCGGAAGGCTTCGATCAGATGGTGGGGAAGCTTTCGGATAAATCCCACCGTATCCGTCAGAAGAATCTGCTGCCCGTCAGGCAGTGTAAAGCTTCTGGTGGTAGGGTCCAGGGTTGCAAACAGCTTGTCCTCCGCCAGAATGCCGGCACCTGTCAGCCGGTTCAGCAAAGTGGATTTTCCCGCGTTGGTATATCCCACAATAGCTGCCGTGATGGTATGATTTTTCTCCCTCTGCTGCCTCGTCACCTCCCGGTGGCGCTTTACTTCCTCCAGTTCTCCCTTCAGCTGGCCGATTCTCTGGTGGATCAGGCGGCGGTCCATCTCCAGCTTCTTTTCTCCTGGTCCCCTGGTCCCGATTCCTCCGCCCAGACGGGACAGGGAGGCTCTCATTCCCACCAGGCGGGCTGCACGGTAGCGCAGCTGAGCCAGCTCTACCTGGATTTTTCCTTCCCGCGTGTGGGCTCTGGAAGCAAATATGTCCAAAATGACCATGGTCCGGTCCATTACCTTGGTATCCAGGGCCTCCTCCAGATTTTTCAGCTGGGCCGGTGAAAGCTCATCGTCACAGATCACGCCGGTAGCTCCCAGTTCCCATACCAGCTCCTTTACCTCGTCAATCTTTCCCTTGCCCAGATAGGTACCCGGATGAATGCTCTCCCGGTTCTGGATCACCTTTGCCACGCAGACCGCTCCTGCCGTCCTGGCCAGCTCCTCCAGCTCATCTAAGGAGGCGGCCGCAGTCTCCCCCTCCTGGGTGGAAACCGCGGCCAGTACCACGCGCTCTTCCATTTCTCTCAGATCATATAACTCTGCCATAAGCCCTCACTCCACCCGGCTTTCCAAAAATTCGATCTCGTGCTCGATCTCTTCGTCCGAGCCGTACTGCTGTTCATAGGCCTGAAACTGCTCCAGTGCCTCCTGATACCGGCCCAGATACTCGCTGCAGACCGCCTGATTGTAGCTCAGTTCTCTAAGCAGCTCCTGGTTTCCGCTTTCCTGGGCCTTTATTTTCCCCTGGTCAAACGAATCAGCAGCGTCTTCATAGCTCTCTCCAGCCATCTGGCATAAACCCATCTGATTATATAGTTCCTCATTGTCCAATCCATCTCCTATGGCGTCCTGATATAAGCCCAGAGCCTCCTCATATTTCCCGGCCTTTGCACAGGCGGCTCCTACGGCAGCCAGTGCCTTTTCCCTGCCGGCAGCTTTTTTCCTGCCGTCCTGTTCCGCCTCCTGAACATAATGATACCAGTTCAAAGCCTGGTCGGCATTTCCCAGGGCGCTGTCGCAGATCGCCGCCATATACCAGTATTCCAGACAGTCCGGGTCCTGCTCCATCAGGAGCTGATAGGTATGAGAGGCCGCCTCGTAATCCTGAAGCTGATACTCCGCCTCAGCCCGCCAGCGGAGAATATCCACCGTCAGAGCGCTCTTGCCATTCCCGGAAGCCTCCAATGCCTGGTCCAAAAGATCGATGGCCTCCTGATAACTGCCGGTCTGTACCGCCTCGATCCCCTGTGCCCGCAGAGACCGCTGTTTGGAGGTCCCCAGATAGCCAACGAACCGCGTAACCCCGAATGCAATGAGAGCCACCAACGCAAGACAGACCGCCCAGGCCGCCAATCCCTTCATCAGTCTGCGGCGCCTGCGCTTCTTCCTGGCTGCCCGTCTTTCCCGGTCAAACTCCCGGCCGTTTCTGGGCGGGTAGCCGTTTCTGGCTGCATATTTCCTGGCCGCGTAAGCCCCGGCCCCCCGGTCCGTTTTTCTTCCTCCCTGTCCCATAAAGCTACCTCACATCCGTACTGCCGAATCCCCCGTTGCGCTGCTCCTCGCAGTCATCGTCCACCGTAATTCCAAAGGGAATAAAGATGCCCTGGGCAAATGCAGCCCCTGCGGACAGTTCCACCGTCTTTTCCTCCCTGGAATCGTTGGTTACTTTGATAAACATATGGCCCTCATTGTCAGAATAAAAATAGTCGCTGTCAATGATTCCCACTGTATTGTTCAGCTGAAGGCGGTACTTAAATCCCAGACTGCTTCTCGGAAAAATCTGCAGGACCCAGCCTTCCTCCATCTCCACCCGGACGCCGGTGGGCATCTTGATAGTCTCCCCCGGTTTTAAAACAAACGCTGCTGGAGTATAGAAATCGTATCCGGCAGAACCAGAGGTTGCTCTGGCCGGGAGCTTGATCTCCCCGTAAATCCGTTCCAGTTCCTCCTTTGCTGTCTCCCCGAAGGTGTCCTGCCAGTCCTCCGCAAAACGCTCAAAGCTTACTTTATGAAACTTTCCAATTCGATTCATCATCATTCTTTCCTCATTCCGTTTTTATGATCGCCCATATATTTTGGCTTACCGCTCCTGGTACAAAACCGCCTGGCCCTCTTCAAGAGACCGCTTCACATCGATCACCCGCTGATTGGAGCTTCCCTTCCAGTGCAGATTGTTGTCCTTCCGGCTGAGCATAAACTCACCGTCCACCACCACATCCACTGACCTCAGCCAGGGCAGTCCTTTAATCTCCTCCCAGAGATAACCGGTGTACAGCCAGATGTTCTTCTGTGGGTACTGCTCTTTGACCCGCTGGGCCAGACGGCCGATCTCCTGCCGGTTGTCAGGATGGAGCGGGTCTCCTCCGCTCAAAGTAAGACCGGAAACATACTCCTTCTCCAACTCCGCCTGGATTTCCTTCCAGGCCCCTTCATCAAAAGGAATCCCTCCCTGGATATCCCAGGTCACCGGGTTGTGGCAGCCCGGACATCCATGGGTGCAGCCTGCTACCCACAGAACCACCCGGAGCCCTTCTCCGTTCAGCATATCATCCTTCGTAATATTGTGATACCGCATACCTATCTGCTCCTGTCTGTTCTGTTCCATTAGTCTAACACAGGGAATCAAATTTTTCCACTGTTTCTTTCGCCGGCAGATTCTTCCCTCCGCCTGCGAACTCCATTGTGCCGCTCGGAAAACCGCGCCAGAAGACAATAATAGTGTCTCCGGGCCAGGTCGCGGCAGATAAAATCATAGTCTTCATTGCTCATGGGCATAATGTCAAAATACTGGTAGAATACCTGGTCCGGAATTTCATCCAGATACTGCCTGAGCTCCTTTTTGTACTCCGCAATTTCCTCTTGTTCCAGCTCTCTTAAAATATCTTCCATTCTTTCCCCTTTCCGCACACCCCGCAGAAGCCCTGTTTCCCGCCTCTGTATCTTAGCCTTTCCAAATCGATTATACACTATTTCAATGTCTATTTATATATGATTTTTTATTTCCACGGCTGTGCCTTTTCACATTCTGCCCGGTCAGGACAAATAACCGTGCTCCCGACGCATACAAAACGGGAGACACCGATATTCCATACCGTGCCCCCCGCATCTTGTCTTCGTATCAGCACTCCTCTGTCCAGGTCCTGCTACATGCTCTTTCTCTCCGCGATCTCCGCCATCTTGGCATCGTTTAATCTGGTATCCCCCTTCACCCTGGAATAGCTTAAATAGCCGTTCATCCGGTCAATCTTCGTCAGGTTTTTGCTTCCGCACTTGGGGCAGACATCCATTTCCAGCTCTTCGTGTCCGCAGTCATCGCAGTAGGCCAGGGAAAGGTTCACGCCCTCATAAAAGCCCATTTTCATCGCTCTGCGGACCAGCGTGCGGATTGCCTCCCGGTTGTAGCTGATGGGATATTTTACATACTGGATCTTTCCTCCGTTGCTCAAATCCCAGAAACGGTGCTCCAAATCCTGCTTCTGGATCGGCGTGATGTCCTCCGTCACATGACAGTGGAATCCATTGCTCACATACTCCCGGTCCGAAACATTTTCCACAATCCCGTACTTTTTCCGGAACTGCTTCACCTGAAGGCCGCACAGATTTTCCGCCGGCGTTGCGTAAATGGCGTAAAGATGTCCGTCCTCCTCCTTATACTGGTTAATCTTCTCGTTGATATGCTCCAGCACCTCAAGGGCAAACTGTCCGTCCTCCACCAGGGATTTCCGGTTGTAAAGCTGCTGAAGCTCGTTGAACGCGGTGATGCCGAAGGAGGCGGTGGCTGTTTTCAGCAATGGCTTAATCTTATCGTGCAGCCCCAGGTGACCGCCGTAGAAGCCGCCCTCGCAGTAGGCCAGCGGATTGGTGGAGGCTTTCATTTCTCCCAGATAAGCGTAAGTCCGGATATGGATTTTCCGGATCAGCTCCAGGTAGTAATCCAGCACCTCATAGAAATCCCGGTTCTCCTGTCTGGCTTTTGCCAGGATCATAGGCAGGTGAAGGCTTACCACACCGATGTTAAAACGACCCACAAATACAGGCTGGTCATTCTCATCCGCCGGCTTCATGCCGCCTCTCTCATACCAGGGAGAAAGGAAGGCGCGGCAGCCCATGGGAGAGATCACCTTGCCGTACTTTTTATACATGCTGGGAACATATCCCTCCCCAGTCAAAGACAGCCAGTCGGGATACATCGTCTTGCTGGAACACTCGATCCCCGCCTCGAACACATCCTCCAGCTCTCCTCCCGGTCCATGAAGCTTCTCATCATAGAGAAATACCAGCTTGGGGAACAGCACCGGCTTCTTGTGGCCAGGCTTGCCCTCGCCGCCTCCCCTCACCTTCAGCATGGTGATGGTGGCCATCTTGGCGAAACGGCTGGTTCCGGTTCCGGCAGTCATGGTGATAAAGGGGTAATCTCCCCGGCTGGAGGAAACGGAGTTGAACTTGTACTCCCAGCCCTGAAAGCCCTGCTCCATCTCCCGTTTCACATCCTCCAGCGCCACCTTCTCGGCCTGCTCTCTGGAGAGTCCCAGCTTTTCATACTTCTCCGTATATTTCTCGTAGGATTTCTCCGCATAGGGAGCCAGGATATTTTCTACATTGGGGACCGTAAATCCACCGTACTGCTGGCTTGCGGCGCTTAAAACAATATCGCCGATCACATCAAAGGCCACATCCAGGGTCTTGGGCTCATTGTACCACAGATTCCCCATCTCGAATCCGCCGGTCAGAACGGACTGAACGTCAAAAAGGCAGCAGTTCATGGTATCCCGTCTTGCAGACATATCGTGGATGTAAATATAGCCCTCCCGGCAGGCCTGCAGCTCCTCCACCGTCATGAAAAACTTCTGGTACAGGGATTTGTTCAGCTCATTAAAGATCAGGCTGCGCTTGGTGGAAACCAGGGCGCTGTCCGTATTGCTGTTCTCCTTATCCCCGATATACATGATGGACTGGCTTTTCTTGTACACATCGTCCAGCATCTGCACGAAATCCTGCTTGTAATTGCGGTAATCCCGGTAGCTCTTGGCCACCGCCGGATTGACCTGTTCCAGCGCTCCCTCCACAATGTTGTGCATCTGGGCAATGGGGATCTGGCTGGTGTTCATGCTCTCCGCCTTCTCCTCCACAAACCGGCAGATAAACTGGATTTCCCCGTCGGAGAAACGGATCATGGCCCGCTCCGCGGACTTGCCTACTGCCGATACCACCTTCTGGACATTAAAATCTTCTCTGGTCCCGTCTTTTTTTATTACTTTAATCTCACTGCACTGCACCTTTCTGCCTCCATCCTTCCCCTGAAGCCCCGGTTGTTTCCCGGCCAGGGGCTCAATACTATATCTTGTGTTCATCTTTTCTCTAAAATACAATATGCGCATAGGCGCTCTGCTATCCTATCACGGCAGGAGCCGGAAGTCAAGAGAAAAAAGAGGCAGGAGGACTTTTTTCCTCCTGCCCCTTGATCATGCGGCGCTGTTCGATCCCGCAGCAATTCCAAACGTTTTCTAAAACTGCACGATATCCTTGATTTCCCCGGCCGGCTCCACCATCTCACCGTAGAGAACCGGTCCCTCGCCATGGTAATCCTTCTGGTACTCGATGCCGATTTTTGCCCGCACTTTCACCCAGTCCTTTGTCTTAAACTGCTCTGCCCCCTGCCACTTGCACATGAAGCCCAAAAAGGTCATATCCGCCTCACAGCAGGTCATAGCCATCCGCCCCGGCACAAAGACTCCCTTGGGGAATTTGGAGGATTTCAGAACCATAGCGGTAAATTCCACGGTTTTTCCCTTGTAGCGGTCTGGATTATCCATACAGTCAATGTACCAGATGCCGTAGTCCTCCGGCTTCAGCTGGATGACCGGAGCCTTCAGGTCATAAGGCAGATCCTCCTCCAGGGTAGCCAGGTCAATCTCCCCGTTCTGGTCCTCCATCACGATCTCACTGTCCCGGCTCATAGCCCGAATGCTGCGGCGGTAGGTATTCAGCTTCTCATCGGAAATCCCGTCGCAGCGGTTGACGATGACCAGCTCGGAGCGTCTCAGCATAGCTCCCAGAAGGGGTTTCATGTTCTGAGAATAGAGCTCAAAAGTAGAACCATCGATAATGGTAATCTGCTGGTAGATCATCCAGTCCTCCGGCAGCTTCAGCTCGTCCTGATTCCACATGCCGTTCCATTCGATCAGGACCCGCTCCGGGCGGTAAACCACTTCCAGCTCATTGAGATACTGAGGAGTCAGCTTCTCCTGGTCTTCGATGAAAACAGCAGCCGTGCGGTTCTTTTTCAGCAGACGGTCACTGTATTCTTCCTCCCCCTCCTCGCAGACGATCAGAAGGGTCTTTCCATCGGTTTTGAAATATTCCTGATCCATGGTGAAGCTCAAAAACTGAGTCTTGCCCGCCTCCAGAAAGCCGTTAATCAGGAACACCGGCATTACATCATCATCAATTTCATTCGCCATAGCTTAACCTCTTCCAAACAGCTGGTTTAATGCTTCTTCCTTCAGGCTGGAGCCGATCACGCACACCTTTCCGGTGTAATCCGGTCTGCCGTCACGGATCTCATACTGTCCCGGAACCAGATCAAAATACAGCCACTCTCCGGGATTCTCCGTAGGAAGCATGCCCTTGGCCCGCAGCACCTGGCCGTAATCCTCGGTCTGGGACATCTGCTTTAAGACTTCCTCCAGGCTCTCCTTCGTCACCGGCACGATGGTCTCCATGCCCCAGCTGGTAAATACTTCATCGGCATGGTGGTGGTGATGGCCCTCGTGGTCATGGTCGTGGCCGCAGCACTCGTCATGGTCATGGTGATGCGCATGCTCGTGCTCCTCGTGGCCATGGTGGTGCTCATGCTCTTCCTCATGGTCATGATGATGGTCGTGGTCATGATGGTCATGGCCGCAGCACTCATCATGGTCATGGTGATGCTCATGCTCGTGGCTGCGCCTTACCTCTTCCATCATATCATCCAGCATGGTATCCTTCTTCTCGATGATATCCAGCAGCTGGCTGCCTTCCAGCTGGCCGATGGGCGTGGTGACAATAGCTGCCTTGGGATTCTTTTCCCGGATCAGGTCCACATCCCTTAAAACCTTGTCGGAATCCACAATATCCGTCCGGCTCAGTACGATTGTCCCCGCGTTTTCAATCTGATTGTTGAAAAACTCGCCGAAATTCTTCATGTACATCTTGCACTTGGAGGCATCTACAATGGTCACCGCACTGTTTAACTCCACATCCATATCCGCGGATACATCGATGACCGCCTTCATTACGTCAGACAGCTTGCCTACGCCGGAGGGCTCGATGATGATCCGGTCCGGAGCGTACTTGGTCAGGACCTCTGCCAGGCTCTTTCCAAAGTCTCCTACCAGAGAACAGCAGATGCAGCCGGAGTTCATTTCCCGGATCTCGATTCCGGCGTCCTTTAAGAAACCGCCGTCGATGCCGATCTCACCGAACTCGTTCTCGATCAGCACCACCTGCTCGCCTTTGATGGCCTCCTCCAGAAGCTTTTTGATAAAAGTGGTCTTGCCAGCGCCCAAAAAGCCGGAGATAATATCGATTTTTGTCATAATGGTTCATCCTTCTTTCTAAAAAACACTCTTTTTTATCAATTAAAATGTCACTTGTTCAGGACGGTTCATCTGAATATTGTGGCACAAAGAATCTTTAAAGTCAAGACGTTTCCTCTTCCCTTCTCCCTGCCTCCTGCAGAGTCCGCGGCCTCTTCCATTTTGCACGGCAGCTTTACCGCCTCACCACCATCCGGTAAGCCCCGAACAGCAGAAACGCCGCCAGGTTCACCACCACCACGCTGGCTCCTGCCGGGGTGGACAGCTGGTAGGAGGCGGTCATCCCCAGGACGAAACACACCGCTGACAGAACGCCGGAGCAGAGTACCACTCCGCGGAAACTCTTAAAGACCTGCATGGAGGTAAGGGCCGGAAAGATCACCAGGCTGGAGATCAGCATAGCTCCCATCATCCGCATCCCCAGCACGATGGTCACAGCGGTGAGAACGGCGATGATCACATTATAGCGGTCCACCTTCACCCCCGTGGCCTTTGCGAAATTCTCGTCAAAGGTCACGGCGAAAAGCTTGTGGTAGCAGACCGCAAAGAGGATCAGCACTGCCGCCGACAGCACCACGCTTAACATCACATCCTCCCGGCTCATAGCCAGGATGCTCCCGAACATATAGCTGCTGACATCCGTCGTCATGCCTGTGGTCATGGAGGTAATGATGATTCCAATGGCCAGGGCGCTGGCAGAAATCATGGCGATGGCTGCATCGCTTTTTACCCTGGCATTCTCCGTGATCCGGAGCAGAAAGAATGCTGCTACCACCACAACGGGAATGGAAACCTTTAAAGGAGACCAGCCCATCGCCAGGGCCACCGAAAGGGCGCCGAAGGACACATGGGAAAGTCCGTCTCCAATCATGGAATATCGTCTCAGCACCAGGCTGACCCCCAGAAGAGAGGCACACAGGGAAACCAGCAGTCCTCCCACCAGGGCCCTCACCAAAAATGGGTAGCTGAGCATCTCAGCAATCACGCTCATGTTCCTTCCTCCTTTCCCTGGCATTTTCCAGCACGCTCCGGTCCGCCTGAAGATGGACCGCATGGCAGCCTGCCGTAGGTTTGCAGCGTCCCTGCTCCTTTTCGTGGAAGAAATGTCCGGCTGCCTGGCTGTTCATATAGTCGTGGGCAGGGCCATAGAAGAGCACCTGCTTCTGAAGGTGCAGAATCTTGTTGGCCTCCTCCACCGCGTTTCTTAAATCGTGGGACACCATAAGGATGGCCACATGGTCCTCCCGGTTCAGTCTGCGAAGCATCTGATAAAAATCCTGGATCGCCATGGGGTCCAGGCCGGTAATGGGCTCATCCAGGATCAGCAGGCTGCTGGTGGCGCACAGAGCCCTGGCAATGAGCACCCTCTGCTGCTGTCCGCCGGAAAGTTCCCGGTAGCAGTGGTTTTTCAGAGGCGTGATCCCCAGCTTCTCCATATTTTCCGCCGCCAGTTTCTTCTGGTCCCGGGAGTAAAAGGGCAGTCTTCCCATGCGGCCCAGGCAGCCGCTTAAAACCACCTCCCACACCGTTGCGGGGAAATCCTTCTGGGCGGCGGTCTGCTGGGGCAGATAGCCGATGCCCCCCTTTTTTAAGTCCTCCGACAGCCAAATGGTCCCCGCCGTAGGCTTCAGCAGTCCCAGAAGCCCCTTAATCAACGTACTTTTTCCGGAACCATTCTCCCCCACAATGCAGATGTAATCCCCGGCATCCACCCGGAGGTTTACATCCACCACCGCATCCTGGTTGTCATATCCAAAATCTACATGTGTGCACTGAATCAATGGCGTATTATTCATCCAATCCCTTCCTCAAATTCTCCACATTCTGCCGCATGAGCTGCAGATAGGTGATTCCCTGGTCAAATTCCTGACGGGTTACATTGTGACAGGAGTGAAGCAGAAGCTGGCCGGCCCCCGTCTCCTCGCTGATGACCCTGGCGGTACTGTGGCTGGAAAGCTCCAGATAGTACACCTCCGGAATCTGTTCTTCCCGCACCTTGTCGATCAGATAGGCAATGGTCTTGGCGCTTGGCTCCGTATCCGTGCTGCAGCCGGAAAAGGCGGCCCGGTAGGACCAGCCGTAGGTATCTGCCAGATACCGGAAGGGGAATTTATCTGCCACGATAAAAAGGTTCCGTTTCTCCTCTTCCGCTACCTGCCGGAAGGCCTCATCCAGGTCCTTCAGTTCTTTTAGGTATGCCTGTGCCCTCTGCCGGTAATAGTCCCCGTTGGCCTCATCCTCTTCTGCCAGGGTATCCCGGATGATCTCCACAATATGGATGGCATTCACCGGCGAGGTCCAGATATGCTCATCGTACTCGATCTCCATCTGGTGGCCGTCCTCATCCTCCGGGTGGGAATGGCCGTGGTCATGGCCGTCTTCCCCGTCCTCCATTCCCTCCACCAGATCTTCCTCCAGAACGTCCACGTAATCCATCATCATGAGAACCTTCATCCGGGAGGTATCGGTGGCTTCCAGCACCTGGGAAAGCCAGTGCTCCATGGCGCCCCCGTTGCTGACCAGAAGGTCGGCCTCCTGGATGGTGATCATATCCGCCGGGGTGGGTTCAAAGGAATGGCTGTCCATCCCCGCCGGCACCACCAGGGTCAGCTTTACCCGGTCTCCCGCCACCTGGCGCACAAAATCGTAGTAGGGGAAAATGGTAGTCACCACGTTCAGGCGTCCGTCCTCCTGCGTTTCTTCCGCCTCCCGGCCCAGGCTGCAGCCGGACAGACTCCAAAAAAGAAACAAAAGGGCCAGGATCAGCACCGGCCCCCGGACGGCCCTTCCAAAAGCCGTCTTATTGTTCATCTTCTTCAATCCCATTCACATCCTTTACGATCTGAACCACATCACTGGGATGGTCTGCAATGTAAGCCGGGGAGAAGGACTCTAGCTCCGCCCGGTCCCGAAACCCCCAGGTCACTCCAACGGTCACTGCCCCGGCGTTGATCCCGGTCTTCATATCCGTATTGGTATCTCCCAGATACAGGCATTCCTCCATGGAAACTCCCAGCTCCCTGGCACAGGCCCACACGCCCTCCGGCGCAGGTTTTTTGGGAATCCCCTCGCTCTCCCGCTCACCGCTGGCCCAGTCAAAATATCCTTCGCCGAATATTCCGTTGATATTGTCCATCGCTCTGGCATGGGGCTTGTTGGAGAGTACCGCAATCTTAACTCCATGGTTTTTCAAAAATCCCAGCAGCGTCCGGATCCCATCGTAGGGCTCCACACGGTACAGGCAGCAGTCCTTAAAAAATGCGGAGTATCTGGTCAGGGATTCCTGATAAAATGCCAGTTTTTCATCTCCCCTGGCCTTCAGGGCCCGCTCCATCAGTTTCTTATATCCATCTCCCGCGTACTGCTTTGTCTCCTCCACCGAGATCGGCTCCAGCCCAAAGGACTCCAGGGTCTGGTTCACCGACCGCTGAATGGCGTAAACAGAGTTTACCAGCGTTCCGTCCAGGTCAAAAATACAGCACCGAACCATATATTTCATTCCTTTCCATCATTCAGATTGCTTCCTTCATCGTTCGGGCTGATTATAGCATATCCTGACAGTTTTGCAAGCCATTTTTCCTCACTGCACCTGGTCAATCCGGTCGATCAGCTCCTCATACCCCTTGGCAAAATCTTTGTAGACCGTCTTGGCCATGGCCTCAAACCGCCTCTGCTCCCGCTCATTTAATACCGTCACCTGGCAGCCCGCCGCCTCCAGCTTCTTTCTGGACTCATCCTCCCTCTCCTTCCACAGCCTGCGCTCATAGAGGGCAGACTCCCTGGCGCAGGAACGGATGATGGCCTGGTCCTCCTGCGAGAGCTTCTCCCAAGTCTCCCCGGATGCCGCCTGGATCTCCGGGATCCGGTTGTGGCCATCCAGGGTGATGTAGGGCGCCATCTCAAAATGCCTCATGGTATCATAGGAAGGCCAGTTATTCTCCGCCCCGTCAATCTGCCCCGTTTCCAGAGCCCCGTAGACCTCGGAGTAATCCATGATCACGGGCTGCGCTCCAAGAGCCCGGACCATATCCTCCATCATTTCCGACTGGGCCACCCGGATTTTCAAGTCCCTCATATCCTCCAGGCATTCCACCGGCTTTCCGGAGTTGTAAAAATGGCGCGCCCCGGCATCGTACCAGGAAAGCCCTTTCAGGCCATAATCCTCAAAGGCCTCCATAAAAACCCCCCCCCCGTATCTCCATCCAGCACCTTCCACATATGCTCACTGTCCCGGTAAAGATAGGGAAGCTGCAGCACATTGAGCACCGGGATCTCATCTCCCAGGCTCATCACCGACAATCTGGCGAAATCAATGCCTCCGTAGCGCAGCTGTTTCAGCACCTCCGTCTCAGATCCCAGCGCACCGTCCGGAAATATCTTGATGCGGATCCTCCCCCTGGTCTCCTCCTGTACCAGCTGCGCGAAACGGTAAGCCGCCTGGGTGGTGGGGTAATCCTGAGGCTGATTTTCCGCATAGGTTAGGATAAATTCCGGTTCCTGCTCCCGGACAGCAGAAAAAGCGGACCGCTCCCGGCAGGCGCCCGCCATACAAACGATCCCGGCTGCGGCGGCTGCCGCCAGACCCAGAATCAAGGTTTTCTTTTTGCCTTTTTTCATCATAAATGCTTCTCCGTCCCATCTGCCCTTTTGGCAGAATGATCCCAGGTGATGCTCTAAAACGCCTCCTCCCAAAGGGGAGGAAGCGTCTGCTGAAAGGGAACCAATCTTTCCTCTTATACACCTGGATTGATGATGCTCTGAATCTCCTCATCATCTACATTAGTACTATCCACTAAAATAACGCCGGTGTCAATGGTTTTTTCTTCAACCGTTCCGCCGCCTGCCAGTTCCAGAGCAGTCTTAACGCCGTCATATCCCATGTAGTACTGACGCTGTACAACAGAAGCAACATCGAAGTTTCCGCTGCGGATCATCGTCTCGATCTCTGCGGAGAAGTCAAATCCAACCATCGTGATATCGGTGCGGTTGGTCTCGGTCAGTCCGGTAACAAATCCTACGGTAGAACCGTTATTGGGGCCGAACACACCCTTTAAGTTGGGGTAAGTGGTGATGAAGTCCTGGCAGAAGCCTACGGCCTTGCTGATGTCACCGTCATTTACCTTCACATCATCGTTTAATACCACCCATTTCTCAGGAGCATTTTCCTCCCAATACTCGTTGAAGCCTTTTACCCGGTCATTGATGGTCTGGGAACCGGTGGAGCCTACCTGGATCGCGATCTGGGCCTCTTCATCCTCGGAAACTCCTCTTGCCTTTAAGCGGCGCAGCATCTCCTCAGCGGCGGTCTTTCCTGCCTCAACGTTGTTGGTCAGCAGAGCGGCGCTGTAGTTATCGCTGTTGATCACAGTGTCAACCAGAACAACGGGAATTCCGGAATTGTAAGCTTCGGTGATCGGTGCATCCAGGGATACGCTGTCCAAGGGGGCGATGACAATGCCGTCTGCCTGTGCGGATACTGCGTTCTGCAGCAGGGTAAGCTGTCCCTCAATATCGGACTCCAGAGCAGTTCCAACCACTACTACGTTGCAGCCCAGATCCTCGCCGGCCTTCTCAGCTCCGGCCTGAAGTACGCTCCAATACTGGTTGCCCAGCACCTTAACGATTACATAGATGGTCTTGTCGCTGTTGTCGGCGGAAGCGGTATCTCCTGCCGCCTCGGTATCTGCAGCCTGGGTGTCCGCTGCTTCTTCGCCGGAAGATGCCTCGGTGTCCGCTGCCGCCGCTGTGGTGGTGGTGGACTCGCCTGCGGAACTTCCACAGCCAGCCAGCATGGAAGCTGCCATTGCCGCCGTTAATACCAATGTTACAAATCTCTTTCTCATCGTTTTTTATATCCTCCTTTATTTCTTTAATCCAAAGATTCTCTTGATGGAATCCAGATTTCCGCCCTGCTTTGCCGTCTGGGAAGCAACTGCGATCAGAAGGATGAATCCTACTACCACCTGCTGCCAGAAGGAGTTGACGCCGTTTAAGTTCAGTCCGTTTCGGATCATACCCATCATCAGAGCGCCGATAACGGTATTTAAGATCGTTCCCTCGCCGCCCAGGATGGAGATTCCGCCCAGAACGGAAGCCGCGATTGCCTCCATCTCATAGCCGTTTCCGGCGGTAGGCTGAGCGCTGGAAAGACGGGATGCAACCAGGATTCCGCAGATCGCGGCGGAAAGTCCGGAAATGCAGTATGCGAACATACGGGTCTTAACTGCATTAATACCGGAAAGCTTTGCCGCCTCCAGATTGGAGCCGCAGGCATAAATCTGACGGCCGATTCTGGACTTGGCCAGAACGATTCCCAGGATAACCGCGTACACCAGGGTGATGATCACGCTGTAGGGAAGTCCGCTCCCCCCGATTCTTCCGCCGCCCAGAATGTAAAACTGCTTCTGAACTGCCTCAGAGGGGATGTTGGTGGTATAAAGAGGAGCACCGTTTACCAGAACGTTTGCCATTCCTCTGTACACCCACTGGGTTGCCAGCGTGGCTACAAAGGGCACAACTCCCAGGATCTCAATAAAGAAACCGTTCATGATACCCGTTGCCACGCCCATAGCCAGGCAGAGCACAATGGCAATGGGAAGGGGTACTCCCATGGTCAGAAGGCTTACCATGATAATGCCGGAAAGGGCCATGGATGCGCCGGCGGACAAATCGTTTCCTCCGCAGACCAGGCAGAAGCTTAATCCGCAGCCGATGATGGTGTATGTAACAATCTGCTGAAGCAGATTCTGAAGGTTTGCCGGTGCCAGGAATTTGTCTCCGGAAATTACGGAGAACAGGATAAACAGGGCAACCAGAATTCCAAATGAGAAGATCGCTCTCCGGGTGGCGGCATTGAGCTTGCTGATCCCGCTTGCTGCGCCTTCCCCGTCTTTATTTAATTTTGCCATTTTTCAATACTCCCTTTCTCTAAGCCTCGTGCGATAAGGTGGGGGCCGGTTTGCCCTCCAGCTTGTTGTATCCGGCCGCCAGGTACAGAATCTGCTCCTGAGTGGCGGTCTTTGCGTCCAGCTCTCCGTTGATCTCTCCCTGATGGATCACCAGGATCCGGTCGCTCATGCCCAGGATTTCCGGCAGCTCCGATGAGATCATGATGATCGCCACGCCCTGGTCGCTGAGCTGGTTGAACAGCTCGTATACCTCATACTTGGCTCCTACATCGATTCCCCGGGTGGGCTCGTCCACAATCAATACCTTAACATCATTGCACAGCCATTTCGCCAGAACTACCTTCTGCTGGTTTCCTCCGGATAAGTTCCGGCACAGCTGATGGACGCTGGGCGTTTTGGTGTGCAGCAGACGCACATATTTTTCCGCATTCTCCAGACCTGCCTTGTCGTCTACAAAGCCGAAATGGGAAATCTGAGGAAGATGAGCCATGTTGGTGTTGTATTTGATATCCAGTCCCAGGGCCAGTCCGTCCCGCTTCCGGTCCTCCGTCGCGTATCCGATCCCGTTTCGGATGGCCTGGATCACCGAGTGGATCTTCACCGGCTTTCCTTCAATCCAAAGCTCCATGGAATCCGCGTGGTCCGCACCGAAGATACACCGCATAAGCTCGGTCCGCCCTGCGCCTACCAGACCGGAGATTCCCAGGATCTCTCCCTTTCTTACAAAGAAATGGTCCGCATTTACCTTGTCTCCCCTGCGCACATTTCTGGCCTCCAGCACGATATCGCCGATGGTCCGTTTGTGTTTGGGGTACTTGTCCTCCAGGGCGCGCCCCACGATCATGTTTACCAGCTCATCCATGGTGATGTCGCTTAAATTTCTGGTTCCGATGTACTGTCCGTCACGGATGATGGTTACCCGCTCGCAGATGCGGTTCAGCTCTGCCATACGGTGGGAGATGTAAACCATTCCCACTCCCTTTTCCTTCAAACGTCCGATGATTTCAAAAAGCTGGTCGATTTCCCGCTCTGTCAGCGTGGCGGTGGGCTCGTCCAGAACCAGGATTTTTGAATTGAAGCTGATGGCCTTGGCAATTTCCACCATCTGCTGCTTGGCAATGCTCAAGGACCCTACCATCGCGTAGGTATCCAGTTCGATCCCCAAATCGTCCAGGATCGCCTTTGCCTCCTTGTGCATCCGCTTGTCATCAATAAATATGCCCTTTTTCGGGGCCCTGCCAATGAAAATGTTGTCGGCTACGCTTAGGTGTCCGCACATATTCAGCTCCTGCATGATGATGCTGACTCCCAGCTCATGGGCCTTTGCAACGGAATCAATGACCACTTTTTCTCCCTCAATGAAGATTTCTCCTTCATCGGCGCGGTATACGCCGGAGAGAATCTTCATCAGCGTGGACTTTCCGGCTCCGTTCTCACCTACCAGGCCAAGAACCTCGCCTTTGTTTACGCTCAAGGATACATGATCCAAGGCTTTCACTCCGGGAAAGCTCTTGCTGATCCCTTCCATACGAAACAATTCCTGTCCCATGCCGTCCTCCCCTCTTTCTGTTTGGTTGTCCGAGGCGGCTCTTTTGCCGCTCCAAACTGTGATTTTATTATAACGGCGGGGCAATCCGATTCATATGGTAACATTTTATCATTCCTAGTATGTTTTTAACTTCTTGTGGAAAATGTTAAAAAAAAGCGCCTTTTTCCCAACTCTTAAAGGCGCTTTTTCCATAAAATCATTTTTTCCTTCCGGCTATGCTGTCATTTTTTAATTTTGGAGTTCTTTTAAGATATGGCTCCGGTACTCCGACGGGCTTTCTCCCGTCATCCTCCGGAAGACCTTGGTAAAATAATTGGAATCCGGGTATCCCACCCGCTCCCCTACCTCCTTCACATTGACATTGGGCTGCATCAGCAGCTTTTTCGCCTCCTTGATGCGGTATTCCGCCACATAAGAGGTAAAATTTTGTCCGAACTGCTGCTTAAACATCTTGCAGAAATAGGGCTCGGAGTAATTGACCGCCCTGGCCCCGTCGCTCATGGAAATCTCCCGCATGTAATTCTTCTGGATATATTCCTGAATCATGGAGGTCATGAGGCTGAGCCGGTTGACGCCTCCATCCTCCGGACTCTGCTCCGGTTTTTCCGGCTCCCGGAAAACTTTTTCCTCCCCCTTTTGCGGCTCCTTCTCCCGGAACTGAGCCGTTTCTCCCGCTCCCGTCTCCAGGCCTTTCGCCTGCTCCACCTCCCGGCGAAGCTCACGCCAGCGCATCCGTTCCTCCGTCAGGCGGATGGCTTCCTCCACGACCGAGAGCATCTCCAGCTGGGAATAAGGCTTCAGCAGGTATTCCATGGCACGCACCGATACTGCCTTCTTGGCATACTCGAACCGGTCATAGGCAGTCAGAAAAATCAGGCAGCACTCCCCATCTTCCATTCGGATCGCCTCCGCCGCCTCAATCCCGTTCATCCCCGGCATGGCGATATCCAAAATCGCAATCTGAATGGATTCTCTCCGGAAAATCTCCAGAGCCTCTCTCCCATTCTGAGCCTCGAAAATCCGGCACTGGTCCGACAGCCGCTTCTCCAACGTCTTCTTTAAGACCATACGCTCAATGAGCTCGTCCTCGGCAATTAATAATCCGTACATCCACACACTCCGCCTTTCTACATTTTTCTGGCTCCAAACGAAATCTCCACCCTGGTTCCCTCATTCTCCCTGCTGTCCACTGCTACATGCCCATGCTCATAATAGGTGGTAATCCTGCGGTAAATATTCCCAAGCCCGATTCCCAGGCCGCTCCCCCTGTTTGCCATAGCGCCCCGAATCTGCTTTAGGCGCTCCTGGCTCATGCCGGCTCCCGTATCTTCTATGCAGATCCGCATAATTCCGTCCTTCTCTTCCACACAGATGGAAATGCTCCCCCCTTCCTCCCTGCAGGAAATGCCGTGGATAACCGCATTTTCCACCAGGGGCTGCAAAAGAAAAACCGGAACCTCTCTGCCGTAAAGTTCCTGGGGACAGATGACTTTCCAGCGGATCCGTTCCCCAAAGCGCATCTGCTGAATATACATGTAGTCCTGCACCACCTTCAGCTCCTCCTTTAAGGGGGCCAGCGGCTCCGCCGTGCGCAGACTGTAGCGCAGGAGGTTGCTCATGGCCACCAGCATCTCCTCCGTAACCGGGGCCTCCTCCATCTGGGACATGCGCGTGATCATATTTAAGGTGTTAAAGAGGAAATGAGGGTTCATCTGGCTTTTCAGCAGCTCCAGCTGAGCCATGGAAAAACGCTGCTCTAACTGGGCCTGCTCCATCTGCTGGCGGTGAAGCTGGATCTCCATCCGGCTCTTTTCCTCAGAGGTACGGACATAATCCTCCATCGCCCGCTTCATCTTGTTGAAGGCCTTGACCAGCTGTCCCATCTCGTCTTCACCCTTCCAGGTCACATCCGCTGTGCTGAAGTCATTTTTTTCGATGCTGCGGGATACGGCCGCCAGCTGCCCCATGGTAGCCACCATCCCCTTGGTCAGAAACCCCATGGAAAAGAGAAGGGCAAGAAATACCGCCACCCCGATGGCCCCCAGGACAAAAGGAAGGCCGGTCAGCTTGGGAAGCTGCTCCTCGTAGTAGGCATTTCCCTCCAGAAGGACCGCCTGGGTCAGCCGGGAGGCATAGGCGGCCAGATAATCCTGCATGTCGTAAACCTCATAGAGCTGATAGACGTATTCCGGCTTTCCTGCCCTCATGGAAAACACTTCATCCCGTTTCTTCTCATAGGCCCCATAGCTGTTGCGGATATTCCAGGTAATGGCATACCGGTTTTCCCCGATCTTCCCGTAATCGTAGGGAAGCTGATCCAAAAGTCCGGCCGTATTGCTGCAGGCTTCCTCATACTTCTCCAGATGCTCCGGGCTGCGGTCATCAATGGCGGCTGCAAAGGCCTCCGTCTCCTCTGACAGGGCCTCCTGAAAGCGGTGGCAGGACAGATTATCGCTCATAACCGCATTGAAGGTGTCCGTAAAATAGTAGAGTACCTTCAGATTCAGGAAAATGGAGGCGCCTACGATCAGGCCCAGGGCCGCCACCAGAATATACATTTTTTTCCGCAGGGACAAGCTGTACCAGCTGCCTGCCAGCCGTTCTCCGGTCTTCCAACCCATTGAAAACGCGCCTCCTTTGTCTCAAGCTGTCCGCATCCCCTTCATTGACACCTGGATTTTCCGATGGTATACTGAAAAAAAATCCAAACAGGGGGTGCTTGGGAATGTATGCGATTACCTGCTGCTCAACTGCCGACCTTCCGGCGCAGTTTTTTGAAAAAACCGGGATCTCCTACGCCAGGTTTCATTTTTCCATGAACGGCGTGGAGTATGAGGATGATCTAGGTGCCTCCATCTCTCCTGAGGCCTTCTACCAGCAGATCCGCCAGGGAGCTCTCCCGGTTACCTCTCAGGTCAACGTCCAGCAGTACGAGGAGCTCTTTGAGCCTGTCCTCTGCTCCGGCAGGGATCTGATCCATCTGACCCTCTCCTCCGGCATCTCCGGCTCCATCAGTTCCGCCCGGATTGCAGCCCGGGAGCTGGCAGAGCGTTACCCCGGCCGGCGCATCCAGGTAATCGATTCCCTGGCCGCTGCCTCCGGGTACGGCCTGCTGGTGGAGGAGGCCTATACCAGACAGCAGGAGGGCATGTCCTTTGACCAGCTGGTTTCCTGGATCGAAGAAAACAAACGGAAGCTTCACCACTGGTTCTTTTCAACCGATTTGACTCATTTTCGGCGGGGCGGACGAATTTCCGCTTCCTCCGCCCTTTTCGGAAACATGCTGAATATCTGTCCCCTGATGAACGTCAATTCACAGGGCAAGCTGATCCCCCGCGAAAAAATCCGGGGCAAAAAGCGGGTTATGGGGCAGATGCTCCGGCAGATGGAACTCCACGCCCAGGAAGGAACTGCCTACCGGGGACGCTGCTTTCTCTCCCACTCCGATTGTCCCCAGGATGCCAAAGAGCTCGCAGCCATGGTGGAACAGGCCTTCCCCCACCTTGACGGGCCGGTAGAGATTTTTCCCATCGGCACCGTCATCGGCTCCCACACCGGTCCCGGAACCGTAGCCCTCTTTTTCTGGGGAGATGAGAGGACCCTGTAAATACAGGCGCAAAAAGCCGCCCAAAAGGCGGCTTTTTCTTATGCCTGCAGCCCGCTCTCTTTCAGTGACATGAAGTAGATGGCAAAGAAGCCCAACAGGGCAGTGGCAATACTGAACACCAGTGTGATCCCTCCGGGGATTCCCGGAAACAGCTCCGGCAGGGAACCGAACATAAATCCAAGAATGATCAGATAGGTGCTCTGAGGATGGCGCTTCATCAGATTTTCCAGCACTCTGGTGGTTAAAAAGATTCCTCCCACCACTCCGATCCCCAGCGGGATCAAGGGAACGATGTTGAGGCTGCTGATATTGCTCATGATCCCCTCATAGATTCCCAGCATGTAGAGCATCTGGGATACGCTGATCCCCGGAAGAACCAGGCCGATGGCAATGATCACGCCTCCCACGATCTGCATCAGGGCTCCGGCGATTCCGCCTCCGTCCTGAGGTCCGAAGAGGCCGGCCGGCAGAAATGCCAGGCCCACCACCAGGAGAATACCGATCACCGGGTACAGCACCACCTTATAGTCCAGCCGTTTCAGCCCCGACTCCTTGTAAATCATGGGCACGCCCCCGGCTACCGCGCCCAGGAAGAAAAACCGTACCGGGATATCTGCTGCGGTGGTAAACAGCGTGCTGATCAGACGGGCAAAGAGGACCATCCCCACTGCCGCCCCTGCCAAAAACTGGAGCAGAAATATGGTACACTCCTTTGGCCTGCGGAAAAAGGAACTGACAGAAGTGATCAGCCGGTCATAAATGCCTGTAATCATGGCCATGGAACCGCCGCTGACCCCCGGCACCGTCATGGTCCCTCCAATCCACATCCCCTTTAACAGGGTAATCCATCCATCTCGATTCTTCATAGATTCAATCTCCTTTAAGGTTGGTTTTCTCCCCGAATACCTGCTCCGCGTAGTTCACGGAAGCCATGGCATCCCGGCAGTAGGCATCCGCCCCAATGGTCTTTGCGTATTCCTCCGTCAAAACGGCTCCTCCTACCATCACCCGGACCCCCGGCGCCTCTTTTCTCAGCTGGCGGATGGTCTCCTCCATGCTGGGCACCGTGGTGGTCATCAGGGCACTTAATCCCACTAAAGGCGCCTTCTCCCGAAGCGCCGTCTCCACTACCTTCTCCGGAGGCACGTCTCTTCCTAAATCCAGAACCTGATAGCTGTAATTTTCCAGAAGGACCTTCACAATATTCTTTCCAATATCATGGATATCCCCCTTCACTGTGGCCAGAACGATCTTCCCCTTCTTCTCCTGGGTCTGTCCTCCCGCCTCCAGCTTTTCCCGGATGACGGCAAAGGCCGCCTTGGCCGCCTCTGCGCTCATCAGCAGCTGCGGAAGGAAAATCGTCCCTTTCTCAAATCCCTTTCCCACCCGGTCCAGGGCCGGGATCATTTCCTGATTGATCACTTCCAGGGGATCTCTCGTTTCCAGCTGCCGGACAGCCGCCTGACAGGCTCCATCCTTCAGCCCCTTCTCGATCGCACCGGATAGTGAGATCTCTTTGCCGGCCGGATGCAGAGAACCGCCCCCGGCTTCCTGGACGCTCATGGTCTTTTTAGCCCCTGAGATCGTAGCCCCCAGGCCGCCGGTCTGTCCCCCGTAAATCTCAATATACCGGCCGCACTGCGGGTCCCGGTTCATCAGGGCGTTGAAGCTGTAGTAAGCCCTCATCATAGCCTCTGAGTTGGGATTGATAATGGCCGCGTCAAGGCCGGCTTCCATCGCCATTGTAAAGAAGGCGCTGTTGATGATTTCCCGCTGGGGCAGGCCAAAGGAAATATTGGACACGCCCAGAACGGACTTGCAGCCCAGCTCATCCCGGATGCGCCTCAGAGTTTCCAGCGTGACCAGCGCTCCATTGGGGTCTGAACTGACCGTCATGCACAGGCCGTCAAAAACCAGGTCCTCTTTTCCGATGCCGTAGTCCGCCGCCCGCTCTATTATTTTTTTCGCCACCCGGATTCTGCCCTCTGCCGTTTCCGGGATTCCCTCCTCGTCCAGACAAAGGGCCACGATCACGCCTCCGTACTTGGCAGCCAGCGGGAAGATGGCCTCCATCACCTCTGCCTTGCCGTTGACCGAGTTGATCATAGGCTTTCCGTTGTAAATCCGCATGGCCCGCTCCATAGCCTGAATATTGGAGGTATCGATCTGAAGAGGCAGGTCAATGACGGCCTGGAGCTCCCTCACTGCCTCCTCCATCATCTGGGGTTCGTCGATTTCCGGCAGTCCTACGTTTACATCCAGGATCTGGGCGCCGTTCTCCTGCTGGGTAACTCCCTCCTTTAAAATATATTCCATGTTGCGGTCTCTGAGTGCCTGTTTGAATTTGGATTTTCCCGTGGGGTTGATGCGCTCCCCGATTATAACGGTTTTTCCTTCCAGTGGCACCGCCTGCGCGTAGGAGGAAACCACAGTCCGCCGCTTTGGCCGGATGGGCTTTAGCGGAACGCCGGCGCAGCGCTCCCGCATCTTTCGGATATGCTCCGGCGTAGTGCCGCAGCAGCCTCCCAGAATATGAGCTCCCATCCGGGCCAGTTCCTCCATGACAGAGGCAAATTCATCGTCATCGATGTCGTAAAAGGTCTGGCCGTTCTCACTTCTGGGCAGGCCCGCGTTGGGGTTGACGATCACCGGAAGGGAAGTTACCTGTAAGATCTCCTCCAGAATGCCCTTCATCTGAACCGGCCCCAGGCCGCAGTTGATCCCCAGGGCATCCACCCTCAAACCCTCCAGAAGTGCCGTCACCGACTCCACATTTCCCCCGGTCAAAAGCTTTCCCTTCTCGTCGAAGATCACGGTAGCAAAAACCGGAAGTTTCGGAGCCTCCTCCTTTGCCGCCAGAATGGCCGCCTTCAGCTCCAGGCTGTCGCTCATGGTCTCGATCAGCACCAAGTCTGCTCCGCCCTTCTTCCCGGCTGCCACCACCTGCCGGTAAAGAGCTACCGCCTTCTCAAAAGGCAGGTCCCCCAGCGGCTCCAGAAGCTTTCCCGTAGGTCCCAGATCCAGGGCGATTCTTCCTCTTCCCACCTGTTCGATGGCTTCCCTGGCATTCTTCATGGCAGCGGCCACGATCTCCTCTACTCCGTAGGAGGACGCAGGCCGCTCCCCTTCTCCCTCCCAGGGCTCTCCCCTGAATTTCAGCCCGTTGGCTCCAAAGGTGTTGGTCTTAATCAGATCCGCCCCCGCCTTCAGATACTCAATGTGAAGTTCCCGGCAGACTTCCGGATGGGTAATATTCCAGATCTCCGGAAACTCTCCCGCCTTCAGTCCTTTTGCCTGAAGAAGGCTCCCGGTGCCGCCGTCAAAAAAAATGCGGCGGGTCCTGATTTCCTCTAATAATTCCATGAATTTCCCTTTCTAACTTCTGCGGTAAACGCAGTCCTTCTTTTCGCAGACCTCGCAGCCCCCCACCTTGCAGCGGACAGGGTTTTCCCCAAGGCCCATCACAGCGGTCACTGATTTGGTAGGCATCATAAGGAAGCCTTCCGTCAGGGTAATCCCAACCCTCTTCCCCGCCTCCAGCCCGTGAAGGATCTGAGGCTGGCAGTTCAGAGGGAAATCCCCATACCCCGGACTGAACCGGGGACGCAGGTAAAGTCCTTCCTTCTCATAGCGCGCCTTTAAGTCCTGGCAGACCTGATCGCAGTATTCCTCCAAAACGGCTGCCGCTCCCGCCTGAAGTGCCACCGCCCGGCTCATATCCAGCCGGTTGTAGCGGCGGATCAGATGGTCCACCCCAATTCCAAGGGTAGCCGCAAAGATCAGCAGCTTATGGCAGTCCTTCAGATTTTTCTCCAAATTCCGGCTGACAGTCCGAAAACAGTCGGTTTCAATCACCCCGTCTCCGGGCAGCCTTAAAGGGAACTCCCGGACCACATGTCTGGGCTCGCAGACTTCCCCCAGCATGGCCAGACATTCCTCCGCCAGGTTTAAGACCTCCGGGGGGACCTCCCCCCTGCAGCCCATATAGCGCAGGACCTCCCTGCGTTTTACCTTTGCAAAATCCATTTATGCCAAGATCTCCTTCAGATTTTCCTGAATCTTCGCCGCCACATCGGGTTTATTCATGGAATAAACATGGATTCCGTTGACCCCGTTGGCGATCAAATCGATAATCTGCTCCGTGGCATAGGCGATGCCTGCCTGCTTCATGGCCGCCGGGTTATCCCCGAAACGGTCAACAATGGCCTTGAACCGGGCAGGAAGATAAGTGCCGCTCATTGAGGTGATGCGCTTGATCTGGCTGGCGTGGGTCACCGGCATGATTCCGGCGATCACCGGAACCGTGATGCCCTTCTCGCGGATGCGGTAGAGATAGCTGTACAGAATGCTGTTGTCAAAAAACATCTGGGTGGTAACGAAATCACAGCCCGCATCCACCTTTTCCTTCAAGTAATCGATATCCACCGATTTGTTGGCAGACTCCACATGGCCCTCCGGATAGCAGGCCGCGCCGATGCAGAAATCTCCGCTGGCCTTGATCTCCCGGATCAGCTGGGAAGCATACTGATATTCCCTGGGAGTTACGCCGTCCGCCGGAATGTCCCCTCTCAGGGCCAGGATATTTTCAATTTTCTTTTCCTTCAGCTCCTCCAGGACCTGATGGACTTTCTCCCTGGTGGAGGAAACGCAGGTCAGATGGGCCAGAGGCGTCACGCCCTGGTCCTGGATCATAGAAGCGATCGCCACCGTATATCTGCTGGTTCCGCCGCCTGCCCCGTAGGTAACGCTCATAAAGGACGGCTTCAGCTTTGCAATTTCCTTGGCTGCCGCCTCCACGCTCTCGTAGGCCGCCTCTGTTTTCGGCGGAAATACTTCAAAGGATAAGGTTGGTTTTCCCTGTGCCAGTATATCTTTAATCTTCATCTTATGTCTCTCCTTTGTCATCCCATTATACGGACTGCGGATTCATCTGTCAATGTGGCTGCCCATAATTGACGATGAGAACCTCCCGCTCCTGTCCCTTTTTGTCTTTCTTGTGATAGCTGGAATTGGAATAGCCGAAATCCAGGGGAATCATGCGGTAGCGCCCCTGATTCTTCTTCACCCAGCCCAGCAGGATCTCATTTTTGCCGGCGGGCCCCTCCACTACATTGGAGAGGGCGAAGAAATGTCCCAGAACATCCACCTGGTCCAGGTAAGCCAGAAGCTCCTCCTCGTCCTTCCCGGTCCACCCTCTCTGCTCGTTGTAGGTGGCGCAGGTGATGAGATAAGGCGGGTCCGCATAGAAAAAGGTCCCCTGCGGAAATTCATCCGGACGGATCCTGCGGAAATCTTGGTTTGAAAACCGGTAGTCGCCGCACTTCAGCCGTTCCATAAATCCCCTCAGCTTCTGCTGCATCCGCAGGTTAAAATCACGCTTGCCTACCGGCAGGTTAAATTCCCCTTTCCGGTTAAAGCGGATCTGATTGTTGAAGGAGTAGACGATGAGCACATAAAGCATCAGGTAATACTCCTCATCCTTCTCCTTCTTGCTGTTAAAGGCCTCCCGCAGCTTTAAAAAAGGCTCCCGGTTAAAAGCAGCCAGGCCGTCCCCGGAATTTTCGCAGTGATAAGCGCCATAGCCGTTCTCCCAGGATCTCGAAAGTCCAAACCGGCTGATCAGGCTGTCAATCTGCCGGAATACCTCTTTCTCCTCCTGCTCCTTCAGCACCTCAAAAAGCCCGGTCAGCCAGGGATTGGTATCGTTGAACAGAACTTTGCTGGTGGGCGCGTTGATTCCCACATTGCAGCCGCCGCAGAACAGATCTACCATCTGCTCCATCGTCCGGGGAAACAGAGGCAAAAGCTGGGGCAGCAGCTTAAACTTTCCCCCTGTGTAGTTTAAAGGAGACGGGATCAGCTCCCTGCGGACATCCCGGCATTTGCACAGAAACAAACGCTCCTCATTTTCCTTAATATCTGATTTTCCGGTGGTAAAGGCCTTGTAGCTCTCGGAGTAGACCTTTACCTCCCCCTTCTTTTCCAAAATTCTCAGAATATCCTCATCGCTGATCTTCGCATTGGAGCGCTCATTTCCCTTGCGGGCCATATTGTTATAGGAAAGGAGGATGTATCTGGCGTGGATGTGGTCCACCAAATCCTCAAATGCTTCTGCCGCCCGCGCAGTGCAGTAATCGCTTTTTAAGGCGGTCCGGTCCATCTTCCGGGCCACGCCGTATACGGCAGGCTTCTCCCAGCGGGCCACATTTTCCAGAAGGTGATAGGCATCGCAGTACTGCCTGGAATTGTAGGGCGGGTCAATGTAGACCAGATCCGCCTCAATATGGCGCACCAGCTGGTTTGTATCCTCGTTAAAGCACTGGTTGTTGGGGTTCAGATGCTGGGAGGGCTGCGGAAGGGCAAGGGTCAGCCTGCGCTCAAATTTCGCTCCCTGACGGTAAGCATCGTAATGGCCGCAGGTATTGGCGATCTTGTCCATGGCGTACAGAAGGGAGGTGATGAGAAGCGCCCGCTCCCTCCGGTTGATCTCTCCTCTGCCATAGAGTACTTCGATGTTCTCCCGGATATATCCGATCCTGGCACAGTCCTCTCTGGAGAAGTAGGTATCCGAAAAGTTCTCGGTCATATAGTTCTCCTCATCCACCGGGACCGTGTTGTAGTCCAGGATCAGCTCCAGAAGCTTTTCCTCCGAATAGGGCTGGCTGTCAAACCAGGCCACATGGCAGATGTAGTTGCTGTACATCAGGTCATTGGTGATCAGCTTCTTGTCTGTAAAGGCGGAGGCCACCGCTCCGGTTCCGGCAAAAATATCCGCCACCGTCCGGATACCCGGACACTGCTCCTTTACGATCGACCGGATGAAGTCCAGCAGCTTGTACTTGTTCCCCAGATAGCGGCGGTTGTTGATGTGGATGGTTTTGTAGGATTCCTCCTGCTTCTCCTCCGCCGGAACCTTCCGCTCCTTGAGCAGCTGCCTGACCGTCTCACAGACCTGACGGGTCCACCGGGGCCTTCCATTCTCATCCAGCTCTACCTGGAAGGCTCCGTTATTTTTCAGATAATAGAGATAGGATCTGGAAATGTCCAATTCCCTGGCAATCTGAGTTGCCGTCATGTCCATAAGTTTCTTCTCCTCTTCTGCAACTAAATTTCTGTTCCATTGGACATTATAACCGATTATATTATGGAAAACAAGGGATTTTTCCCTTTTATCACAAACGTATGTTCTAAAAACCGGATGCCCTCTCCATATCCGAAAATATTGAGAGAGCATCCGGTTTTGTCTAAATATTTTTCTTCTTATGAATATTTCGTATGGTTTTCTTCTTCGAGCGCTTCTGCTCCGGCTTTTTCTTTTCACCAGGCATCGCCTTCACCGTCCTCATTTTCCCGGCATTTCTCCCCCGCCTGGGCCGGATGAGGCATTTCCGGTCGTATCCGATCAGGTCCGTACGCCCGGCCCTCTTCAGCGCCTCCTCCACCAGGTCGTAATTCTTGGGATTCCGGTACTGGATCAGCGCCCTCTGCATGGCCTTCTCGTGGGGGCTGACCGGCACATACACCGGCTCCATGGTTCTGGGGTCCAGTCCCGTGTAGTACATGCAGGTGGAAATGGTGGATGGAGTGGGATAAAAATCCTGCACCTGTTCCGGCATGTATCCCAAATCCCGAAGATACTCCGCCAGCTCCACCGCATCCTTTAAGGTAGAGCCGGGATGGGAGGACATGAGGTAGGGGACCAGGTACTGCTTTAGGCCCAGCCGGGCATTCATCTGCTCATATTCCTTCACAAACTGGCGGTAAACCTTATTTTTCGGTTTCCCCATCCTGGAGAGCACTTCATCGGACACATGCTCCGGCGCTACCTTCAGCTGGCCGCTGACGTGGTATTGGCACAATTCCCTTAAAAACTGCCGGCTCTTGTCCGCCAGCAGATAGTCGAAGCGGATTCCGGAACGGATGAACACCTTTTTCACCCCGGGCAGAGACCGAAGACGCCGCAGCAGACGGATATAATCGCTGTGGTCTGCGTTGAGGTTTTTGCAGGGTTCCGGGAAAAGGCACTGCCGGCCGGGGCATGCCCCTTTGGTCATCTGCTTTTCGCAGGCCGGAAAACGGAAATTGGCAGTAGGGCCGCCCACATCGTGGATGTAACCTTTAAAATCCGGCTCTTTCGTCAGAAGCTGGGCCTCAGCGGCCAGAGAGTCGTGGCTTCTAGCCTGGATAATCCTCCCCTGGTGAAAGGTCAGGGCGCAGAAACTGCAGGCGCCGAAGCAGCCCCGGTTGCTGATGAGGGAAAACTTCACCTCCTGGATAGCCGGGATTCCGCCCTGGGCTTCGTAGGAGGGATGATACGTGCGCATATAGGGCAGATCGTAAACCTCATCCATCTCCTCCTGGGTCAGCGGTTTGGCCGCCGGATTCTGCACCACCCACAGATGGTCCGAGCTGTAGGGCTCCGCCAGCCGTTTCCCCGTAAAAGGGTCCGTGTTGCAGTATTGGATATAGAAGCTCCTGGCGTATTTTCTTCTGTCTCTCAGAACCTCCTCATAGGAGGGAAGGAGCTCATAATCGTAAACCATCTCCAAATTCTTCGTCCGGTACACGGTCCCGTCAATAAAGGTAATATCCCTGACCTCGATGCCGGCATTCAGGGCATCGGCGATCTCCACGATGGAGCGCTCCCCCATTCCGTAGGAAATCAGGTCTGCCTGGGAATCCAGAAGAATGGAGCGCTTCAGGCGGTCTGACCAGTAATCATAGTGGGCCAGTCTGCGCAGGCTGGCCTCGATTCCCCCGATGATGATCGGTTTATGCTTGTAAACCGACCGGATCAGATTGCCGTATACGATGGTAGCGTAATCGGGACGTTTTCCCATCTCGCCTCCGGGCGTGTAGGAATCCCTAGACCGGCGCTTCTTGGAAACCGAGTAATGGTTTACCATGGAATCCATATTTCCTCCGGAAATCAGAAAGCCCAGCCTGGGTTCTCCCAGCACCGTGATGCTCTGCGGGTTCTTCCAGTCCGGCTGAGCGATGATCCCAACCTTGTATCCGTGCGCCTCCAGCACCCGGCTGATGATGGCATGACCAAAAGAGGGATGATCCACATAGGCATCCCCCGTTACATAGACAAAATCGCACTGCTCCCATCCCCGTTTCTCCATATCGGCCCGGCTGATTGGCAAAAAATCGTGTATCATGGCATATCCTTTCCGTTTTTTCTGCGGCAGATCCAAGCCGCCCGGCGCCTCATTACTTGTGATAGGGCTCCCCTGCCCGTATCCGGAAGCTTCGGTAGATCTGTTCCAGCAAAATGACCCGCATCAGCTGATGAGGGAAAGTCATGGGAGAAAAGCTGAGGGCAAGGTCCGCCCGCTTCATTACTTCTTTGGAAAGCCCCAGGGAACCCCCGATGATCAGGACCAGATGGCTTTTCCCCTCCACTGCCAGCCGTTCCATGCGGGCGGCAAACTCCAGGGAATCCATCTGTTTTCCCTCCACCGCCAGGGCGATCACATAGGAGCCTTCCCGAATCTGCTCCAGGATCCGGCGCCCCTCCTTTTCCTTGATCTGGTTTTCCAGGGCCTCTCCCGCCCCATCCGGCGTCTTTTCATCCGCCACCTGGATGATCTCCAGACGGCAGTAGCGGCTCAGACGCTTGGAATACTCCTTGATGGCATCCTCAAAATACCGCTCTTTAATCTTTCCCACCGCAATCAGGGTAATTTTCATTTTTCAAACTCCAAAATCATATCATACCACACAGCGCCTCCGTGAACGGACTTGGAAAGTCCCATAAGACGGTAGCCCTGTCTTTCATAAAATCCGATCAGGCGCTCCTTGCAGGTCAGGATCAATCCGGCTCTGCCCTGATGTCCGGCCTTCTCGATCAGAGCCCTCATCAGGTCCGAGGCGATTCCCTGTCCTCTGAATTCCTCTGCGACATCCAGTCCAAAAACTGCCTGGTAAGCCCCTGCCGGATTGTGCAGGCTGGCATCCTCAAACATTTCATCGGAAATGGTCCGCTCATCCGTTACCGCGCCGTTGATAAAACCGATGATCCGGTCAGACTTCATCAGCTGGGCCACCAGGAAGCTTTCCGGGTAAGCAGCCAGCCGCTCCTTAAACTGCTCTCTTCCCGCCGCTTCAGCCGCAGGAAAACAGGCCTCCTCCACGGCAGTGATCTGCTCCAAATCCTCCGGGCGGGCCGTCCGTATTCTGTATTCTGCTTTCTCTCTCATCGTTCTCTTTCCTTTTCAATTTTTTACATGGAAGTAGTAGCCCACCCCCCACTTGGTGTGGACGTACTTCGGGTCACTGGGACTGGGCTCAATCTTTTCCCTCAGGCGGCGCACATGGACATCTACCGTGCGCACATCCCCGTTTTCCATGGCCCGGTTGCCCCATACATAGGTCAGCAGCGCCTCCCTGCTGTAAACCTTGTTGGGATTGCGGACCAGCAGCTCTAAAAGGTCAAATTCCTTGGCCGTCAGATTGATCTCCTTGCCGGCAATGTTCACCCGCCGGCTCTCCGTATCCATCTGCAGGTCTCCCGCTCCGATTATGGTGTTCTTTTTCTCTTCTTTCCGGTATTTGCGGTTTTTATTGCTGCGGCGCATAATCGCCTTGATCCTGGCCTTTACCTCCAGAATATTAAAGGGCTTGCTGATATAATCATCTGCCCCGTACTCCAATCCCAAAATCTTATCCATATCTCCGCCCTTGGCCGTCAGCATAATAATGGGCATATCGGAAAATTCCCGGATGGCCTGGCAGACCTCATAGCCGTCAAATTTCGGCAGCATCACATCCAGCAGGACCATATCATACTCTGTCTTTTTCGCCAGCTCAATGGCCTCCTCGCCGTCATAGGCGCAGTCAACCTCCATTCCATCCTGCTCCAGGCTGAAACGGATTCCCTTCACAATCAGCTTCTCATCATCTACCACTAATACTCTCGGCATATCTTTCCCCTGTTCTATCACGCAAAGCCGTCTTCCGCTTTTCTCATTATTCAGATACCATCAGGCTTTTATGCGCAGAAACGCCGGGCACCTGCAGGCGCCCGGAGTTTCCGGCCGGCATACGCTATACCGTAATCGAATCTTTGATCTTCTGAAAAGCTCCCTCCTTGATGCCGGACACATTCATAATGTCCTCAATCTGTTCAAAGGGACCGTGTTCCTGCCGGTAGCGGATAATATCCTCTGCCCGCGACTCACCGATTCCTGTCAGAGTCATCAGCTGCTCCTTGTCGGCAGTGTTCAGATTCACCTTCATTTCCTGAGAAGCTTCCCACTGGCTGTCTGCCCGGGGACCTCCTGTCTGCTCCCACTGCTCTGCTTCCTGGACGCTGGGAACCTGGATTTTCATCCCGTCTGTAATCTCCTGAGCCAGATTCAGATACCAGACAGCGGCATCGGCGCCAAATCCGCCGGCCATCTCCACCGCCTGATAAATGCGGCTTCCCGCCTCCAGTTCATAGACTCCCGGCGCATTGACCTGTCCGCATACATGGACAAAACAGGAACTCTGGCCGGAGGACGTCATCTCCTGAGATGAACTCTTTTCAGAAGAGCTTTCCTCCGCCTCCTCCCCGCCGTATCCGGACGCGGTTTCCAATACGATCTCCTGTTCTTCCCCATTCCGGGGGCCGCAGCTGTAACAGATGCCGGCAGCTGACGCCGCCAGGATCAATGTTCCCATCCGCAGCTTTTTCAGCAGCTTCAGATTCATTTTCAATGGCATTCCCTCCTTTTTGCGAAGGGAGCCATTTTGGCCTGATAATCATATTTTATCGGAATCCCAGCTTAAATACAAGGGTTATTTACGGAAAATATCCAGGCCGAAGAAGTCCCTTATTTGCGGAAAATGACGATTCCTGCCACAGCTATTAAAGCTCCTATGAGCTTGCGCCACTGAAAATCTGCCTTTTCTACGCCAAAAAGTCCAAAAAGTTCAATTCCATAAGCCACCACGATCTGAGAGACCACGATCAGCAGTGCAGCCTGGGCCGGCCCCAGTCCGCTCATGCTTTTTACAACCGTATAGGTGATCAGGGCCCCGATGACCCCGCCCAGCAGCACATATTTGGGCGTCACCTGAAGCAGATCTCCTACCGGCTGTCTGCCTGTAAACAGCCAAATGCCTGCGCAGGTCAAAAAAGCGCTGAACTGGACCCAGCCGGCGGCTACCCACATGCTGCTCTGCTCCGTTACCTTTGTATTAAACACACCCTGAATACTCATCAATGCCCCTGAAATTAATGCGATGATAATCCCCATCCGCTCCTACCGCCTTTCTGTCATGGTATCCTTAGGATAACCCGCAGGCTGTTTTTTATTCCCTGCCGCTGTCCGGCCACGCAAACGTTTGAGGGCAGCAGCGGCTGTGGCTTCCCTTGCCTTGACCGTTGGAATGTGCTATATTTTAAGGCAGCCAGATCAGGAGGTGAACGATTCATGGAGCACATCATCATACAGCTTCTTCAGGCAACGGCATGGCCTATGGAAACGCCCGTTCCCTATTCTCCCTTTCATATCTGCCTGATGCTTTCAGGAATTTCGGCTGCCGTACTGGGAGCCAGGGCTGCTACCCGAAACAGCCGGAACAGCAGGGCGGAGGAAAAAAGAAAAACAGCTGCTTTTTCGGACTCCCTTCTCTTTCTCTGCGGGCTCCTTCTCGCACTCAGCGAGGTTTATAAGCAGCTGTTTCTGTATGAGATTGTTGACGGAGGCCGCTATGACTGGTGGTATTTTCCCTTCCAGCTGTGCAGCGTACCCATGTATCTGTGCCTGATCCTTCCTTTTTTGTCCTCCCCCAGGTGCCGTTCGTTCCGTCTGGCAGTCTATACCTTTCTCCAGGACTTCGGACTCTTAGGCGGCGTCATGGCCCTTCTGGAACCTTCCGGCCTGATGCACCCTTACTGGACTCTGACCCTCCATGGCTTTCTTTGGCATTTTATGCTGATCTTCGTTGGACTTTACTGCGCCCTCAGCGGCAGAGCCGGAACAAAAATCCGGGATTTTTTCCGGATCATCCCCCTGTTTTTCATCTGCTGCGCCATCGCCACCGCCGTCAATGTGGCCTCACATCCTTACGGCAACGCGGATATGTTCTATATCAGCCCCTATTACCCCAACGGGCAGATCGTATTTCACCAGATCGCTCTGGAAATCGGCGTCACAGCCGGAAACCTGGTCTACCTCACAGGAGTTCTGGCGGGAGGATTCCTGGTCCACCTGCTCTGCCGTCAGCTTTGCCTTCACGGGCGGGATTCCTGGTAGACAATTTTTCCCTTACAAATCGTGCACTTCACCTTTCCCGTCAGCTCCATGCCGGTAAAGGGTGTATTATCCGCTCTCGATACATACTGCTCCGGCTTCCAGCTTTCATTCTCATCAAAAATCACCAGGTCTGCCGGTTTCCCCACAGAGATTTTTCCTAAGTCCAGATGATACATGTTCGCGGTGTTCAGGCTCATCTTCTCCATCAGCTCCATCATGGTCAGATGCCCGCCATGGACCAGCTGCGTGATGCCCAGGGCAAGGGAAGTTTCCAGCCCGATGATCCCGCTGGGCGCCTTTGTCAGAGGAAGATTCTTCTCCTCCCTGCTGTGAGGTGCATGGTCTGTGGCGATCATATCAATGGTCCCATCCTTCAAGCCCCGGATAATGGCCTGGCGGTCTGCCTCGGTCCGAAGAGGCGGATTCATCTTTGCCAGGGTGCCGTACTGCAGCACCGCATCCTCCGTCAGAGTAAAGTGATGAGGCGTCGCCTCCGCCCACACATCGGCTCCCATCTCCTTGGCAGCCCTCACCAGGGCTACGGAGTGGGCGGAACTGATGTGCTGCACGTTGATTCTTGCCCCCGTGTAGAGAGCCAGCATGCAGTCTCTGGCCACCATCACATCCTCCGCCACCGCGGGAGAACCCTCAATCCCCAGCTTTTTGGCCGCTTCCCCTGCGTTGATGCCGTTATTGACGATAAAGGCCGGGTCCTCCTCGTGAAAGCTCAAAGGCAGCCCCAGTGCCTTTGCCTTCTCCATGGCTGCCACTGCCAGCTTTTCATCCAGAATCGGCTTTCCGTCATCGGTAAAGCCCACGGCTCCGGCCCTGGCCAGAGCCTCCAGATCCGCCAGTTCCCTGCCTTCCATTCCCTTGGTGACAGCCGCGCAGGACATCACCCGAATCCCGGTGGACTCTCCCTTCTGCAGCACATAGGACAGAGTATCCGGCGTGTCCACCGGCGGCTTTGTGTTGGCCATACAGATCACCGTGGTAAAGCCGCCTGCCGCCGCTGCTGCTGCACCGGTCTCAATATTCTCCTTGTAGGTCAGCCCCGGATCTCTGAAATGGACATGTCCGTCAATCAGTCCGGGAGCTACGGTCAGTCCGGCTGCGTCCACAATCTCCTCCCCGTCAGCCTGAAGATCCGGACCTATTTCGCAGATTACCCCGTCCTGAATCCGAATGTCCATCGTTCCCTCCCGTCTGCTCTCCGGGTCCAGCACATAACCGTTTTTAATGATCATCTTCTCTCCTCCTGTTTCTCCTTATCATTCTGTGAAAAGTCTGCATAAACTGCCCTGGCAATGGACTCCTTCCGGAATTTTCGGATCGTTTCCGGGCTCATAGGGGCCACGCTTCCCCTCTGACGGCTCAAATATGCATTCAGATCTTCCGGTAAGCGGAATACCTCCATCATCACATCGTAAGCGGTATAGACCTGCTCATCCTGGATCACCCCGCTGTCCAGAAAATCCTTTAAGGCCATCTCCCGTTTCTTCCCGATCGCCTTTGAGACCCCTGTTGATCTTAATATATGTAGAAAAACGCGGCTGATACATGCTGCATTTTTCTGGCGCTGCCGCTTGGAGCCAGGGTTAAAGTCCTTTGGGGTGATCCGGACCGCCTCCAGTTCCTTCAGGCGTTTGGGAAAGAGGGTAAATTCCGCCTGAACCATGGACAAAATCTCCTCTTCCATCCGGTCCAACGCTTTCAGCGAATCTCCTCTATGCTTTCTGGAATATGACCTTCCCGGAACAACGGAGCCCTCTTTTGTCCTCCAGCATGTCCGCACATGAAGAGAACTTTCTCCTATATCAGAAGTTGAAAACTCCAGGCAGGGCGTCATGAGATGTGTCCATCCTTCCCGCCGGCACAGTTCTTGTCCATAACGCGGAAATTCAAAGCAGACGGAGACCCTCTCATGGCTGACCTCCCAGAAACAGCATTCCATAGGTCCCAGATTCAGCCTCTGCCCAAACTGCTCCGAAAGTTCACCGTAGAGCTCGCAAAGTCCGAACAGTTTCATTCCCCGGTATTCTCCGCCCAGAAATGCAAAAATTTTATGCAGTTCCATGCCGTCCGTCACTCCCCGGCGGATCACCAGCGTACATTCCTGTGCCCCGGCCATCTTTCGGGCAAGGAACAGATTCCGCTCCAGCGTTGCCTCCTTTAAAGGCCCCGCTGTCATGCCCAGCCGTTGGGCCAGGGTAGTGAACGCAAGATCGGAAACGAACAGGAGCCTGCCGCTCTCCTTTTCCAGCAGCATCGTCCGGTTTTTCCGCAGGGACTCCTCCAGAAGCCCCGCGCCACCCCGTCCCTCCGGCCAGGAAGCATCACAGATCACCTGTTTTTCCGGCAGGAGAAGCGTTTCTCCTCTTCCATCCGTTTTCTTTTGCAATGGCTGTCCGGGCTCCAGCAGGTAGCCCAGAGCGAAATCCCCCTCTCCTTCCCCGTCTTCCAAATATGCCAGCTGGAAACCGGTCAGGCCGCTTCTGCTGATATGGTCAGTCTGTCTGTCAATGGCACGTACCAGAGCCTCAAATTCGTCTCTGTTCTCCCCGCAGCGATAAAAATCGTCCAGCAGGAAGGCCGAATCAAGGACCTCTGCCATAAAACTCCTCCTCTTTCCTGTTTAAAGTCCGATCACATGGATCAAAAGCAGCCAGGCCAGTCCATAGTAGATCACAACCGCCATCAGATCGTTTATGGTGGTAATCAGCGGTCCGGAAGCCACCGCCGGGTCAATGTGAATCTTCTTAAACGCCAGGGGAACGATGGTTCCCGACAAGCTGGCCAGCACCATGGAGGCCAGCAGCGCGATGCCGGCGCAGAAGGATATGGAAAATGACAGAAGAGCACTCTGTCCCTTAACCGTCAGAAGATACAGGCCAATGAACAGAAAGGACATTACCCCCAGTACCAGGCCGTTGGCCAGTCCTACCTTTGCTTCCTTTGCCACCAGATAGAGTTTCTGAACGCCGCTCACATTCTCATCCATCAGAACGCGGATGGTGACCGCCAGTGACTGGGTTCCCACATTTCCCGCCATATCCAAAACCAGAGACTGGAAGGCAATGATCAAGGGCAGCTGGGCTACCACTCCCTCAAAGGCGCCCACCACGCTGGACACCACCATTCCCAGAAACAGAAGTATGATCAGCCAGGGAAGTCTCTTGTGGATGCTCCTGGCCATTGGCTCGTTTAAATCCTCCTCGGAAGCCAGGCCGGCCAGCTTGGCATAATCGTCTCCCATCTCATCGTCTACCAGCTGCATCACGTCCTGGGAGGTCAGTACTCCCAGCAGCTTATTGTCGGAATCCAGCACCGGAATGGAGTCCTCGGAGTAGTCCTTCATCCGGCTGATGCAGTCCTCGATTTCCTCATTTGCATAAACGTAGGGATAGGAGGTCATGGTAATAGCCGACAGCTCCGTTCCCTCCCTGGCGATGATCAGCTTCTTCAAATCAATGGCTCCCACCAGGGTCTTATCCTGATCCACCACGTAAATGGTGGAAATGTTGTCATTCTCCGCCGCCTGGTCGATCAGATCGTGCATGGCCTGGCGCACGCCGATGCCTGCCGGAACCGCAATATAGTTGGTGGTCATCCTGCTTCCGATTTCATCCTCATCAAATGAATTTAAGAGCAGGACCTCCCGCTTGGTATCCTCGTCCAGCAGTTCCAGCAGCGTATTCCGGTCCGCCTTGTCCATCTGGCGGAGGCAGTCCACTACTGTGGTGATCTCAAAGCGGGATAAGACTGCTACCCGCTTCTGTATTCCCAGCTCATTGATATACTGACTGGGGTTGTCTGAATATTCAAAAATGTTTGCCAGCGTCTCTGCATCCAGCAGGCAGTAGAGCCTGCCCCTCTCGTCCGCTGTCAGCTGCTCCAACGCCACCGCAATATCATTTTCATGATAGGCCAGAAGCTTTTCCCGCTTTAATCCGGGAGTCAGATTGCTGCGGATGATATCTACAATTTCCGCCTGATAATCCGGATGGATGGACTTCTGATTATTATCCTGCTGAAGATCCGTAAGATTCTTTACACTCATTGTTCTGTTCCTCCTTCACGCGTTTTTGTTTTTGTGAGCCAATCCAGCTCCCTGGCGCAAAGGCAGGCGCAGAGCCAAAATCTCAGTAAAAATGGGCATAAAAATACCATTGTCACTGATTTCCCAAGGCTTTCCACGCCTGCGCCTTCGCCGACGCAGTGCAGTTTCAGAAACGGACAATGGCATTCATATATAGGCGCAGCTATCCCGTTAAGACATGAACGGCCCAGGGCCGCCTGTACTTCGACCATATATGAAAGCCCTGTCTGTACTTCGACCACCACTACTGCCGTCCATAATCTCACCTCTCTTTTAATATCTCATTTTTTGATCACATAGCTATTATAGCGAATGAAGCGGAAGGGCGCAAGAGGATTTTAGGGAGGATTTTTTATAAAAGGGGAGGTAACACTCAGTCTCCCTCCCCCGCAAGTTTCTCCAAGGTATCTCCCGCAATCCGGTACACGGTCCAGTCCTTCATAGGCTCCGCTCCCAGAGACAGGTAAAATTCAATACTTGGCTGATTCCAGTCCAGGCACCACCACTCCAGACGCCCGCAGCCGCGCTCCCTGGCGATTCCGGCCAGTTTCCGAATGAGAGCCTTCCCATATCCCTTTTTGCGGTACTCCGGACGGACATACAAATCTTCCAGATAGATTCCAGCCCTTCCAAGAAAGGTGGAGAAGTTGTGGAAAAACAGGGCGAACCCCGCTTCCGTCCCATCCTCCAGGACAAAAATCACCTCCGCCTTCCGTTTTTCAAAAATCCACTCCTCCAGTAATTCTTCCGTGGCCTCCACCTGGTCAAGCATCTTCTCATAATCGGCCAATTCCCGGATGAACTGCAGAATCAGCGCCGTATCCCGGCGTTCGGCAAACCGAAAACTCATCTGATGTTCCATGTATTTTAATCCTCCGAACCTGTGTTTTGCCCTATTCTACCATACAGGCATAACTTTTGCCAGCACAAAAAATTCCTTGTCATCTTTCTCCCCATCTGCTAAACTATCTTCATCAGCAGCATTCCGTCTGCTAACATCTTTCACTTTACCTGACTGTTCAGGTATCCTGGCTGAATTTTCACAGCCGTATATCCTTTACAAGGAAAATGAACTTTAGTAAAATAAGAGAAGAAATGCCTATGGCAAGAAAAGCAGAGGGGCAAACATACGCAGGCGGCACCGCCGCAGAGCAAACAGAGCCTATAAGGACCGGCTGTTTATAAAGATCTTTGAGCGCAAAGAAGATTTGCTCAACCTTTACAATGCAGTAAACGGCTCCGATTATCAGGATCCGGATGAGTTGGAAATCACCACCCTGGACAATGCGATTTATATGCACATGAAGAATGATATTTCATTTTTAATTGATGGGTATATGAGTCTTTACGAGCATCAGTCCACCTTCAATCCCAACATGCCTCTGCGGGACTGTT
>DWYS01000099.1 GCA_019118585.1 Candidatus Enterocloster faecavium | reverse complement strand
ATCCCCGGCATGGCAGTTTCCGTTATCTACATGCTGTTTGTAGCGGTTCATCTGGGAATGAAGGAGAGAAAGAGAGTCGGGATCAAGAATATCAGCCATGAAGAGCTGATGGCTCTGACGGCTCCGGCTTCTCCGGAAGAGGAAGCTCTGAAGCGTCCGAAAAACGTATGGATTAACGCCATCATGACCATTGCGATCGTGGTAATGCTGGTTCTGGGAACCTTCCCCTCCATGTTCCTGTTCTTAGTCGGAACCGGACTGGCTCTGATGATCAACTATAAGTCCATCAAAGAGCAGAAGGCACGTATCTCTGACAACGCAGGCGACGCCCTTCAGGTGGTAATCCTGGTATTTGCAGCCGGCATCTTTATGGGACTGTTCACCAACTCCGGTATGTCCGATGCCCTGGCAAACAGCCTGATCACTCTGATCCCGCCGCAGCTGGGACGTTTCTGGGGCCTTATTACGGCAATCGTATCCGCTCCTGGTACCTTCCTGCTGTCCAACGATGCATTCTACTACGGCGTGCTTCCGGTATTTGCAGAGGCCGGATACACCTACGGCTTCACCGCCCTGGAGCTTGGAACTGCTTCCCTGCTGGGACAGGCGTTCCACCTGCTGAGCCCCTTGGTAGCATTCATCTACCTGCTGCTGAACCTGACCGGACTGGATATGGGCGAGTGGCAGAGAGAGTCTGCAAAATGGGCCGTTGGTATCTTTGTGATCTTCATCGCACTGGCTGCCATTACTGGTTCCGTACCGCTGGTAAAATAATGATAGAAACCGGCATCTACAACCGCATAATCATTGCCGGCACTGCATGAATGCGTAGATGCCCTTTTTCAGACAGGCGTCCGGGACCAGGATACTAAGATGGTTCCGGGCGCCTGCTATTTGTATTTGATCTGAAAACATGCTATAAAGCTGAAACTTATACGGCCTATAAGGAATATAGTATTTGCCTGCGGAGGGCAAAAGTCGTACAATAATATCAGCGAATGTAACAAAAAGGGATAGGAAACGTTGAACGTAACCCAACAAACATTACAAGGAGGAAATGGAAATGGAAATCAAGAAAGCAGCGATGGCTGGCACCTTGGAATCCAGCGATGCCCAGGTAACGGTAGAACCCGGTCAGGGCGGCATTGAGCTCTCCATTGAGAGCAGCGTGATCCACCAGTTCGGCAGACAGATCAAGGCTACGGTGATGGAGACACTGGAGCGCCTGGATGTGAAGGATGCCAAGGTAACGGTGGTTGACAAGGGAGCTCTGGACTGCACCTTAAAGGCCAGAGTGGAGTGTGCCGTTTACCGTTCCAATGACGTAGTTGAAAATCTTCCGTGGGGAGGTGCTATCAAATGATTCATCCCAATAAGAAAAGATTAAGAAGATCCATGATGTTTCTGAATGCCCAGAAGCCCAGCCTGATCAAGGACCCCTACATCTACGGGGCTGACTCCATCATGCTGGATCTGGAGGATGCAGTGGCGGAAAACCAGAAGGATGCTGCCAGATATTCCCTGTATCATGCCCTTCAGGAGATCGACTACCGGAACACCGAGCGTGTAGTTAGGATCAACGGACTGGATACCCCTCACTGGAAAGAGGATATCCGGGTGTGCGTGGCAGGCGGAGCTGATGTGATCCGTATTGCCAAGACGGAGACCGCCCAGGATGTACATACGGTAGAGGAGCATGTGCTGGCCGCTGAGAAGGAGTTTGGACGTCCTGAGGGATCCACTCTTCTGATGGCTGCCCTGGAGTCCTGCAAAGGCGTGCTGAACGCCCTTGAGGTCTGCCAGTCCTCTGAGCGCCTGATCGGAATCGCTCTTTCCGGCGGCGACTACACCAAGGACCTTCAGACTAAGATCACCGGAACCGGCGTGGAGTTAATGGGCGCCAGACAGCATATGATCATGGCTGCCAGAGCCGCAGGCGTACAGTGCTGGGATACCGTATTTACCAATCTGGACGATATGGAAGGCTTCGAGAAAGAAACCGAGATGATCAAGATGATGGGCTTTGACGGCAAATCTCTTGTAAATCCCCGTCAGATTGCCATTGTTCACAGGATCTTTACACCGACTCAGAAGGATATTATCTTCGCAGAGAAGGTGGTCCGTGAGATTGACGAGAAGAAGGCGCTGGGCATCGGCGTGTTTACCGTAGACGGCAAGATGATCGATATTGCGTTCTATGACGGCGCAAAGAGAACCATCGATCTGGCCAAAGCATCTGGTGTATATGAGGGGGATCTGTAATATGATAAACGCAGTTGGAAGAGATATTCCGGAAGAAGTATTGAAAGCCACAGGCAAGGACATTTTCAGAGGCTCCTTTGCAAAAGAGGGCTACGAGTATAAGAAGGCTGCCCCCACTGTCCGGGCGGCTATGGACCCCACCAAGAGCAAGCTGGTGGATTCCATCCATGATGTGCTGGTAAAGTGCGGGATCAAGGACGGCATGACCCTGTCCTTCCACCATCATTTCCGTGAGGGAGACTATGTGGTGAACATGGTCATGGAGGAAGTTCACAAGATTGGCATCAAGGACATCACCATCTGTGCCAGCTCCTTAGGAAAGGCCCACAATCCCATCGTTCCCATGATCGAGGACGGGACCATCACCGGCATCCAGTCCTCCGGCGTGAGAGGAAAGATCGGAGAGGCTATCTCCGCAGGAAAGTTAAAGAACCTGGCTATCATGCGTTCCCACGGCGGACGTGTAAGAGCCATTGAGACAGGAGAGGTTCACATCGACATCGCCTTCATCGGTGCTCCCACCTGTGATGAGTACGGCAACATGAGAGCCAACGGCGGAAAGAGCGACTGCGGCGTTCTGTCCTACGCTATGGTGGACGCCCAGTACGCAGATAAGGTCGTTGCCATTACCGACTGCCTGGTTCCTTCTCCCAACCTGCCTGCCAGCATCTCCCAGGTAGATGTGGATTACGTGGTAGTAGTGGATGAAATCGGCAATCCGGCCAAGATCGCCACCGGAGCTGCAAAGCCCACCACCGATGTCCGCAAGATTATGATGGCAGACTACTGCACCCAGTTTGTGATCAACACCCCCTACTTCAAGGATGGATTTACCTACCAGACCGGCGTAGGCGGAGCTTCCATCGCCTCCACCATCTCCCTGGGCAAGATCATGAAGGAGCGGGGCATCAAGATGAAATTCGGCGTAGGCGGAATTGCAGGACCTATGTGCAAGCTTCTGGAGGACGGCCTGATCGAGAAGCTGGTGGATACCCAGGATTTCGATACCACCGCTATTGAGTCCATCAAGAAGAACCCCAATCACTTTGAGATTTCCGCTTCCGAGTATGCAAACCCCTTCAACAAGGGCGCATATGTAAACCAGCTGGATTTCGTAATCCTGGCTGCTCTGGAAGTTGATGTAAACTTTAACTGCAACGTAGTGGTAGGTTCCGACGGAGTCATCACCGGTGCTCAGGGCGGACATCCCGATACGGCTGCCGGAGCAAAGTGCACCATCGTCATCGCTCCCCTGCTGCAGGGCAGGATCCCCGCTATCTGCACCAACGTAACCACTGTTACCACTCCCGGCGACACGGTTGATGTGGTGATCACCGATTACGGCATTGCCATCAATCCCAGGAGACAGGATCTGATTGAGGCTACCAAGGATGCCAAGCTTCCCATCAAGACCATTGAGGAGCTGCGCGACATCGCTTACTCCATCGTAGGTGAGCCCGACCCGGTTCAGTTTGATGACCAGATCGTGGGAATCATCGAGGCCAGAGACGGAAGCGTTATCGATGTGGTCCGCAAGGTTAAGGATTACGAGTTCAAATAATAGAATGACGGCAGATCTTCTTAGTTAAGCGGAAAACAGCCGCCCGGGATCCCTTTGCAGGGGCCGGGCGGCTGTTTGGGTCCGCAGGCATTTAATGTCCGCCGATGGCATCGTGCGGCCGGGAGGAAGAGCAGTCCGTTTTGGAGGTTTCCTGGACCAGTCGGATAAAGTCGCACATGTACTTGGTCAGATACAAGTCTTTTCGGTGGCAGATATAGCAGTTTCTGGTATTTCCGGCATCCAGAAGAGGATAGATCAATGCCTTCTCCCCGATGCCGTCGGATTCTTCAATATAGTTTAAGGGGCAGATGGTGACGGCCCCGCAGGCGATGGCCACCCGCTTTTCAATATCAATGTTGGAAGTTTCGATCAGAATCCGGGGACGTATGTTGTTGGTGATAAACAGGCTGTCCTGGATGGAGCGGACGCTGTGTCCGGGCTTGTTGGAAACGAATTTCTCATTTTTGGCCTCCAGGATGGAAATGGGGGTCCCGCCGGGGATTCGCTTTGCCAGCTCAGTCTGGCTGCTGGCCAAAAGAACCATCTCCTCCTTTTCCACCAGGATGTAGTTGATCTGGTCGTGCTTGGGAACCGTGGTCAGGCAGGCCAGGTCCACCGTTCCGTCCAAAAGAAGCTTGTCCGTATTGTTGGAGCCCATTTCCCAGATCTGGATATCTACATAAGGGTAGTCCTGGTAGAACCGGGGAAGCACGGCGGGCAGGACCTTCAGTCCCCGCTGGACAGGGATACCCAGACGGATCTTTCCATGCTCCTCATCCTTGATCTCCTCAATTTCCCGTTCCAGATTGGAATTGATGGCCAGGATCTTCTGGGCGGCTTCAATGTACTTTTCCCCTGCATAGGTCAGGGTAAGGGGGTCGGTGGAACGGTTGAAGATAGGAGTCCCGAGATTGTTCTCCACCAGCTTGATCATCTGGCTGAGGGAGGGCTGGGAGACGAAGAGCTTCTTGGCAGCGCTTGTGATGCTGCCTTCCTGGTAAACGGTAAGCATGTACTGAGCGTGTTTCGGATTCATAAAACCTCCTGACTGCGGTGTTATTGAAAAAATGATACCATGTTTCAAAAAGAAATTCAATTGGAGGGGACCGTCTTTTCCTCCCTTGCGAAATGGCTTCGCACCAATTCCATGAACATCTGTGCCGCATTGGAGTGAAAACTGCTTTTCAGTGTGGAGATGCACATGCTCCAGCTGGCATTGTAGGATGGAGGAATGGAGAGGAGAGCGGCTTTTAAGCCTCCGGGGCTGAGCCTTACATATTCGGAGGGGAGCAGAGTGACGCCCAGCCCCTGGGAGGCCAGGATGCGGATGGTTTCATAGCTTTTTAAGGTTAAAATGATTTTGGGCTGGCTGATGCCGGCTTTTTTTAATACGGAATCGGTGATCTGGCGGATCCTCTGCTGTTTATGGACCATGAGGAAGGGCTCCTTTCGCAGCAGGGCAGGGTCCAGAACAGGGTATTCCATTCCTTCTTCCTGCGTGGCTTTGGCGTTTAAGGGATGGTCCTGGGACAGTACGATGACGAAGGGGTCGGCCTTTAGGAGCTCATACTGGATGAGCGGCTGGCGGTCCCTGGGAGCAGGGGCGTGCATCACCGCAAAGTCCAGTTCCCCGGTCAAAAGCTTCTGGTCCAGGGTGTCGGAATTCTCTTCCGATACAAAGACCTCAACCCCCGGATAAAGCTGATGAAACCGGGTCATGACCTGGGCCATGACGATGGTTCCCAGATGATTGGTGATCCCCATATGGATGCGGCCTGTTTTCAGACCGTTGATATCGCTGATTTCATTTTCAAAATCGTTGTAGATCTTCAGGATGCGCACGGCCATCTGGTAGTAGCGTTCCCCTGCGTAGGTCAGGGTCAGGCCGGAGGCGGTGCGGTTGAACAGCTGGGTACCCAGCGACTCCTCGATGCGCTGAAGCGACTGACTGAGGGAGGGCTGGGCTACGAAAAGCTTCTGAGCGGCCTTGGAGATGGTTTTTGCCTCGGCGATGGTTTTGACATAGAGAAGTTCCCTGCTGGTCATATGGTAATCCTCCTTTGTGAAATATAGCGGATTTCCTCTTGTCCGGGTCGGCTGCAGTGCATCGATATCGTATAGGAAAATCCAATATATGATATAAGATATATAGTATTTGCCTATATTCTGAATATAGTATATGATAGAATCATCGGAAATGAAAGACCCAAATCGAAAAAGGAGGTATTTTTTCTATGGTATCATTGTATGACGGCGGGGTTTACCTGGTTAACGGCAAAGAGATCGTGCCCGAGGCGGAGAGCGCCAAGGTGAAGGCCTTAACCGGAAAGGAGGCCAATAAAGCCGAGGACCGGAAGGGAACCATGGCCTATTCCATTATGGAGGCCCACAACACATCCGGCGATATGGAACATCTGAAGATCCGGTTTGACGCCATGGCTTCCCATGACATCACCTTCGTGGGGATCGTTCAGACGGCAAAGGCTTCCGGCATGGAGAAGTTCCCCATTCCCTATGTGCTGACCAACTGCCACAACTCCCTGTGTGCCGTAGGCGGAACCATCAATGAGGACGACCACATGTTCGGCCTGTCCGCTGCCAAGAAGTACGGCGGAATCTATGTTCCCCCTCACATCGCAGTGATCCATCAGTATATGCGTGAGATGATGGCCGGCTGCGGCAAGATGATCCTTGGCTCTGACAGCCATACCCGTTACGGCGCTCTGGGCACCATGGCCATCGGAGAGGGCGGCGGCGAGCTGGTAAAACAGCTGTTAAGAGATACATACGATGTGGCATGTCCTGATGTGATCGCCATCTATCTGGACGGAAAGCCCGCTCCCTACGTTGGTCCCCAGGATATCGCCCTGGCCATCATCGGCGCCGTATTCAAGAACGGCTATGTAAAGAACAAGGTGATGGAGTTTGTAGGCCCCGGAATCTCCTACATGACCACCGACTACCGCAACGGCGTGGATGTTATGACCACCGAGACAACCTGCCTGTCCTCTATCTGGAGGACCGATGAGGATACCAAGCGCTTCCTGGAGAAGCACGGACGCGGAGAGGACTACAAGGAGTTAAATCCCGCTGACGTTGCCTACTACGATGGCTGCGTATATGTGGATTTAAGCACCGTGAAGCCCATGATCGCTCTGCCCTTCCATCCCAGCAATGCCTACGAGATCGATGAGCTGAATGCCAACTTAAAGGACATCCTCCACGGCGTAGAGGAGGAGGCCAAGAAGGTAGCAGGAGGAAGAGCTTCCTTTACGCTGATGGACAAGATCACCGCTGACGGCAGACTGCAGGTACAGCAGGGGATCATCGCAGGCTGCGCAGGCGGAAACTACACCAACGTCATCGAGGCGGCTCATGCTTTAAAGGGCGGAGACTGCGGCTGCGACGAGTTCTCACTGGCCGTATATCCTTCCTCTCAGCCTGTATTTGTAGACCTGGTGAAGAAGGGTGCCATCGCAGACCTGATGAACGCAGGCGCGATCATCCGTACTGCTTTCTGCGGCCCCTGCTTCGGAGCCGGAGATACCCCCTGCAACAACGGACTTTCCATCCGCCATACTACCAGAAACTTCCCCAACCGGGAAGGCTCCAAGCCAGGAAACGGACAGATGTCCGCAGTTGCTCTGATGGATGCCCGTTCCATCGCAGCAACGGCAGCAAACGGCGGCATCCTGACCTCCGCCGAGACTCTGGACTGCTGGGGCGATGTGCCTGAGTATGAGTTTGACGATACGGTTTACAAGAACCGCGTATACTTCGGATACGGCAAGGCGGAGACGGACAAGGATCTGATCTACGGACCCAATATCAAAGACTGGCCTGAGATGAGTGCCCTGACCGACAACATCCTGCTGAAGGTCTGCTCCAAGATCATGGATCCGGTAACCACCACCGATGAGCTGATCCCTTCCGGTGAGACCTCTTCCTATCGTTCCAATCCTCTGGGACTGGCTGAGTTCACCCTGTCCAGGAGAGATCCGGAGTATGTAGGCAGGACCAAAGTGGTTGACGCTCTGGAAAAGGCCAGAGTGAAGGAGGGCGCTGAGGCAGAGCTGGCCAAGGCTCCTGAGTTGAAGGAGATCTTCGAGAAGATCCGCCAGATCCCGGGCAATGAGCATGTAAAGATGGAGGAGACCGAGATCGGAAGCATGGTCTACGCTGTAAAACCTGGCGATGGTTCCGCCAGAGAGCAGGCTGCCAGCTGCCAGAGAGTAATCGGAGGCCTCGCAAATATCTGTAAGGAATACGCAACCAAGCGTTATCGCTCCAATGTGATGAACTGGGGCATGATCCCCTTCCAGATGAAGGAGGAGCCGGAGTTTGAGGTTGGAGATTACATCTATGTGCCTCAGATTCGCAAGGCTCTGGAAGGAGATTTACAGAACATCAAGGCTTATGTGCTGGGCGACACCGTGAAGGAGCTGAACCTGTACATTGCCGATATGACGGCTGAGGAACGTGAGATCGTAAAGGCAGGCTGCCTGATCAATTACAACCGCAGCAGAAGAAAATAAGATACATGAATGTGCCTTCAGGCGCAGAAGCAAAAACCGCGGAGTCCTTTTCCGCGGTTTTTGTATGTTTTCAAGTACAATAAAAATACTGTGACTGCCACAATAAAAAAGCTGGACAATCCGGGAAAAATGTCGTATAGTAAAAGACAAAATTCGTTTTAACTTTGAAAAAGAGACGGATTCAGACAAAGGATGGAGGAACAGCAGATGAACAGAAAGACAATTACGGTATTTAAAGGCGATGGGATTGGTCCGGAGATTACGGATGCAGTTCTGGAGGTGCTGGAGGCAGCAGGAGCCCAGCTGGACTATGAGATTTTCTCAGTTGGCGAGGCGGAGTACGAGGCCCATGGCGCATTGATCCCGGAGGCTGCTTTCGAATCTGTGGAGCGCAACAAGGTATTTTTAAAGTCCCCCATTACCACCCCGGTGGGAAAGGGCTTCCGCTCTCTCAATGTATTCCTGAGAAAGAAGTACGACCTTTATGCCAACATCCGGCCGGCCAAGAGCAACCATGCGGTCAAGACTCCCTTTGAGCAGGTTGACATGGTGATTTTCCGGGAGAACACGGAGGATCTGTATGTGGGTGTGGAGGAGCAGATCGACCAGGATACGGTCTATGCTACCAAGATCATCACCCGGAAGGCCAGCACGCGCATCTGCCGGGATGCCTTTGAGTATGCCAGGACCCACGGAAGGAAAAAGGTTACCTGTGTTCACAAGGCCAATATCCTGAAAATGTCCGACGGCATGTTCCGGGATATCTTTTATGAGGTAAGCAAAGGCTATCCGGAGATTGAGGCCAATGACATCATCGTGGACAATGCGGCTATGCAGATGGTGATGCATCCGGCGCAGTTCGATGTGATGGTGATGCCCAATCTCTACGGGGACATGCTCTCGGACCTGGCCAGCGGCCTCATCGGCGGTCTGGGACTTCTGCCTTCCAGCAATCTGGGTGAGGAGTATGCCATGTTTGAGGCGGTCCACGGCAGCGCACCGGACATTGCAGGAAAGGGGATTGCCAATCCCACCGCTCTTCTCTGGTCTGCCTGCATGATGCTGGAGTATCTGGGGCAGATGGAGTGTGCCGCTAAGATCCGAAGGAGCGTAGACCGGGTTTTGGAAGAAGGAAGATTCAACACCCCTGATATCGGAGGAAGCGCCACCACAAAGGAGTACATCGGGGAGATCATCCGCCTCCTTTAAGGATGCAGCCCGGAATAATTGCAACTTATCATTGATTTTATACCTCCATGTGTGCTAGACTATGGTACATAGCGTTTAGACAAAAGGAGGAATCATCACCATGAGTAAGAAACGTTCATTGGATACGATTTGCATTCAGGGAGGATGGGAGCCGAAGAACGGCGAACCCAGGCAGGTCCCCATTTATCAGAGCACCACTTTTAAATACTCTACCAGCGAGCAGATGGGACGTCTGTTTGACCTGGAGGAGAGCGGATATTTTTATACCAGGCTTGCCAATCCCACCAACGATGCGGTGGCGGCCAAGATTTGCCAGCTGGAAGGCGGAGTAGCTGCGATGCTGACCTCCTCCGGGCAGGCAGCCAACTTTTACGCGGTGATGAACCTCTGTGAAGCCGGAGACCATATCGTAAGCTCAGGGGCCATTTACGGAGGAACTACCAATCTGTTTACGGTAACCATCCCCAAGATGGGCGTGGAGTGCACGCTGGTGAATCCGGATGCTTCCGAGGAGGAGCTGGAGAAGGCGTTCCGCCCCAATACAAAGGCTCTCTTTGCGGAGACCATTGCCAATCCGGCCCTGACGGTCCTGGATATTGAAAAATTCGCTGCGGTAGCCCACCGCCACGGGGTCCCGCTGATCGTGGACAACACCTTCGCCACCCCTATCAACTGCAGGCCTTTTGAGTGGGGAGCAGATATTGTAACGCACAGCACCACCAAGTACATGGACGGCCATGCGGCTACGGTGGGAGGCTGTATCGTGGACAGCGGCAATTTTGACTGGGAGGCCTATCACGACCGGTTTAAGGGCCTGACGGAGCCGGATGAGTCCTACCACGGCATCATCTACACCCAGAAATTTGGAAAACTGGCATACATCACCAAGGCGACCTCCCAGCTGATGCGGGATCTGGGTTCCATCCAGTCTCCCCAGAATGCGTTTTTGATTAATATCGGACTGGAAACCCTCCATCTCAGGATGCCCCGCCACTGTGCCAATGCCCTGGCAGTGGCCAGATACTTAAAGTCCAGAGACGATGTGGCCTGGGTTTCCTATCCGGGACTTGAGGGAGACAAGTACTATGAGCTGGCCAGGAAATATATGCCGAACGGAACCTGCGGCGTCATTTCCTTCGGCTTAAAGGGCGGACGGCAGGCAGCAGCAGAGTTTATGGATAAGTTAAAGCTCTGCTCCATTGAAACCCATGTGGCAGATTCCAGAACGGCGGTGCTCCATCCCGCCAGCCATACCCACCGGCAGCTGAATGAAGAGCAGTTAAAGGCTGCGGGCGTGGACCCCTCTATGATCCGCTTCAGTCTGGGACTGGAGGACCCGGAAGATATCATCGAGGATGTGCGCCAGGCTCTTGAAAATTAGGCGTGAAAATAAATCCCTGCAGGAGAGGCGGCAGACTTTCGGACAGAAAAGTTCTGCCGCCCCATTTTTGATAGGAATGGAGGAGAAAACTTGAAGAAAAAATTGAGAGGCCTGCTTCGCATTATCTTTGGCCGTACAACGTATGTGCTTCTGGCAATTCTTCTTCAGATCGCGCTTCTGTTTATTCCGCTGCGCCTGATGGAGGAGTATGTCGTTTACTTCTATGCCGCCTTTATTCTGCTGGGAGCAGCGGCAGTCATCTATATTCTCAATGAACAGACGGACAGCAGCTTCAAAATCGCCTGGGTGATACCGGTGCTGGTATTTCCTGTCTTCGGCGTGATGCTCTACATCTTTGTTCATATCCAGATCATCCCAAAACTGATGGCCGGGCGTCTGCGGCAGACCGGCAGGGAGATACGCCCCTTCCTGGAACAGGATGAGGAGACAGCCCGGCAGGTTATGGAGGAGAGCTGTGACGTAAAGGGACTGATCCACTATATGAACAACTGGGCCGGGTATCCCATCTACCGGAATTCGTCCGCCCGGTTTTTCCCCCTGGGGGAGGATAAGTTCGAAGCCCTGAAGGCGGAGCTGAAGAAGGCCAAACGCTTTATCTTCATGGAATATTTTATCATTGAACGGGGAATGATGTGGAACGCCATTCTGGAAATCCTGGAGGAGAAGGTGAAGGAAGGAGTGGAGGTGCGGGTGCTTTATGACGGAACCTGCTCCATGATGCTTCTTCCCTACCACTATCCTCAGGTCCTGGAGCAGAAGGGGATCCACTGCAAAATGTTTTCCCCTGTGAAGCCGGTGCTCTCCACCCATCAGAATAACCGGGACCACCGGAAGATCGTGGTGATCGACGGCTGCACCGGTTTTACGGGAGGCGTCAACCTGGCAGACGAGTATATTAATCAGAAGGTGCGGTTCGGCCACTGGAAGGATACGGCGGTGATGGTGAAGGGCGAGGCGGTCCGGAGCTTTACCATGATGTTTCTGCAGATGTGGCATGTGGCGGAAAAGAAATACGAGAAGGATTATGAACGGTATCTGGCATCTCCGGAAGAGATGAAGGACCTGCCGGGGGACAGGAGCGGCTTTGTGATGCCCTACGGCGACAGCCCCATGGACAGGGAACGGGTGGGAGAGGAGGTCTACATGGACATTCTCAACCGGGCCAGATCCTATGTTCATATCATGACGCCTTACCTGATCCTGGACGATGATATGAAAAATGCCCTTTGCTTTGCGGCCAAGCGCGGGGTGGAGGTTATCATCATTATGCCCCATATTCCGGACAAGATGTACGCCTATCTGCTGGCCCGCACCTATTATCCGGAGCTGATCGAGGCGGGGGTCCAGATCTTTGAATATACCCCCGGATTTGTCCACGCAAAGGAATTTATCTGTGATGATGAAAAGGCGGTGGTGGGAACCATCAATCTGGATTTCCGCAGCCTGTATCTTCATTTTGAGTGCGGAGTTTACCTGTACCGCAACAGCGCAGTAGGACAGATGGAGGAGGATTTCCAGGCAACTCTGGCAAAATGTGAAAAGATTACTTTAAAGGAATGCCGCAGTTATCCGATCCTGAAGCGCCTGGCCGGAAGAACGCTGCGCCTGATCGCACCGCTGATGTAAAAAAGGAGGCAGGAAAAATGGAACAGAAACTGGCAGAAGACCATAAACGAATTCCCGGAGCGCTGGTGCTGGAAGGAGGCTCCATGCGCTGCCTGTTTACTGCGGGAGTGCTGGATGTGTTCCTGGAGCAGGAGATGAACTTTGCCTATGTGATCGGCGTATCAGCCGGTTCCATGACCGCCATGAACTATATCAGCAGGCAGCCGGGGAGAACCAGGGATGTAACGCTGAGATTTGTAAACGATTCCAGGTACCTGAGCTTTCGCAGGATGCTGCGGAACCGGCAGATTTTCAATTTTGACTTTTTGTTCGGGGAATTGAGCCATGAGCTGATCCCCTTTGACCGGGAAACCTTTGAGAAATCTCCCCAGCGCTTTGTGGCGGTGGCCACCCGGTGCAGAACGGGGCAGCCGGAATATTTTGAAAAAGGGATCTGTTCGGATATCGAAGCTGCGGTGGCGGCTTCCAGCAGCATGCCCATTCTTTCAAGGATGGTGACCATTGACCACCGGCAGTATCTGGACGGAGGGCTGTCCATGCCCATTCCCTTTAAACAGGCTATGAAGGAAGGGTACGAGAAGGTGGTGCTGGTGTTAAGCCGCAACCACGGCTACCGCAAACCGCCGATCAGCCGGCTCCATCAGAAGATCTACCGCAGATACTTTGGCCCTCTTCCCCAGCTTCTCTCCTCCATTGAGGAGATTCCGGACCGGTATAACCGGCTTGAGGATGAGATTGAACGGCTGGAAGATGAGGGAAAGATTTTTGTGATCCGTCCGCCAAAGCCGGTGACGGTATCCCGCCTGGAGCGGAACCGAAAGAACCTGGAAGCTCTGTACCAGGAGGGACGGGAAGAAGGAGAAAAGCGGCTGGAGGCCATGAGAGCCTATCTGGGGCTGAATTAAAATTTTGCACATTTCCTAACATTTTGCCCACAGAATCTTCACAAACTCATGGTAAATTGACTACGATTGAAAGGACGCGTGAGGGAAAGGAGATTTTTATGAGACGAGGTTACAGGTCGAGACGCTGTATGTATACTGTGTTATCTGCCGCGGTGGGAAGCACTGCACTGGCTCCCTATTGTGTGTATGCCAACACGTCTGCCGCCAACTTTCAGATGAGGGAGCAGGTGGTGGATCTGGTGGGAATCATGAGCATTACGGATTCTACCGCAAAGGTGAGCCGGGCGGATTTCGCCGAGATGCTGGTAAAGGCATCCAGTTGGAGGGAAAATCTGACCAGCACGGCGGTATCCGTATTTGCGGATGTTCCGGCTACCCATCCCAGTGCGATCTATATCCGCATCGCCGCCTCCCAGGGCTGGATGACGGGATATCTGGGCGGGATGTTCAAGCCGGACGATTACATTACATATAAGGACGCAGTGAAGGCAGTTCTGGCCCTGCTGGGCTATACCGACGATGATTTTACCGGGGATCTGGCATCTTCCAGGATTTCCAAGTTCAATTATCTGGAGCTGAACGAGCAGGTTACCAACCGCCAGGCCGATGAGGTCCTGACCCAGACAGACTGCATGAACATTTTCTACAACCTGCTGAAAGCCACACCCAAGGACAGCAGCACCATCTATGGCTCCATTCTGGACTGCGAGCTCAACAACGACGGGGAGATCAACCCCATCACCATTCTGGACGACGAGCGCAGAGGTCCCATTCTGGTGCGGAAGGGCTTTTCCGTGGCGGATTCCGTACCCTTCAGCACAACGGATGCCAATGTATTCTTAAACGGCGTAGCCAGCGATCTGGCGGCGGTGACCCGGTCCCAGAGAGACTGCGGTTTTGCCGTGATCTACTACAATGTAAAGTCCAAGACCATCTGGGCTTATACGACAAGCGGCTGGGATGATGAGGAGCCGGGCAACGGCAGCTACATCCTGCTGAAAGGTGAAGTTAAGAGCATCTACTATCAGTCCACCGATGTGATCACTCCTACGGCCATCGAGCTGGAGGTAGACCTAAACGATTCTTCCGATTCGGAACTCATCGATAGCGACGGAACCATTACGGTGGGACTGGATTCCTCGGAACTGCAGTATGTGTTCTCCATCTACGGAAGCATTCAGGTGGGCGACGAGGTCGTGGTTGTGTGCCAGGGTTCCGGCACCAGCTACTCGGCTGTTGACGTTCTGGAATATTAAGGCGCGAGGTGCAGGATGAAGATTCAGTTTGGAAGTGTGAAGGAAAAAATATCGGAGGCCGCCTCAAAACTGCCGGGGAAAGGGAAACAGCAGGAATCAGCCCCGGCCGAAAGCGGGACCTCAAAACCAGGGGCGAAGAAGCGCAAGAAGAAGAAAAAATGGCTGAAGATCGTCATTGCCCTGGTGCTGATCGCGGTAATCCTGATTTCAATTCTTTTGTGGCGTTCCGCTCAGGCAAGGCAGGCGGCAGCGGAGGCGGAGACAGTGAATACGGCGGTGGTGACCAGACAGAGCATTGCCTCGGAGCTGTCCTCCTCCGGCACGCTGGAGGCGGCGGCCACCTACAGCGTCACCTCTCTTGTGGAGGGCGAGATCATATCCGCCGACTTCGAGGAGGGGGACCAGGTGGAGAAGGACCAGGTCCTCTATGAGATCGACCACTCCAGCATGGAATCCCAGCTGACCTCCTCCACCAACCGCCTGACCAGAGCTCAGGAAGACTTAACGGACGCCCAGGAGGATTATCAGAAGGCATTGAGCGACTACAGCGGCAATACCTACAAGGCCACGGAGAGCGGCTATATCAATACGCTGCACATCCATGTGGGGGACCGGGTCAGCGGGAACAGCCAGCTGGCGGACCTTTACAGCGATGACGAGATGAAGATCCGGATTCCCTTCCTGTCCGGCGAGGCAGATTTGATCGGAGTGGGGAACGGGGCTACCCTGACCCTGGTGGATACTGGCGAGCAGATTGCAGGTACCGTGACGGCCATCGCCAACCGGGAGCAGGCCCTGACCGGGGGACGCCTGGTGAAATACGTAACCATTACCGTGCAGAACCCGGGCGGACTGACCGATGTGATGCGGGCCACCGCTCAGATTGGGGAGTTTATCGGCAGTGAGGACGGAACCTTTACGGCGGCCATCGACACCACCATGACAGCGGACCTGAGCTCATCGGTGGAGGTGGAGGAACTGCTGGTCAACGAGGGGGACTATGTGACCAAAGGAACCCCGATCTTCCGGATGACAGCGGATTCGGCTTCCGATTTGTTAAAGAGCTATTCCGATGCGGTGCAGCAGGCGGAGGAGAGCGTGGAGACGGCGGAGAACAACCTGGAGACCACCCAGGACAGCTATGACAACTACACCATCAAAGCTCCCATCGCCGGGCAGGTGATCGCCAAGAACTACAACGTAGGAGAGACCATCACGAGGGATTCCAACAGCGAGAATACGCTGGTCATTATCTACGACCTGTCCAGCCTGACCTTTGAGATGTCCATTGATGAACTGGATGTGCGCCAGGTGCAGGTGGGACAGCCGGTAGTGGTAACTGCGGATGCCTTTGAAGGAGAAACCTTCTCCGGCACGGTGACCAATGTAAGCCTTGAGAGCTCCTACTCCAACGGCGTTACCACCTACCCGGTAACGGTGACCATGAACGATGGGCTGGATGAGCTGCTGCCCGGCATGAACGTGGACGGCGTCATCACTCTGGACCAGGCGGACGATGTTCTGACCATTCCGGTGGATGCCCTCATGAGAGGCAACCAGGTCTATGTGCAGGATGACTCCGTAACAGAAGCTCATGGACCGGTGCCTGCAGGCTTTAGGGCTGTGGAGGTGGAGACCGGCCTGATGAATGACAGCTATGTGGAGATTACCAGCGGACTGGAAGAGGGCGATGTAGTCTATGTGGCTGAGTCCACCCAGACCAGCGGCTTTATGATGATGCCTGGCGGCGGCATGGGCGGCGGCCCCGGCGGAGCACCCGGAGGCGGAGCACCCGGAGGCGGTGGTCCCGGAGGCGGCGGCCCCGGCGGAGGCCGAAGATAGGAGGAAGGTTATGACAGCAGAGGCGGTAAAGGAGACGGGCCCGGACGGCAAGGTGGCCATGGGCCAGCCCCTGATCGAACTGAAAAATATTTATAAAATCTACTATCTGGGCGGCGAGGAGGTCAGGGCCAGCGATGGGATTACCCTGACCATCTGCCGGGGGGAATTTGTAGCCATTGTGGGAAAGTCCGGAAGCGGAAAGTCCACTCTGATGAATATCATCGGAGCGTTGGATGTGCCTACGGAGGGCGAGTATTTCCTGGGAGGGGAGGATGTGTCGGTGATGACGGACCGCCAGCTTGCCAGGATCCGGAACCGGATGATCGGCTTTATCTTCCAGCAGTATAATCTTCTTCCCAAGCTGAATCTGCTGGAAAATGTGGAGCTGCCCCTTCTTTACGGCGGCGTTCCGCCGGCAGAGCGAAAGGAGCGGGCGATGGCCTCCCTGGCAAAGGTGGGGCTGGCCGACAAGTGGAGGAACCTTCCCAACCAGCTCTCCGGCGGACAGCAGCAGAGGGTGTCCATCGCCAGGGCCCTGGCGGGTGACCCTTCCCTGATCCTGGCCGACGAGCCTACCGGCGCCCTGGATTCCAGAACCAGCCGGGAGGTGCTGAATTTCCTGAAACAGCTGAATGAAGAGGGCAATACCATTGTGATGATCACCCACGACAACTCCATTGCCCTGGAGGCCAAGCGGGTGGTGCGCATCGCAGATGGAAAAATAACCTTTGACGGAGATGTAAAAGATTATGCTGCAATCCTTTAAACTGGCCCTTAGGAGCATCTGGGGCAATAAAATGCGCTCCTTCCTCACCATGCTGGGAATCATTATCGGCGTTGCGGCTGTCATTATCCTGGTGAGCCTGGTAAACGGCTATATGAGCAGTGTGGTGGAGAATTTTGCCAGCATGGGCGTAAACCGGGTCAATGTAAATGTGATCAATCTCACTTCCCGTACCCTGGATGTGGATGAAATGTATGAGTTTTATGAGGAGCATACGGATCTGTTTGACGCCATCAGCCCCACGGTATCCATCACCACAACGGTCAAGCATGGGGACGATTCCCTGGATACCACCAGCGTGTCGGGCTGCAGTGAACAGTACCTGGACATTATGGGGTATGAGCTGGAAATGGGGCGGAATCTGGCCTATTCGGATATTTTATCCCGGCAGAAGGTGTGCGTGGCCGGTGCTTATGTGGCCCAGAGTCTTTACGGAAGTTCGGAGAAGGCCATAGGCCAGACTCTAAAGATCGGAGGCTATGCCTTTAAGATCGTGGGCGTGGTGGAAGTCCAGGATGAGGATGATTTTGATGAAGGGGGAACCGATGATTTCGTCTGGATGCCCTACAGCGTAGCGGTGAAAATGTCCCGGAATGCCAACATCGGGAGCTACATTCTTACCCTGATCGATACGGACAATGCAGATGAGGCCACCTCCCTGCTGGAAGATTTCCTCTATGAGATCTTTTTGGACGATGACCTTTACCATGTAACGGCTATGAGCGAGCTGCTGGATTCCCTGAATGAGCAGATCGCCATGATGAGCGGGATGCTGGGCGGCATCGCCGGTATTTCCCTCCTGGTGGCCGGCGTGGGAGTCATGAACATCATGCTGGTATCCGTAACAGAGCGCACGCGGGAAATCGGGATCCGCAAATCCCTGGGAGCCGACAAGGGTGTGATCATGCAGCAGTTTGTCATTGAAGCTGCGGTCACCAGCTCCCTGGGTGGAGTCATCGGCATTCTCATCGGCTGCATCGCCACCACGGCGGTGGGAAGCCTGGTGGGCATCGATGCAACGCCTACCTTTGGGGCAATTTTAGTGTCCTTCAGCGTGTCTGTGGGCATCGGGCTGCTGTTTGGCTACATGCCTGCCAACCGGGCTGCAAATCTGAACCCCATCGATGCCCTGCGCAGTGAATAGACGGTTAAGAAAACAAGACTCTTTTCCTGTTAAAAAAAATGTGATAGGATAGAGGCGACAGGAACAGGCCGCCGCAAAATGCGTTTTCACAGGATCATGTCCTGGGAGAGGCTTTTGCGGCGGCCTTGAAATTTTACAAAAAATTTACACGCCCAAGGGGTGGATTTTACCTGTTTTTGATATAGTGAAAATGATTGGAAGAACAGGGAAAGGCAGGACATGAAGAAATGGACCGAATTTATATTATTGAAGATGACGACAACATCCGGAATCTGCTGAAGATCGCGCTGGAGGGGTTCGGGTACGATACGGAGAGCTTTGAGACGGCTGAGGAAGGTCTGGCGAGAATGAAGGAGGAGGCCCCTTCCCTGGCGATTTTTGACTGGATGCTCCCGGGAATGGACGGCATCACCGCCATCAAGGAGATCCGTAGCACGGAAGGCCTGAAAAATATCCCCATTATGGTGCTGACGGCAAGAGAGAAGGAACTGGACAAAGTGGTGGGACTGGACTGCGGGGCGGATGACTATATGGTAAAGCCATTTGGTGTCCTGGAGCTTTCCGCCAGAATCCGGAGCCTTCTGCGCAGGACCAGGAGGGAGGCCGAGGAGGACAATCTCTGCTTTGAGAAGATCCGGGTCAACCGTCAGACCAGGGAGGTGTTCTCAAACGGACGCCAGGTGGAGCTGACCTTAAAGGAGTTTGAACTTCTGGTGTACCTGATGGAGAACCAGACCAGGGTAGTGACCAGAGATGAACTGCTGAATCAGATCTGGGGCTATGAGTACGACGGGGAGACCAGGACCCTGGATATGCATATCCGGACCCTGCGCCAGAAACTGGGAGAGGAAGGCGGGGCCTGTATCCGCACCGTCCGGGGAGTAGGATACCGGATGGTACACCCCGGGACGTAAGGAGAAATTCATGCGCAGAGCTATTTTACAAAAATTCATCTTGGTGCTCTTCGGGGCACTGATTTTAAATGGTTTGATCTTTTATATGGTGGGAAGCAGAGTCATCCTCAACAGCTCCACCAGGGATATGCTCTATATGCTGGAGGTGCTGGACGGAAGCCTGGATTATGAGGGAGATCTGGCGGAGACCATGAAAAAGCTGGACCCCCTTATGGATGGGAACAACAGCCGGCTGACGGTGATCAAGATGGACGGCACGGTCCTGGCGGACACTCAGGCCCAGATGGACGAGCTGGACAACCACCTGGACCGGAAGGAGGTCCAGGATGCCATCCAAACGGGCAGCGGCTATGCCAGGAGGCGGTCGGATACCCTGAACGAAGGGATGCTCTATGTGGCATACCGCTCTAAAAACGCGGATGTAATTCTCAGGGCGGCGGTTCCCTACTCCGGTTTCCAGCAGTACCTGCCGCTGTTTTTCCCGGCTTCCGCTCTGAGCCTGCTGGTGGCGGTGGTGGGCTCCTTTATCGTCACCACGCGGCTGGTTTCCTCCATCACCAAGCCTCTCCAGGATATCGCAAAGGAGATGCTGAAGGTGAAGGGAGACTACACGGAGCTGAATTTTGAGCACTGTCAGTATCCGGAGATTAACGTCATCGCTGATACCACCATGAAGATGTCCAAAAATGTAAAGGACTATTTAAACCAGATCGAGAAGGAGCGGATGATCCGCCAGGAATTCTTCAGCAATGCCTCCCACGAACTGAAAACCCCTATCACCTCCATTCAGGGGTATGCGGAGCTTCTGGAAAGCGGCATGATCCAGGATGAGGCCACGAAAGCGGACTTTGCCAGCCGGATCAAGAAGGAGGCTGTCCGGATGACCGGTCTGATCAACGATATCCTCATGATCTCCCGCCTGGAGTCGAAAGAGGCGGAGGTCACCTTTTCCGATGTGCGCATCAGCGTCCTTTTGGAGGAGATCGTGGACAGTCTGAAACCCCAGGCTGCGGAGGCTCAGGTCTTTATCCATGTGGACTGCCAGCCTCTGATGATCCATGCCAACCTGCAGCAGATGCGGGAGCTTCTGACCAACCTGATCTCCAATGCTGTCAAGTACAACCGGCCGGGAGGGCAGGTGTGGGTCAATATCCGGGAAACCGACGGGCAGATGGTCATCCGCGTCAAGGACAACGGCGTGGGGATCCCCTCAGATTCCCTGGACCGCATCTTTGAGCGCTTCTACCGGGTGGATAAGGGGAGAAGCCGCAAGCAGGGCGGTACTGGCCTGGGGCTGTCCATTGTCAAGCATATTGTGAATTTTTACCATGGGACCATACACGTTTCCTCAGAGCCGGATATAGGAAGCGAGTTTACGGTATTCCTTCCCATGAACGGAGAGAAGGGCTGAGAAGCCCTTCTTTTGCAAAATCTCTTTTTCTTATTGACTTTTGCGCGTTGAAGCGTTATAATGCCGTCATGACCGAACGAAGAAGAGGAGGAAACGATTATGAAAAAAATGTTGGCATTGACCGTAGCTGCAGCTATGGCTGTGGGCCTTACCGCCTGCTCCGGCAGCAGTACAAGCACGGAAACCGAGGCTGCAACTGAGGCTGCTTCCCAGGAGTCTGCTTCTGAGGAGAGCGAAGCCGCTGAGGGAGAGTCTGCTGCGGCTGCAGATGGAGAGACCTACACCATCGGAATCTGTCAGCTGGTACAGCATGACGCGCTGGATGCAGCTACCCAGGGCTTTATGGACGCCATTACCGATGCCCTTGGGGAGGATGCGGTGACCTTTGACCTTCAGAATGCCCAGGGTGATTCCAACACCTGCTCCACGATCATCAACAGCTTTGTATCGGAAGATGTGGACCTGATCCTTGCGAATGCAACGGCTGCCCTTCAGGCGGCTCAGGCCGGTACCAACGAGATCCCCATTCTGGGAACTTCTGTAACCGAGTACGGTGTTGCCCTTGGAATCGATGATTTTGACGGCACCGTTGGCGGAAACATTTCCGGAACCTCCGATCTGGCTCCCCTGGACGAGCAGGCCGCCATGTTAAATGAGCTTTTCCCCGATGCCAAGAACGTGGGACTGCTTTACTGCTCCGCAGAGGCTAACTCCCAGTATCAGGTCGATACGGTAAAGGCTGCTTTGGAGGATCTGGGCTATACCTGCGAGTATTACGCATTCTCCGACTCCAATGACCTGGCAACCATCGCCACCAACGCTGCCAATGCCTGCGATGTAATTTACATCCCCACGGACAATACGGCGGCTTCCAACACGGAGATCATCAACAATATCTGCCAGCCTGCAGGTGTTCCCATCATTGCAGGCGAGGAGGGAATCTGTTCCGGCTGCGGCGTTGCCACCCTGTCCATTTCCTACTATGATCTGGGCGTAGCAACCGGCGATATGGCAGTGCGGATCCTCACCGGCGAGGAGGACATTTCCCAGATGCCCATCGAGTATGCCCCGCAGTTTACCAAGAAGTACAACCCCACCATCTGCGAGGCTCTGGGTGTTGAGGTGCCGGATGATTATGTAGCCATCGAGGCAGAATAAGAACTGGGCGGAATTGAATTTTCCTGTCTTTTTGAGGGTATCCCAAAGGCGAGGTCCTTTGAGATGCCCTCAAACGTGCGTTTCCCGGAACAGCACCAGAACAAAAAGAACTGAGGTATGAAATATGAGTGAGATAATGTCGTTAGTAAACGCTCTGCCCGGGGCAGCCGCCCAGGGACTAATCTGGGGGATCATGGCCATCGGCGTATATATTACCTACCGGATTTTGGATTTTGCGGACCTGACCGTGGACGGCTCCATGTGTACCGGAGGAGCTGTGTGCATCATGATGATGCTGGCGGGATGCAATGTGTGGACTGCCCTGCTGGGGGCTTTGATCGCGGGAATGCTTACGGGCCTGGCCACCGGCCTATTCCATACCTTTATGGGGATTCCGGCCATTCTCTCCGGAATCCTGACCCAGCTGGGACTTTACTCCATCAACCTGAAGATCATGGGAAAGGCCAACCAGGCCATCAATGTGGATAAGTATGACCTTTTAGTATCCCTGCGTTTTATTAAAAATGTACCCGTATACCGGAATACGATTCTGGTAGTGGCCCTGATTACGGTGCTGCTGATCGTGGTTTTGTACTGGTTCTTCGGAACGGAGCTGGGCTGCTCTATCCGCGCTACAGGCTGCAATGACAAGATGGCAAGGGCCCAGGGGATCAATACGGATTTCAACCGGGTTCTGGGGCTGATGGTATCCAACGGTCTGGTAGCTTTTTCCGGAGCTCTTCTTGCCCAGTACCAGGGTTTTGCAGATGTGCAGATGGGCCGTGGCGCCATCGTCATCGGCCTGGCAGCGGTGATCATCGGGGAGGCTGTGTTCGGAAAAGTGTTCCATAACTTCGGATTCCGGCTTTTGGGCGTATCCCTGGGTTCCATCATCTACTACCTGGTGCTTCAGGTTGTAATCTGGAGAGGAATCGATACGGATCTGCTGAAGCTGCTTTCCGCTCTGGTCGTGGCGGTCTTTCTGGCAATCCCGGTGTGGAAAAGCCGTTATTTCTCAAAGCCCATTAAAAAGGGAGGTAAGGACTGATGCTGGAGATTAAACATATTTCAAAAACATTCAATCCTGGAACGGTCAATGAAAAGCAGGCTTTAAGGGATTTGAGCCTTACGCTGAAAAACGGAGATTTTGTGACGGTGATTGGCGGAAACGGCGCAGGAAAATCCACCCTGCTCAATGCGATCGCAGGTGTCTGGCTGGTGGATGAGGGGCAGATCCTCATTGACGGCAAGGATGTGACCAAGCTTCCGGAGTTTAAGCGGGCGGCTTTTCTGGGACGGGTATTCCAGGACCCCATGAACGGGACAGCTGCTACGATGGGGATTGAGGAGAATCTGGCACTGGCCTTCCGCAGAGGAGATAAGCGGGGGCTGAGACAGGGGATCAACAACAGCGAGCGCAAGCTGTACCGGGACCTTTTGGCCGGCCTGGGGCTGGGCCTGGAGGACCGGCTGACTTCCAAGGTGGGCCTTCTGTCCGGAGGCCAGAGACAGGCTCTGACCCTTCTGATGGCTACCCTGAAAAAACCCAAGCTGCTGCTCTTGGATGAGCACACTGCGGCTCTGGACCCCAAGACGGCGGCAAAGGTGCTGGAGACCACGGAGACCATCGTAAACCGGGACCACCTGACCACCCTGATGATCACCCACAATATGCGGGATGCCATCCACATCGGAAACCGGCTGATCATGATGAACAACGGCCGTATCATCTACGATGTGGAGGGAGAGGAGAAAAAGCGTCTGACGGTGGAGGACCTGTTAAAGAAGTTCGCTCAGGAGAGCGGCGAGGAGCTGGCCAACGACCGGATGATGCTGTCCAACTAGAAAAGAAATCCTGAAATACTTCCGTTTTCCAGGTACAGAGGCGAAATTTTAAGGAAAATTTCATACTTATCATATCGCATCTGTGTTATACTAAAATCTGTTATGCTTTGGTCGGATGCCCGTACTGCGCGGTGAGGAGCAGTCCGGTATCCGGTTGATGGATGTACAAACATACAGATTTGGAGGCGGAAGAATGTCGGATCATAAAGATTATTCGTCCATTTTAAATAAAGCCAGGCGGCGCAGAAGAAGAGGGAGCTGGAACATCAAACTCCTTCTGATGATCGGAGGCGCTGTTCTGGCTTTGGCTTTGATCATCTTCGCCGGATTTCAGATCAGCCGGGCAGTTTCGGGAAGAGCGGAGAATGGCCAGGAAGCCCCTGCGGCGACTCCGGCGGACGCTGTCCCGGCTCAGGACGTGGAAATCGATGAGGAGGAACAGGCAGCCAGGGAACTGGAAGAGGCGGCCCAGAAGGTGGTAGATTCCTATGAAAATCTGGGGATTGTTCAGGTGTCCGGCTATTTGAATATCCGCCGGGAACCCAGTCTGGACGGCGATATTATCGGAAAGCTTTCCGGGGACGGGGCCTGCGAGATCCTGGAAACCGACGGAGACTGGAGCCATATTACCTCCGGAGGGGTGGACGGCTATATCAGCAACCAGTATCTTCTGACCGGGGATGAGGCCAGGGAAAAGGCAAAGAGCCTGGTAAAACGGCGGGCTATTATTACGGCGGACAGCCTGAACATCCGCCAGGAGCCGGTGATGGACCCCTCCAATGTCATCGGACAGGCTCTGGAGAATGAGCGCTATGTAGTCCTGGGAGAGGAGGATGGCTGGATCCAGATTGAGGGAGGCTACATTTCGGCGGATTACGCGGATGTGGAATATGCCCTGGATGAAGGGCGCAAGATGGACTTAAAGGCCCAGGCCATCAACCAGTATGACAATCTGGTGATTTCCAAGGTAAACAATTATCTGAACGTCCGGCAGGAGCCCAGCCAGGACGGAAAGATCATCGGAAAGATGACCAGCAAGGCGGCAGGAGAGATCCTGGAGACCCTGGACGGCTGGTATAAGATCAAGTCGGGCCCCATTACGGGATATATTTCTGCTGACCCGCAGTACACGGCCACCGGACAGGAGGCCATTGACCTGGCCATGCAGTCGGCAGATCTGAAGGCCATCATCCGCACCGATGTGCTGAATGTGCGGACGGAGCCCAACACCGACGCCAAGATCTGGACTCAGATTGTAAAGGATGAGCGGTACTCCGTAGTGGCTCAGCTGGACGGCTGGGTGCAGATTGAGCTGGATTCAGTCGATGCGGAGGACGGCTCGGAGACGGACAAGGCCTACATTTCCACCAGAGACAACAACGTGGAAGTGCGCTATGCCTTAAACGAAGCCATCAAGTTCTCACCGGACGAGATCGCGGCCAGCAACGCGGCCTCCCTCCGGTCACGGATCGTCAACTACGCCCTTCAGTTTGTGGGAAATCCCTATGTATGGGGAGGAACCAGCCTGACAAACGGTGTGGACTGCTCCGGCTTTACCATGAAGGTGCTTCAGAACTTTGGTGTATCCCTGCCCCATTATTCCGGCTCCCAGGCTCAGATGGGAAAGGGCATCAAATCCAGCGAGATGCGTCCCGGCGATCTGATCTTCTATGCGGGCAGCAATGGAAGGGTTAATCACGTGGCCATGTATATCGGAAACGGCCAGGTGGTACACGCGGCCAGCAGAAAGAGCGGAATCAAGATCTCCACCTGGAATTACCGCTCCCCGGTAGCCATCCGCAACGTGCTGGGAGACTAAAAAAAGCGTGCTTTTACCGGCGCCCCGGATGTGCCTGCCTGAAACGGCGGGCATTTCCGGGGCGCATTGTTGTCCCAGACCCCGTCCGTGCGGATATTTCCTCCCCTTTGTGCACAGACTATGGAGGACGGGAAACAGCTCCCGGATGACATGGAAAGGAAGAAGAACGCTATGGGTAAGGGAAAAAACAGCCAGAAACGAAATGAACAGGATACTGGGAGAAAACGGGAGGAGACGGAGATCCAGGCTAAGGAGGATGCACATCTGGAGGAGTACGGGCAGCTGACGCTGGATAGGAATAAAGGGAGCAGGAGGATCCACCTGATCACCATTATCGGGGAGGTGGAAGGACATGAGAATCTCTCCGGAAGCAGCAAGACTACCAAGTATGACCACATTCTTCCCCAGCTGGCACAGATTGAGGACGATGAGAGCGTGGAAGGGCTGCTGGTCCTGCTGAATACTTCAGGGGGAGATGTGGACGCGGGGCTGGCGATCGCGGAGATGATCGCTTCCCTTTCCATTCCCACCGTTTCCCTGGTGCTGGGGGGAAGCCATTCCATCGGAGTCCCGCTTGCGGTGTGTACGGACTATTCCTTTATTGTTCCTTCCGGCACCATGATGGTACACCCGGTGCGGATGAACGGGATGGTGATCGGCACTGCTCAGACTTACGAATACTTTGAAATGATCCAGGACCGGATCCTGACCTTTGTGTCCGGACACGCGGATATTGCCTATGACCAGCTGAAGGGACTGATGCACAACACCAGAATGCTGGCCAGGGACCTGGGAACCGTGCTGGTGGGAAAGGAAGCGGTGGACGCAGGTCTGATCAACGAGGTTGGAGGCATAAAGGAAGCCCTGGCCAGACTGTACCAGATGATCGACCGGAAGAGTTTGGGGGGCGGCAAAAATTAAAAGGACCGGCGTTGCAATTTCCGTGATTCTTTTGTATACTATTATACAGACCTGAGGGAAATGTATTCTCAGGGAAAGACTTGCTAAGATGGACAGGAGGCTGTTTGGGTGGCTGATTCAAAGAAACGGACAACGACCAGAAAGACAACCGGCGGAGCGAAAACCACCGGGAAGGGAAGAAAAGGCCAGAGCAAAGGAACTCAGAACAGACAGATGGAAGAACAGGATATGGGATTTATGAGAGCAGAAGTGATCATC